>JADHLN010000036.1 GCA_016780625.1 Rickettsiales bacterium
ATTAAGATCAGATTTTAAAAAACCAGCTATTACTCCAACTACAAAAAATAAAATAGGAGGAGAGGTAATATTTTGAGTAAAAAGTTCTAAAATTTCCATCTAATAAAATAAAAATAACTAAATAACATTTTTATTTCATTATTAAAGAAAAATTATTTTAATTAGATCTATCAAGACTCAAATTGTTTTTACTTATTGTTTCTAACACTTTCATAGCAAATGAATTTTCCACTTCTAATAATGGAGGCCGTAGTGCATCATTTTCTTCCATATTTTTGATCGCACTTACCTTTTTTTGCTCCTGCATTGCTGGATCCTCTGAAGTTTGTTCTGCCCGTGACTGTTTCCTAAGCCTCATTTCCTCTTGTTGCTCCAGCATTGCTTGTTGCTCTAGAATTTCTTGTGCCCATTTCTGTTGCAGAAGCCTTTTTGCCTATTCTTGCTCCAAACGCCTAATTTGCTCTTGTTGCTCCAAAAGCCTTTTTGCCTCTTGTTGTTGCGTTAGCATATCTGCCCTAGAAGGACCAACTTTATTACTACGACCTGAAACAAAAAAACTTCGTATATTTAGTATATATTTTCTCATATCTAACTCTTTCAACTAAATTATCTATATATAATATCATAATCCTTAATCTTTTACAAATATAAAATAATAATATAGCATCAATATCATATTAACTTACGACTAAAACTATGTTACCAGCTTGGAATCTAAAAGACTTATATTTAAATAATAATGATCCTCAATTAGCAAAAGATCTTAATTTTTTAAGCACAGAAACTAATTTATTCCATAAAAATTATTTAAATAAAATCAAAGATCTTAATGGCAAAGAATTGTTTTTAGCAGTTAAAAATTACGAAAAAATAAGTGACCTTGAAATTAAAATAGCAACCTACGCCTATCTGTATTTTGTAACAGATATGCTAAATAATGATAAAGCGGGATTTTACCAAAATATTTCAGAAAAACTTAACATAATTAGCGAAAAAATTATTTTCTTCCCCTTAGAAATAGCAAATTTAGAAGAAAAAAATTTAAATAAATTATTAGCAGATAAAAATTTAAATAAATATAAACCTTTTATTACAGATATTCGTAGCAGCAAAAAATATCAAAAATCTAGAAATATTGAGGAAATACTTCACAAAAAACATCAAACATCAAACCAAGCTTGGTCAAGATTATTCGATGAAACAATGGCAGGTCTAGAATTTAAATATGGCACTAAAAATCTAAGCGCCGCTGAAATTTTTAATTTATTATCTAGTAATAATCAGGAAGAAAGAAAAAAAGCAGCAAAATCAATTGGCAAAACATTAAAAACCAACATAAAAATATTTGCTTTTATTACTAATATTCTTGCCAAAGATAAAGCAATAGAGGATGAAATTAGAAATTATGAACATCCAGTTAAAGCAAGAAATGTCAGTAATTTTATTGAAGATGAAGTTATTGAGTCATTATATTGCTCAGTTAAAGAAAATTATAAAAATTTTTCGCATCAATATTACAAAATCAAGGCGCAATTATTTGGCTCCAAACAAATAGATTATTGGGATAGAAATGCTCCTTTAAGCAATTTAAAAGAAAAAGAAATTAATTACAAAGAAGCTCAAAAAATAGTTCTTGCAGCCTATGCTAATTTTTCTAATGAAATGGCTGAAATAGCAGAATTATTTTTTAAAAATAATTGGATTGATGTTCCTCCAAGAAAAGGAAAAGATTCTGGAGCTTTTTCCCATCCATCAGCACCCTCAACTCATCCTTATATTATGCTAAATTATCAAGGAAAAATTCGCGATGTCATGACATTGGCTCATGAATTGGGTCATGGCGTTCATCAATATTTAAGCAGAAAACAAGGAGCATTAATGGCTGATACTCCCTTAACATTAGCAGAAACAGCATCAATCTTTGGTGAACAATTAGTTTTTGAATCATTATTAGAAAAATCTAAAACCAAAGAAGAAAAAAAATTCTTACTCATTAATAAAATAGAAGATTCTCTAAATACTATAGTTAGGCAAATAGCTTTTTATGATTTTGAATATCAAATTCACCATAAAAGGAAAACTGCAGAAATAAATATTAATGAAATCAACGAAATTTGGCTAAAAACTCAAAAAGATAGCCTAGGGCCAGCAATTAAATTCCATGCTGAATATAAATATTTCTGGTCTTATATACCACATTTTATTCACTCACCATTTTATGTTTATGCTTATGCATTTGGTAATTTATTAGTAAATTCTCTATATTTAACCTATAAATCAGGATTAAAAAACTTTGAAGCTAAATATCTTAATGCCCTATCTGCAGGAGGAACACTTCACCATAAAGAACTGCTTGCTCCTTTTGGCTTAGATGCTAGCAATAAAAATTTCTGGAAGGAAGGTCTGAAATTACCGATGAATTACTTAGATGAACTAAAAGAGCTAATCTGATTTTTACAAGCTCCTATATCTAGATACACCGTCTAGTGTTACATCAAAAAACATAAAAAACCCTTCATTTAAATTATTCATATTTACAGGAACTAATTCAGATATTAACAAATCTTTTGAAAAAGGATCTAAGGAGTTTAACTCAGCATCTGCATCATTTAAAATATGCTCTGGAAAATATATTCTCGTTAATAAATTAGGAAATGAACTATGAGAAATATGCAAATTTAAATGCGGAGCTAAAAAGCTCTCATAAATAAATTTAGGCATATATTCTTTAGGTAAAATTGTAATAAAAGAAAAATTACCCAAATTATCAGCAACAGCAGTTGCAGAACCTAAAAATTCAGCTTCTTGATTATCATAATCCCCATAAGCATCAGTTTGCCATAATTTAACTATAGCATTAGGAACTGGAGTACAATTAACATCTCTAACTGTTCCTTGCACATAAATTATATCTCCTGAAGCAATATAAGGAGATTTACTTGCCCTTCTTAAGTTATTTGACAAGGAAAAAACTGCTGGCTTGCTAGCTGGCATATTTTTTAAAGAAGGAGTAACAGGGCATTTAAGTCTAAGCTGAGCTTTTAAACTTACAGTGTTATAATAATGTGAAGGATCAAATTCTACACCTGGTACTTGCTTAAATTCCAAAATCGCTTCTTCAATTGCTTCTTTACCAATATTAATTTCCCGCTTTTCTTCCATAGCATTTAAATATTCTGATAAAATAAATTTTTTATCGTCTTTGTTATCTCTAGCAAAACTTTCCTGGCTATATTTTTTTTCTTGCGTCTTTCTTTTTTTAATTGGTCTTATTTCTTTATAATTAGTTGATGTTGATTGATCTTGTGACTCAATATATGCAGGTATATCTTTACCCCAGGCAATATTATTAAAAAATAAAAATATTAAGAATATAGTTATCGATCTAAACATAATTAACTTTTTCTCTTTTTTTGAAAAAATTCTTGCAATAATTCTTTTGCTTCCATCTCATTAAATCCATAATAATAATCTACTTTGTGATGGCAAGCACTTGAATTAAAAAAATCTAAATTACTAATAACAGCTCCATATTTATCATCTTTAAGAGCAAAATAAAGCCTTTTTATTCTAGCTGCTGCAATTGCAGCTGCACACATTGCACATGGCTCTAAACTTGTATATAGATCAAAACCATCCAAACGAAATTGCTGCAATTTACTACATGCATCTTGAATGGCGTTTATTTCAGCATGAGCTAAGGGGTTATTATTAGTTTTAGTTAAATTATGACTCTTAGCTATTATTTCTTTAGTAGCAGGATTTACAATTATAGCTCCAATAGGAATTTCATTTTTTTTTAATGCTTTTTTTGCCTCTAATAAAGCAGTAGGCATATAACTATGAAACATTATTAGCTTTTCTAAGGTAAGAAATAACTGACTTTACTCCCTTTACTCTGGCAGCAATATTAGCTGCAATTCTTATTTTTTTATCAGATGGCAAATTACCTATTAAATAAGCTTTTTTATCATATACCTCAACATTGATATCTAAAGATTTTATTTGTTCATTTAAAAATAATCTGGTTTTTATTTGACTTGCCAATAAATGATCATAAAGAACATTTCGAGATGGCTTTGTCTTAATTTCAGTTTCATTCATTACTTCTTTCACTCCCTTAATTTTCCAAATATCTTTTATGATTTGATCAAGAAGTTTTTTGTTGTTGCTATTACCTGTAAGCAAAACTCTACCTTGATATACATTGAAAGAAATATTTCTTAGAGCAAATTTATTTTTAAAAACATTAATATGCTGAGCAATTTCAGCCGTAATTTTTGTATCTTTAAAACTATCTTTAACTGGCTTATTTCTTGTGACCAAATAAGCGCTACCAAGACCAGCAACAGCAACGGTTTCAATACATGAAATTAAACATAAAGGTAGAATTATTATAGCTAGTTTTTTCACTTATTCATCTCTTAATATTTAGCAAGATAAATTCATAAAGAACAATTCGCAAGCTAATTTTTAATATCAAATTTATTACAAAATTCTATCCATTCTCTTTTTGACATTCCAGATGATTCTTCAGTCACCTTTTCATTTTTAAGAATTCTTTTCAAAGCATTTACCATCTTGCCTGAAAGCTCCACAGCATCATGCCTATAATCCATAAAAGCCTTATAAGTAAGAGGCACCCATTCCTCAACCATTTTTAACATAGTTTTAGCATATTCTCTAATTTCATATTGAGCATGATTATCAACTCTCAAATAAAGAAAATGTAATAAATTATGTAAATCAATCTTCCAATACCATTCAGTATAATAATTAAGAGTTAGATTCATACGAGCTAATTCTCTTGCTAAACCATCTTTATTTTCATCCAAGATATTTCCCTCAGGATCTAAATTTAACATTTCTTCATAATGAGCATAAGTTTGCTCTGAATCTTGCTTTAATAATTGCAAAACCTTATTAGCCTCCTCATCATTTAAAACATCTCCTCTGCCCTGATTATTAATCTTAGATTGCGCTGCTAAATTTTCTCTATTTGGAATGTAAAATTCTTTAGCTAATATTGAATATCTAGCCGAATATTCATTAACATTTGCCGTTCTATGTCTTATCCATTGTCTAGCAATAAATATTGGTAATTTAATATGAAATTTTATCTCACACATTTCAAGAGGGGTTGTATGTCTGTGTCTAACTAAATAATTAATCAAACCTTGATCTTGACGTAATTGCTTTGTTCCAGAACCATAAGAAACTCTTGCTGCCTGTACAATTGCAGAATCATTGCCCATATAATCAATAACTCGAACAAAACCATGATCCAACACTTTAAATGAATCATAAATCACCTCTTCCAACCCAGGGCTTATAGCTCTTTTTGTAGTTTCTTGCTTGGCTTTTAATTCTTCTATCTCTGCTATTTTTGCTTGGTTACTTGACATGAGGTTTTTGCTCTAATTAACAATTTTCAAATATTTATAAACTTAAATTATCTATTTTTGAAGCATTTTAATAATTTAAAAGGAGGTTTCTGTTGCTCGGCACCCCCAAAACCGCATTTATGCAACTAGTGCTTAAATCGTCAATTGACTAAATTTAAGCTGCAGCTGCATACTCAACTGCGAAATTATCATTCGCAGCCACTGCAAAATTATCGTTTGCAATTATAAAATTGATGATTTATTGGCTATTGCCAACCAGGCTAGTCAGCCTGAACGAAAACTAATTCTTTCAATATCCTGTCGAAACTATGTCACCCCCTTAATTTTATGGTGGAGGTGCCGGGTACCGCCCCCGGGTCCAAAATATCTATTACAAAAAGCGTTTATCGTTATAGTGTAAAACACAATTAAATTTTATGCTTTAATCAAAATGATGTAAAGTTTTTAATGAATAATTATTTAGGCTTTACCTTATGTTAAAATGTTATCTGTAACAATAGCTGCTACTGAATTAGTTACAGAATTTAATAAAAAGCTATAATATTCCTCTCTTAAATCAGGATCTTTTAAAATTTTAAAAGCAATTTTTACTGTTAATTTATCCTTCATTAAGAAAATGCCAATATTATATGAAATTTGTAATGCTTTTTTACCATGTTCTGTTAAAGCCCCATCTTTTAAAAAAAACTCTAATTGATAATTAGCTATTTCACTAAATTTAAATTCTAAATCACTAGCAACTCTCATCCTTATTTGCTCCATTAAATCAGGGTTTGCCTTAATTAATAACTTAATTAGCAATTTAAGAGGAGAGTAAACTATCCTGCCATTAATTTGCTTAAAAATACCTGCTTCAACAGCTTTAACCACTTCTAAAACAAAATTTCTATTTGCAATTTGATCCATAATATTCCTCTTATTTAACTGGATCTGTATGAACTATTACCTCTGTATCTGGAGATATTTTCATAAGATCTCTTTCTAATTTATCAGCAATTTCATGAGCTTTTTCTAAGTTTAAACTAGCTTTAAGATCAATATGTAATTGTATAAATTTTTTACTTCCAGATCTTCTAGTTTTTAAAGCATGATATCCCAAAATATCTTTGTTTTTTTTAATAATTGCTTTTATTTTTTTTATATCCTCTTCACCTAATTGCTTATCCATTAAATTGTTAAAGGCTCTTCTACCTAATTTAATAGCAGCACTAATTATATAAAAAGCAATAATAGAGGCTATAATTGTATCTAGTTGGGCATATTTATTATGTAAATAAAGCGAAGCAATAATTGCCAAATTAACCAAAAAATCTGATAAATAATGTAATAAATCTGCCTGCAAAACAATTGATTTAGTTTTACGATAAGTAACAGATTGATATAATACTATAAGCAATGTAGTAAAAATGGATAAAATCATTATTTTTATGCCAAGGCCAGTATTTAAAACTTCTGTAGGAGTAGATATTCTAAAAGCTGCTTCAAATAAAATAAACAAACCAGAAGCACCAATAAAAGTAGCTTGAATTAAACCAACAATATCCTCAATTGAATTATGACCAAAACGATGCTCGGAATCAGCAGGTTTCACAGCATATAATACCGCACAAGCATTTAATAATGATACGATAACATCCAAGGATGAATCAAGCAAAGATGTTAATATGCTAAGAGAATCTGTTTGCAACCAACCATAAGTTTTCAAAATTACTAATGAAAGCGACAACACCACAGTGAAAGCCAAGGTTCTTATGTTTAATTTATAGTGATTATTAGCTTTAGTCACAACAATCTATAGATATTTTTATTAATTTATGCAGCTTAATAAATAAAATTCTTGAGATCTACAAAAAAATTATTATAAAATACATCTCTCTTAAAATAGCTTATATTTTAAAGCTATAGTCAAAAATTGGATGGGTGGCCGAGCGGTTGAAGGCACCAGTCTTGAAAACTGGCATACGGGCGACCGTATCGTGGGTTCGAATCCCACCCCATCCGCCATTACGTAGGAGTACTATGAAGTACTCACAGCTACTCACATTTGAGTTACAAACTAAATAAATTTCCTATATTTTCTAAAGGCTAAAAAAGCATTGGACATTTCAGGGGTTAATTGCACAGTTATTACAACAAAATCAAAAATTCTGCGCACAAAAAAGATAGCAATAACTTCAATTGACCTTGATGGAAAAAATCTCAAGATGAAATTAGGAAGCATATCAGATAAGAATTTCACATCAGAAAGAAAAACAGAATTCATATTTATTTTGCTAAAGATAAAAAGAATTGGCATATTGATGAAATAATATCTCATATTAAAGATAAACCTGTTTATCTAACCTTTGATCTTGATGCTTTTGATTCTAGTCTTATGCCTGCAACTGGTACTCCAGAACCTGGAGGATTATTCTGGGATGATGCAATAGAGATTATTTCCAAAGCAGCAAAAAGCTCTAATATTGTTGGAGCTGATATTAATGAGCTTTCTCCAATAAAGAATTTTCATTCCTATGATTTTTTAGCTGCAAAATTGGCCTATAAGATATTATCTTTAAGTTTCTTATCAAAATCTGAATCCTAAAAGTTAGCCGTGAGTTTAAATGTTAGATTGAGATTCTAACACAGCTATGCAAAACAAAGATACCAAAATATCTGATCTATATAAGGAGCAGGTAAGAATACAAAACAAACTTTATATAGATATGTTTCTCCTACTGGAGAATTAAGAGATAATGCTAAAAAACTGCTAAATAAACAACCCCCTTCTCCTAAGACTATTTTTGTGATATAATGCTTACACAAAAATTATTATGAGAAAAATTATGACACCAGAAGAAAAACAAGCTGAATTAAATCAAAATTTATTAAATGCAGCTAAAAAGTGTCATACTGAAATTGTAAAATCATTAATAAAAGCAGGAGCTAATGTTGATACACAAAATGCATTTACAAGAACACCCTTACACTTTGCAGCTGAAAATAAGAATACTGAAATTGTACAAAAATTAATAGAAGCAGGAGCTGATGTTAAATTAACAGACAGGTTTTCAACACCTCTAGATATTGCTAAAACAGATGATCAATTCTATGGCGAATTTATTAATGCTTTAGCTCAAAACATAATAAAAAAAACTAAAGCTAATGGCTTGACTGTTGCAATGGCAACTCATCATAGGTTAGGAGCAAAATCTTTGGTACAAAGTCTTATTGGTATACAAGAGATAAGAGAGATAATCTTCTATAAGCTATCACTGGGCATAGCTGATGATACAATACCACCAAAACATCTCGATGCAGTTAATGGAGCTCTCAATGCTTTGCAAAAGAATGCTGGTCCACATGCTGCAAAAGTTACTGCAGAAAAAAATAACACCACTACACAAGATCGTAGCATATAACATCCAACTATTTAAGCTCTAAATTAGTGAAAACTTTAGCTAGTAAGATGAAGATAATGCTAAAAAACTGCTAAATAAATAACCTCCTTCTCTTAAGACTATTTTTGTGATATAATACTTACGGAAACTTTATTACAGGTAGGTTGTGAAAGAAATAGATATTGAATTATTAGCTGCAGCTAAAAATGGTTATACTGAAACTGTAAAGGCATTAATAAAAGCAGGAGCTGATGTTAATTTACAAGATAAGAATAGGAAAAGAGCCCTAGATATTGCTGCAGAATATGATAATAATAAATTCTATAATCAATTTATTGATGTTTTAGCTAAAAAAATAAAAAAAATGC
>JADHLN010000037.1 GCA_016780625.1 Rickettsiales bacterium
ATAAAATATCATAGACATGGTGGTGGTTAAAAAAAACTTCCAAAGCAGAGGAAGGTCAGTTTCAGGAATGACCATAAAATTTCATTTATCCATTACTGCTGATGGGTATATAGTTGAGGATTGCTATCTGGTAGCAATGTCGCCGATATCACTAAAGCCAATGATTTAACAGAAGATGTTTATGGCTGTTACGTTGTTGAAGATAAAGGTTATGATAGTGATGAACAGAAAGAACTTTGTTTCTAGATATAATATTCCTGTTATAGCAGGAAGAAAAAATAGAAAGACAAAAATTATTTACGACAAAAAGATATATCAAATAAGAAGAAACATAGAAATTTTCTTTGGCAAAATCAAAGAAAATAAAAGAGTTGTAATGAGGTTTGATAAGCCTAATGAATCATTTTTAGGATTCTTGGCAATGGCTTCAATTAAAATATTATTAAAATTAAAAATTAGCTAACAATGTCTAATATTATTCTGCTTTTATATCTTCAATAATAAATTGTAGATTTTCTCTATCTTGCCATTTATTGATTTGTAGTGATCCTAAAAAGGAATAATTAGCTTGGGGATTTTTATTTATATAGTCTAATAATAAGCTATCTTTAGCTTTCCATAATATAGCATCTATTTTAGAGCCATATAAACCTGAAGCAGCATCGGCAATAGTTAATTTTAAATGTTTTTCAGCTAATATTTTTTTATAAATTATTACACAATTTGATAATTTAAATTTAGGTTCAGAATTATGAGCTCCATATGGTGCTAAAATTTTTATTTCTTGTAATAAATTTAAATTAAGCGCAGAAACTGCAAAATCATAATCATATTCTATTATTTGATTTTTAAGAGCTTGCTCAGTTTCTTCTTTTAATAATTTATTGATATAATTGCTAAATTCTTCCAGATTTTCTGAAGTTACAGTAAAGCCTGCTGCCATTTCATGCCCGCCTCCATTTTGTAAATAATTATTCTCCCTTGCTTTGATAATTGCTCTGCCTAAATCTACACCATTAATTGAGCGCGCAGAGGCTTTACCTATTTTATTATCAAAACTAATTACAGCTGTTGGTAAATTATATTTTTCTTTGATTCTGGCTGCTACAATTCCAATAACGCCAGGATGCCAATAATTATATTCAAGATTATGGCAAATTATGATAGAATTTTCTGCTAATTTATTTTTTTCAATCATCGCAAGAGCCTCTTTCTCTACCTGCATTTCAATGGCTTTTCTTTCTTGATTATGAATTTCTAATTTTGCGGCAATCTCATAAGATTTTTCTAAATTTATTTCACTGAGTAATTTTGCTCCTAAACTTGCTTCACCTACTCTGCCCCCTGCATTAATTCTTGGCCCTAAAATAAAACCTAAATGATATGACTCAATTTCTTTTAAATCTAAAGAGGCTGATGCAGCTAGAGCCTTTATACCTATTGAAGGGTTATTGCGCATTTTTTTTAAACCAGCTGCAACAAAAGCCCTATTTAATTTAATTAAAGGCACAACATCACAAACTGTACCCAGGGCCACAATATCTAAAAAATCTAATAAATTGGGCTCTTTTTTTCTGTGAAAAAAACCTGCTTCTTTTAACTTTCTTTGTAAAGCAACCAAAACTAAAAAACACACTCCCGCTGCACATAAATAACCATAATTACTTTTATCATCATCTTGATTAGGATTTATAATTGCCAAAGCCTCTGGTTTAATGCCACTTGCTAAATGATGGTCAATTACTATTATTTCTAAGCCCATTTTCTTGCCCTCTAAAATAGGCTCAAATGCAGTTGCACCACAATCTACTGTAATTACTAAATCATAATTTTCTGCTTTTAATATTTTAAAGGCATTAGTATTAGGTCCATACCCCTCTTCTATACGATCAGGTATATAAATTCTGCTTTCTATATTTAATGCTTTAAAATAATTTTTTAATAAAGCAGAAGAAGTAGCTCCATCAACATCATAATCACCAAATATTGCTATTTTTTTATTACTATTAATGGCCTTTATAATTATTGCTGTGATTTCTTCTAAATAATTTAAATTATAGGGGTCCTCCATGTTATTTTTGATAGTTGGAGTAACGTAATTTCTTATTTCAGCTAAATTATCAAAACGCATTGCTAATAATTCAGCAACTAAATTAGAGGCGTTAAAATTCTCTTTTATTGTTGTTTTTAAACTTACATTAAAGTTTTTTTTCTGCCAAATTTGATTTTTAAGCGATTTTTGGTTATTAGAGTCTTTTAATTTACGCATTAATTATTATGAATGATTGGCTCAAATCCGGTTTTGCAAATATGTGGCTACCATATACTCAAATGCAAAATTGTAAACTACCTCTTGCTGTAAAAAAAACTAAAGCAAGCTATATTTATCTAGAAGATGGTCGCAAATTAATAGATGGCATTTCTTCTTGGTGGAGTGTTAGCCATGGATATAATCATCCTTATATTCAAAAAAAAATGGCGGCTCAATTAAAAAAAATGCCTCATATTATGTTGGCAGGATTAGCAAATAAACCAGCTTATAATTTAGCTGAAAATTTAGTGGATTTTATTAATAGCAATAAGCCAAGTTTGGAAGATAAATTAGAAAAAGTTTTTTTCTCAGATTCTGGCTCAACCGCAGTAGAAGTTGCCCTTAAAATTGCCGTGCAATATTTCTTAAATCAAGGAATAAAACGCCCGAAAATTATTGCATTTGAAAATTCCTATCATGGAGATACTATGGCTGGTATGAGTTTGTCTGATCCTAAAAATGGCATGCATAAAAAATTTAAAGATTACTTACCAAAAGAATTAATTTGCAAATTTCCGCAAAGCTCTTCTGACTTACTAATATTTGAAAAATTTCTTAGCAAAAATTCTGCCAAGGCAGCTGCATTAATTATGGAACCTTTAATCCAATGCGCTGGGGGCATGGTTTTTCATAAGCCTGACATGTTAGATAAAATAGCAAGATTATGTCGTAAATATAATATTTTATTAATTTTTGATGAATGTGCAGTTGGATTTTATCGTACTGGTAAAAGATTTGCATATCATCACAGCAAAATAACTCCTGATATTTTGATTTTAGGAAAAGCTTTAACAGGAGGTTTTGTTACTTTGGCTGCCACAATTACTAAGAGTAAAATTTTTAATGAATTTTTAGATGATTCTCTGGATAAAGCATTAATGCATGGCCCAACTTTTATGGGAAATGCCTTGGCTTGCTCTGCTGCTAATGCTTCTTTAGAATTATTTAAAAAATATAATTATGCTGCATATTCCTTACAGCTTGAGAAGCTATTTAAAAAATATTTAAAAAATCTTAATAAAAATAATAATGTGCAAGAAGTAAGAATTTTGGGTGCGGTTGCTGTTATTGAATTAAAAAAAATTAGCTGGTCTGAAACGCTAAAATTAAGAGAAGATTTTATAAATTTAGGAGTTTGGCTACGCCCTTTTTCTAATGTAATTTATCTAATGCCACCTCTTAATATTGCCAAAAAAGACATAGAGAAATTATGTAATGCTATAATAAAATTATTATAATTTAGGCTCTTTGCTAAATAATAAATAGTTTGATTTTATTTTAATAAATGTGTGGGCAAAATTTATTTTAGTTATTTCTTTATTGATAATTTTTTTATAAAGATCATCTAATTTATTAAAACGTGGCTTATAATTTTTATCTCCTAATAAATTAAAAATTTTGATTAAAATACGATAGGCAATTTCAGAATGTAAATTGCAAAATTCAGTTAAAGATATTTTAATTTCACTCTTATTAATTTGACATTTTTCTTTAAAAATTATTTCTGTATGTTGAATGAGAAAATCTTTTGCTCTGTTAAAATGCTCTGAAGATTGAATAATTCTTTTTTCTATTAATTCTTTATCTTCTATTTTTGTTAATAAATTTCTGATATTATTTCTTAAATATTTGGGGTTTTTATTTGTTTCATCTTCAAACCAAATTTTATTATTTTCTGTTAAATAATTAACTAATTCAGTTTTTTTTATTTTTAATAAAGGCCTAAATAATGTTAAATTACCATCTAGATTTCTTTTTGTAGCAATGCTAGCTAAACCATCAATGCCGCTTCCTCTTGATAATCTAATAAAGAAATTTTCAATAATATCATCTTGATGATGTGCAGTAATTAGCAAATTTATATTATGTTCTTTAGCATATTTACAAAAAATATTATATCTTGCTTCTCTTGCTCTTGCTTCAAAATTTTGCTCTATATTATCTGACTGCCATTTTTTAATCTCATGTTTGATATTATCTTTTTTTAAAATTTCATTTAATTTTTTTGCCTCTAAAGAAGACCCTTCTCTTGCTTGATGGTCAATTGTTAAAGCAAATAATTCAATATTGTTTTTTTCAGCAAATTCTTTTGCTAAATAACATAATGCCATTGAGTCTGAACCACCTGAAATAGCTATTAAAATTTTTTTAGGTAAGTTGATGAAATTCTTGTGAAAAGAATTAGCAAATTTTTCTGATATATGCATAGAAATTAAGGGCAATTATTAGTGTTTGATTCTTTAATTGCTTTTTGTCTTATATTTTCTGAGACGCCATTTACATTATTGATTAATATGTCAAAACCAGAACATGCCTCAGATTTCTTTTCTAAAATAGTTAATACTATAGATAATTTAAATAATGCATCATTTCTTCTTGGATTATCTTGATAATCTCTATATGAGATAAGATAATTTTTAGAGGCTTCATTATAATCTTTCGCTTTGTAGGCAACTTCACCTAGCCAAAAATAAGTTTCTCCTATTTTTATATCTTCAGGATATTTTTCTATAAAGAGCTGAAAGGCTCTCCTAGCTGTATCAAATTTACCGCTTTGCATCATTTCATAGGCATATTTAAACTCATCTAAATTATCTTCTAAATGAGCTTTTAAAAATGCTTCATCTTCTTTAGGAGCAATATTATTAATTTTATTAATTAATTGTGCCTGAATTATGTCTAGTTTTGAAATTTGTTCTTTTAACTCAATAATTTCTATGCGTAAATTATCTAATTTTGTTTCTAATTTAAGCATTTCATAATATTGTAATGATTCTTCATTTACATTATTATTGACGGCATCAATTTTTGCTGTTTCGGCTTTTTCTGCAGCAATTAAAGAAGAGCTAGTACAAAAAATTAGTAAGGTAACAAGATATTTAAACATTATTTATAAAAAGCGCCAAAAATCTTTGATTATTTGATAATAAATTCAGCTCTTCTGTTTTTCTGATGCGCTTTTTCAGTTGTGCCAAGAGCAACTGGCTTTTCTTCACCATAGCTTACAACTTTAATCCTCTTTGCTTTTATACCTGCATCAGTTAAGAACTTCTTTACGGAATAACCTCTTCTTTCGCCTAAAGCAAGATTATATTCTTTTGTACCAGTTACGTCACAGTGACCTTCAATTAATAATTGCTCTTTAGGGTTTTGCTCTAACCAGATTATATTATTAGTAAGGATTTTTTGTGATTCTTTATTTAAGTGGCTAGAATCAAAGGCAAAATTTATTTTATTTTCAAATTTAACTTTTTTTGCTAAATTTAAATCTTCTTTTTTAGGAGCAATTACTGGAGCTATTTGCTTAGTGGCATTGTCAAATTTTTGGTTAGCATTACAAGAAATTATTAAGAGAAGTAGGAAATATTTTTTCATTTTTTATAATTAGATCATTCAATTTAAGCTATAATAGACCTAATTTAATTTTCAAGTAGGGCTTTTCCTAAAAATATATAACAGATCATGATAATCTTTATAAAGATCTTGTTTTAATATTGAATTTGGCTATTTTATAAAAAATTTTACAAATTATATATGAGCTTTTCTTCACTTAGGGACTTTATTAAATTTTTAGAAAAAAATCAGCAACTAAAAAAAATTAAAGAGCCTATTAATAGCGAATTGGAAATTACAGAAATCCAAAAAAGATTAATTGCTAAAAATGGCCCTGCTATTTTATTTGAAAATATTATTCATAAGGGCAAAAAAAATAACATTAAGGTTTTGGCAAATTTATTTGGTTCAGTTGACAGAATTGCTCTTGGTTTAAACAGCAAAGTAACTGATTTGGAAAAAATTGGCACTTATTTAGCAACATTGCGCCAACCTATTCCTCCTGCTTCAATTAAGGAAGGCATAGAAATGTTACCTCTAGCTAAAAAAATGTTAAAAATGAAGCCAAAAACAGTAAAAAACGCACCTTGCCAAGAAGTAATATTTACAGGAGAGGATATAGATCTTGATGAATTACCTATTCAAACTTGCTGGCCAAATGAACCTGCACCTTTAATAACTTGGCCTTTAATTGTAACAAAAGGCCCTGATAAGGATGCTAAGGAGGATGATTTTAATTTGGGCATATATAGAATGCAGCAATTTAGCAAAAATAAATTAATTATGCGTTGGTTAAAACATAGGGGTGGAGCGCAACAATATCAGCGTTTTAAAGATAGTAAAAAAGAAGCTAAATTTCCGGCGGCAGCTGTTCTTGGCTCTGATCCAGCTACTATTTTAGCTGCGGTTGCGCCTGTTCCGGATAATTTATCTGAATATAAATTTGCAGCCTTGTTACGTGATAAAGCAACCGAATTGGTTAAGTGCAAAACCATTCCTTTGAAAGTGCCAGCTAATGCTGAAATTATATTAGAAGGTTATGTTAGTTTAGATGAATATTTAGATGAAGGGCCATATGGTGACCATACTGGCTATTATAATTCAGTTGAGAAATTTCCTGCTTTTGAATTAACAGCAATTACTATGCGTAAAGATCCAATATATCTTACAACTTACACTGGCAAACCTCCAGATGAGCCAAGCGTTTTAGGTGAGGCTTTTAATGAGATTTTTAACCCTATTTTAAAACAACAATTTCCAGAAATAGCTGATTTTTGGTTACCTCCAGAAGGATGCTCTTACCGTATTGCTATTGTTTCTATCAAAAAATCTTATCCGGGTCAGGCAAAGAGAATTATGTTTGGCATTTGGAGTTATTTAAGACAATTTTTATATTGTAAATTTATTATAGTTTTAGATGCTAATATAAATATTAGAGATTGGAAGGAGGTTATGTGGGCTGTTTCCACTAAAATGGATTTTGCAAGAGATGTAACAATAATTGAAAACACCCCCATTGATTATTTAGATTTTGCTTCAAAAGAATCTGGCTTAGGCGCTAAAATTGGCTTTGATGCAACAGATAAAATTGGCACAGAAACAAATAGAGAATGGGGTGAAGAAATTCAAATGTCTGCAGATATTATAAATAAAATAGATATTTTATTTAAAAAAATAAATCTGTAATTATACTCTTCCAGGATTATGTTCTGCTCCAGAACTTGTACTGCTTGCTATACTTATATCATCGCCTTCTAGTGTACTTGTTGCTTTTGTTGGATTTGATCTTGCTCCTCCTCCGAAAATACAATTAGTCCATGCCCTTCCTTGTTCATCTGATGCACCTTGATCAGGACCATCTCTGTGAACGATAGGTTGTTGACGAGTTTTTATGGTACTAAATATTGTTTTAATTACTCTTAGTTCATTATTATCAGCAATTAAAGCTTCAATAAATTGAGTACTTTGACTATTCTCATCCTTATAGAATTCGTCAATAAAATGCTTTGAATAAGCAGGGCCTAATTCATCATCATCCCTTAAAACCTGTTGGTATAGTTCTGGTTTCTTATTTGCAATTTCAGTTAATAATGTAGTAACTTCTTCTTTATTTTTTCCTTGAAGGCCTTTAGCAATATTTATTAAGAAATATATCTGTTTTTCATTTATACTCTCTATTACTTCATATCGTGTTTGACGTCTCATTGCTGGTGAATCTCCTCCTGCTCCTGGTGGATTTGATAATGGTCCTCCTCCGCCTCCTGCTCCTGGTTGTGGCAATGCGCCTCCTAGTGAATTTGTCCTTTGGGGAGGAGTTGTTGCTCGTGCTTCTATTGCATTTCTGCTGCCTCCTGGTGAACTTGCTCTTGCTGGGCTCCTCCCAGCTGCTCCTGCTTCTATTGCATATGAAGGTTCTGGTACCCCCATCGTCTTAGGCTGTGGTGTTGCTAAAACGCTTAATCCTCCTTTGCTCCTCTCGTTTATCTTTTTTCTTGGTGAATCTCCTGCTCTTTGTTGAACTGGTGAGATTGGCCGAAAAGGCATTGTTAGTCCTGATGGATCTTGCGCAATTATTGTTCTTAGACCTTTTGTGCTTTGCTCTTCTTTTTTTTGTGGCAATGCTCCTCCTGGTGAACTTGCCCTTGCTGGGCTCCTCCCAGCTGCTCGTGCTTCTATTTCATCTGCTTGTTCTGCAAGCAATGAATCTGCTGCTGATTCTGTTCTGGATGATTCTGATCCTGGTGAACTTGCTCTTGCTGAGTTCCTCACAGCTGCTCTAACTGCATCTCCACCTGCTGCTGCACTCCCTGCTCCTGGTGGATTTGGGCTTGCTGATGTAATCCTAGCTGCTCTAACTGCTGCTGATTGTTGTTGTGCTGCTAATTCTGCTGCTCGTGAATCTTGACTTGGGCTTGGTGGGTCTGATTCTGCTTCGAAAGCTGCAAGTTCTTCCGCCACACTTTGATTAGAGACTGCATTGACATTTAGAGGTTGCATCAATATCAATCTATTCGCAATTTTTGCATTTTCTTCTTGCACTACTCTAAATTCTTCATTTATCAAAGCTTGCTTTGCTTCTAATTCAGCTTGAAATGTATCTAAATTCATAACTCGATCATCGCTTACTCCTGCTTCAGGTGGGGTTGGTGATCTCCTTGCTGCTCCACCTGCTTTTTTTCCT
>JADHLN010000004.1 GCA_016780625.1 Rickettsiales bacterium
ATATTCTTGTCTTTAAGCTTATCTAAATCATAAGCATGCATTGGTTGCGAATAGGCAAAGCTCATATAATTTGTAATATCAACTATAAAATTTTTGCTCTTAATTCCTATATTTTCTAATCTATTTTTAAGCCAATCAGGCGAAGCTGAGTTTTTTATATTTTTAATTTCAAGCAAGTTAAATTCTCTAACTGCATCAGAGCTGATATTTAATTTAAAATTAGACTTAAATTTTTTACCTATTTTTGTTTTTTTATCTTCTATTTTTAACTTTCCAGCACCACAAGCAGCTAAATCTCTAGCAATTCCATAAACACCCAAACAATCACCTCTATTTGGAGTTATAGCTATTTCAATTATCACATCAGAAAAACCTAATATATCTGCTATTTTGCTACCAATCTTAATATCAGATGCTAAATCCATAATTCCTTCATGATCATCAGCTAAAGCTAATTCATAGGCCGAACACAACATCCCATTAGATGCAACATCTCTTATTTTTGCTTTTTTTACTAGCATATTATTAGCAGGTATAACACTTCCAACTGGAGCAAAGACCGTAATCATATTTTCTCTGACATTATTAGCGCCACAAACAATTTCTAGCTCTTCATTTTCTGTTTTGATTTTACATATATTTAATTTGTCAGCATTAGGATGTTTTTTTACCTCTAAAATCTTTACGGTTTTAAATAAGTCATAGCTAGCCGCCTTATCTGTAACTTCCTCTACCTCTAAACCTATTTCTGTTAATTTTTCTATTAATTGCTCTAAATTAAGATTTAGATCTATATATTCTTTTAACCAATTAAGTGTAAACTTCATCTAATACCTAGTAAATTCTTGAGTTTTAAGTGATGGAATCTACTATAGAGAGCTAAAATTACTAGCAAAAAATGCTAAAAAGACACAAAACTCATAAAGTAAAAATTGGTAATATTTCCATTGGAGGCAATTCACCCATTGCTATCCAATCCATGACTAATACAGCAACAGAAAATATCAAAGCTACAGTAAACCAAATAATCGAGCTTGCAGATGCTGGCTCTGAAATTGTAAGAATAACTGTAAATGACGAAAAAGCAGCTCAATCTGTACCAGAAATAAAAGAAGCATTACTTAAAAAAAACTACTCAATTCCATTGGTTGGAGATTTTCATTATAATGGTCATAATTTGCTAAAAAACTATCAAGAAATGGCAAAAGCCCTTGATAAATATCGAATAAACCCTGGAAATGTTGGTTTTGCAGACAAAAGAGACACTCAATTTGAAATGATGATAGAACAAGCAATAAAACACGATAAACCAGTAAGAATAGGAGTAAATTGGGGTAGTTTAGATCAAATAATTGCCAAAAATTTAATTGATAAAAATAACAAGCTAAAACAGCCAAAACCAATTAATATAATTCTTCAAAACGCCCTTATTAAATCTGCCCTAACAAGCGCAGAAAAAGCCATAGATATAGGCTTAAAGAAAGATAAAATAATAATTTCTTGTAAAGTTAGCAAATTAAATGATCTGGTAGAAATATATCAAAAACTAGCCAAAAAATGTAATTATCCATTACATTTAGGCCTTACAGAAGCAGGAATAGGTCAAAAAGCCGTTATTGCAACTAGTCAAGCTTTCGCCATATTATTACATCAAGGTATTGGAGACACAATCAGAGCATCACTTACACCAAAACTTGATGAATCAAGAACAAAAGAAATAGAAACATGTAAATATATATTACAAACTCTGGGATTAAGAAAATTCAAAGCTGAAGTTACATCCTGCCCTGGATGCGGAAGAACAACTAGCACCCATTTTCAAAAACTAGCAGAAGAAATAGAATTATTTATTGAAAAAGACGTAAAAATTTTACAAAAAAAACATAAAAAAGCTAAAGAACTAAATATTGCTGTTATGGGTTGTATAGTTAATGGGCCTGGAGAAAGCAAACATGCAGATATTGGTATAAGCTTACCTGGAACTGGCGAGAATAACGCAGCACCTGTTTATATTGCAGGCAGAAAATATTGTACCTTAAGAGGAGATAATATAGCAGGAGAATTTAAAGAAATAGTAAAAAACTACATAATTGAGAATTGTTAATAATGAAGATAGATCTAATTTATTGCTGTTTTCCTAATAAAAAATCAGCCCATATTTGTGCTAAATTAATAATTGAGAAAAAACTTAGCAATTGCTGCAATCTCTCAAAATCTGACTCAATTTATTTTGATAATAATCAAATAAATAATAGCCAAGAAATCAAGCTAATTATAAAAAGCAAACAAGAAAATTCTGAATTAATTGAAAAATTAATTGAAAAATATCACCCTTATAAAACACCTATAATTATTACAATCCCCGCCAAAATAAACCAAAAAGCTCTGGATTGGCTAAATTCATAATATTTAATCATTTAATTTGACCTGAATGCAAAAATAAGCTATAATTTGGAAAAATTTATTAGGGTTTTATGGGCATAAAGAGCGTAAAAATATATTTTATTTATCTGCTAATATTATTATTAATATCATGTCATAATACAAATGACTATCGCTTTTCCAAAAATAACTTTCGCTTAGATTGTAATACAATATTACAAAAAATAGACTCACTTACAAAAGAACAAGAAAAGTCAAAACAAAATAAAAAGTTAAAGCTCTCTTATATATTTGTTATACCCTTTTTATATGATGCCATATTAATTAGAGCAATTGATGACAAAAGAGAAGAGGATATTACACAATTACAAAATTTAAGAATCGCCAAAGATTGTAAAATAAGGGCTGCCACACCATCAATTGAGATAAGACCTAATAAAAACATAGAAGCTATTGATAATTATGAATTAGAAGAAGATAGAAGGTTAAACGCTAGAAATTATAAGCTTCAACAAAGAGATTATTATTATGATGACTATAGAAATAGAGAAAAAAATCTTAGTTATTACAGCACAAAAAGAAAATTTTATCGCTCACCTAGATATTATCAAAAAGATCAATATATAGAAAAAAGCAGAAATCAGAAATCCATAGGTTTATATAATAATAAAAAATATTATGACAATGGTGCAAAAGAACCTACAAAAACACCATCTAATAGAAATTATTCTACTAATAGCTATGGCAATAAAAAAGATTCATCAAGAAATAAATATGGAAGCTATTCCAAAAATGGTACGGATTATATTGCTAAAAAATATCTTGATGAACTAAAAGAGCTAGATAAAGAAATTTTTAAACGCTAATTTTCTTTGGTTTAAAATATAAAACCCAAGAATAAATAAATAATTTAGTTAAAAATATTGCAGAAAACATCGAAGCTAATATCCCAACAGATAAAGTAACTGCAAATCCTTTAATGGGCCCTGAACCAAGATTAAATAATATCAAAGCAATAATTAAACTAGTTAAATTTGAATCTAAAACTGTTTTAAAAGCATTTTTAAAGCCATGATCAATAATTGCATAAATAGATTTATCGCTTCTTGATTCTTCCCGAATACGCTCAAATATCAAAACATTAGTATCAACAGCCATTCCAATTGTTAAAACAATTCCAGCCATACCAGGCAAAGTTAGAGTTGCTCCAAACATAGTTAAAACAGAAAAAATAAAAACTACATTCATTATTAAAGCTATAAAAGCAAATAAGCCAAATCTTCTATATAATATTAACATCAAAGCTAAAACTAACATAAAAGCTATTATGATAGCTTCTTTCCCTGATTTAATAGAATCACTCCCAAGTGATGGACCAACAGTTCTTTCTTCAATTATGCTTAACGGTGCAGGCAGAGATCCTGATCTAAGTAATAAAGCAAGCTCATTTGCTTCTTCTACAGTATAGCTTCCATTTATAACGCCCGCCCCACCAATAATTGGCTCTCTAATATTTGGAGCGCTTATTATTTCATTATCTAATATGATACCTAATCTTACACCAACATTTGCACTAGTAATTTCTGCAAATTTTCTTGCACCTAATGCATCAAATTTAAAATTTATCTGAGGCATTCCCTGTTGCATGTTAACTCTTGCATCAGTTAGCATATCACCTGATAAATCCTGCTTATCCTTAACTAAATAATAAATATTTTCTTTATGATCTGGTGTTATCATATAGCCAGAAGGTACAAAAAATAAATCATTTACAATTGGTTTTTCCCTGTGCAGTAAATGAAAACTCATTTTTGCTGTTCTGCCTAACACCCTTTTTAAAATTTCAGGATTTTCTATACCTGGAACTTGTAAAATAATCCTATTTAATCCCTGCGGTTGAATTAGAGGCTCAGTTGTTCCAGTTTCATCAACTCTTCTTCTTACAACCTCCAAAGATTGCTCTAATATTGCTGTTTTTTGCTCTTTTATAAAAGATTCTGCATAAGAAATAACAATATTATTTGAATTTTGTTTTATGGTTATGTCATTTATAATATCTGCAAATATTTTATGAAGATTTATATTTTTTTCAGTTAAAGAAAAATTAATTTTATTATTATTAATTTTTAAATTCGCATAACTAACTTGAGATGATCTTAATTTTTCTCTAATTTCATCTTTTAATATTTCTATTTTTTCTTGAAAATAAGATTCATGATTAATTTCTAGCAATAAATAAGCACCTCCTCTTAGATCTAACCCTAGATTAATTTTTTTTATATCTTGTTTTTCACTAAAATTTTGAGCTAATAATATTATTGCATAAATTGATGCTATTAATGCTAATAGGATTTTCCACTTAGGAATAGAAAGCATTATTTTTTACGAGCTTTTGATGTTTTATTATCTTTTTTCTCATCAGAAGAAATTGGAGAAAATTTTATATCTAAAACATTAGCAACAGCTTCTTTAGCAATTTGAATTATTGTGCCCTGTGCAATAATAAGTTCGAAGTTATTTTCTGTAACTTTATTAATTTTTCCGTAAACTCCTCCATTTGTAAGAACAACATCTCCTTTTTTAAGGTTATTAATTAGCTCCTTATGTTTTTTTAATTTCTTTTGCTGTGGCATAATTACTAAAAAGTAAAAAATAGCAAAAATAATAATTATAGGAAAAATGCCTGCAATAGGATTTGCTTGAACATTTTGATTATTATCTGCAGCATGAGCAGTTGATGCTATTAAAGTCATAATTTTTACCAATAATTTACAAAAGATTTTTTTTCTGTAAAATAAGATATATAACTAACTCTATTTTTCAACATGTCTTTACATTCAAAAATTGCCCCTTCCATTCTTTCAGCTGATTTCGCAAAATTAGGGGAAGAAATAACGGCTATAGATCAAGCTGGTGCAGATTATATTCACATTGATATCATGGATGGAAATTTTGTACCAAATATTACAATAGGCGCAGATATTGTGAAATCTATTAGAAAATACAGCAATAAAACTTTTGATGTTCATTTAATGATAAATAATCCTGATAATTTTATTGAAGATTTTGCTAAAAGCGGAGCTGATATTATTACAATTCATGCAGAAAGTACCATTCATCTTGATAGATCAATTGAATTAATTAAAAAAACTGGCAAAAAAGTAGGAATCAGCCTTGTTCCCTCCACAAACGAAAATATCCTAGATTACATATTAGAAAAAATTGATCTAATCCTAGTAATGACTGTAAATCCAGGCTTTGGTGGCCAGAAATTTATTTCTTCACAATTAAAGAAAATTGAAAATATTCGTGAAAAAGTCACTAAAAACAATCTTAATATAGATCTCCAAGTAGATGGCGGAATCAATAAAGACACCATTAACTCAGTAAAAAATGCTGGAGCAAATGTCTTTGTAGCTGGATCTGCAATTTTTACTGGAAATCCGCAAGATTATGAAAAAAACATTAATTTATTACGTTGATTTAAGAAAAACTCTTGCGGTAATATTCAACTAAAAACTCCATATTTTTAACCGGGGTTTGTGGAAGAACACCATGACCTAAATTAAATATGTGAGGAATATTTTTAGTAGCGTTTCTAATTTTATCTATTTCATTTTTTATGATATTTTGATCATTTGCCAACAAAAATGAAGGATCCATATTTCCTTGAGTAATTTTTCCATATTTTTGATAGATATCTTCAGCTTTTTTAATATCAAAATTAAAATCCAAGGCCAAAACATCAAAATCTAATTCACAAAATTTATCTAAGTTTTTTCTAATATTTTTTGGAAAACATATTTTTTTAACCTTTTCTCCTTTTAAATTTTCTAAAATTTCAGCTGTAGGATCGATAATAAAGCTATTTATTTTATCTTCAGCTACCACACCTGCCCAACTATCAAAAATCTTAATTACATCACATCCTGCTGCGATTTGATTTTTTAAATGAACTGAAATGGCTTTTATCAAAATTTTTTTTATTTTTAAAAATTCTTCAGGATGATTATAAGAAAAAATCTTTGCTTTTGCATAATCCTTACTTGAAGCCTGCTCAATTAGATAAACAAAAAGTGTAAAAAATGCAGCACTAAAGCCTATTAAGGATTTATCAGCATCAAGCTCTTTTCTAACTAGAGAAATGGCTTTATAGATATTTTGTAATTTCTCATTAATTCTTTCTTCAATGGAAGATAATTCAATCTCGGAAAATTTTTTTAAATCTCCTTTTAAAACAGGCCCTTTTCCTTTTATAAATTTAACTTCTATATCTAAAGCATCTAAAACAACCAAAATATCAGAAAAAATAATTGCTGCATCAAAGTTAAATCTAGTAATAGGTTGAATAGTTACTTCACAGGCTAATTCAGGATTATAACATAAATTTAAAAAATCTCCTGCTTCTTCTCTGGTTTTTAAATATTCAGGTAAATATCTACCTGCTTGTCTCATAATCCAGATAAAAGAATTTTTATTATATATAATATTATTTAATTTATACATTTATATAATTAATAAGATTAAAGTTATTTTAGGCTTTTTAACATAGTTATCAACAATTTATAAACAAATATACCGCTGGTTTTAGAAGTAAAAAGCTAGCTTTTAAGAAATTTAACAAAATTTTTGCTAAAAAGATATTTTTTTTGATAAAATGTTAATAACTAGTAACAAAAAAAAGAAATTATAAAAATATAAGAACTTATCAACAATTTATTAACAATTTATGAAGAAAATTAATATTCACCTCATTTCAGATTCTACAGGGGAAACGCTAGGAGCAATATCAAGAGCGGTTATGTCACAATTTAAAAATGTCGAATATGAAGAATATATGTGGTCACTTGTTAGAACTAAAAGTAAAATTTTAGATTCTATAGAAAAAATAAAAAAATACCCAGGCATAGTATTATATACCATATTAAATCAAGAATTATTAGATTTATTATTACTTGAATGTAAAAAAGAAAAAATAATGTGTATTCCAGCCCTAGACAGCATAATTTCAAGCTTTTCAAAATATATAGGGCAAAATATAATTAATAAACCTGGAAGACAATATGTCTTAGATCAGGATTATTTTAATAGAATAGAGGCAATAAATTTTACCATTAATCATGATGATGGCAGAAGAGTAAATGAATTAGAAAATGCCGAGATAATATTAGTTGGACCATCAAGAACTTCAAAATCTCCAACATGTGTCTATCTATCTCATAGAGGATATAAAGCGGCAAATATACCATTTATAGATGGTGTAGAAATGCCAGATATTATAAATAAATTAAAAAACACATTAATTATAGGCTTAACAATTAATTCAGAATCCTTAATAAATATAAGAAAAAGCAGAATCAGACTATTAAATCAGGAAATAAAAGATAATAATGAATATATAAGCTATGAAAATGTTGATAAAGAAATAAAAGAAGCGAAAAAGCTCTACCTTAGAAATAATTGGCCAATAATAGATGTAAGCAAAAAATCAATTGAAGAAACAGCGGCCGCAATAATTCAAAAACTAGATGAAAAAAAACACAGAGATAACTAAAATTAATAATATTCTCAATAAATCTCAGCAAAATAAGCTAGTTAAAATAAAGCTTGCTGAAGATTTACAAATAGAGGTAGAAAAAAATCTAAAGAAAGAAAAAGATTTTGGTAAAAGATTAAAAATCATAACTAATTATCTAGAAAATTTATTTAATGCTATCAATGGCAAAAAACTATTAAGTTATAAGGATTTTCTCAAAAGCAAAATTAATAAAAAAAGAAAACATAAAAAAAATAATAAAAAATCAAAAAAATGGAAGTTATAAAAGCAGGAGTAATAGGAGATCCCATAGAACATAGCTTATCTCCAATAATACATAATTATTGGCTGAAAGAAAAAAATATAAAAGGAAAATATGAAGCAATAAATATAAGAAAAAATGAGCTTGAGCAATATTTATTATCTTTTAGTGAAAAAGAAATAACAGGAATAAATATAACCATTCCTCACAAAGAAAGCGCATATCATATAGTTAAGAATTTTGCTATTATAGATGAAACAACTAAAAAATTAGAAGCTATTAATTGCCTATATAAAAAAAATAATAAAATTTATGCAACTAATACAGATTATCAAGGCTTTAAAAAATCTTTTGAAAAGCAAGCAAGCTTAAAATTAGAAGATAAAAAAATAGCTTTAATAGGCATAGGAGGAGCAGGAAAAGCAATTTTACATGGTCTTTTAAACGAAAAAAATAATAAAATATATTTAATTAATAGAACTTATGAAAAGGCTTTGTTTTATCAACAAATCTTTAAAAATCAGGTAGTTGCAAGCGATGTAAGTGAGTTGGGGGAGGTGTTACAAGCGGTGGATATAGTTATTAACGCCTCATCTATGGGACTAAATAATAAAAATAACTTAGAAATAGATTTTTCTAAATTAAAAGAGCAAAAAATTTGTTATGATATTGTTTATAAACCAGAAATAACCAAATTTTTAAGTGATGCTAAAGAAAATAATCATAAAATAATAACAGGTCTAGGAATGCTAATATATCAAGCCCAGCCTGCATTTGAGCATTTTTTTCAAGAGAAAATAGCAGTGAAGCAAGATATTTTTACCTTATTAAATGAAAAAATTAATCCTTAAAATGCTTATATCCCCTGTTTTTAGGTAATTTTTCATTATCACAATTTAATAATTTAACTGAGTTTCCACGTGAAACATAACCAATTTCAGTGATTAAAATATTTGATTTTTCAGCTAATTTTAAAAGAGAATCCTTATTTTTTTCTGCTATGGAAAATACAATTTGATAATCATCTCCAGCAAAAGGAAGTTTATATATTAAATCATTATTTTTAGAAATTAGTTTTTTAGCATTATCGCTGTAAGCTATAGAAGAATAATCAATATTAACTTGCTTTTTTGATGTTTTTGCTAAATGAGATATATCCTGAATTAAACCATCGGAAATATCAATTGCAGCATTAGCATAATTAGCCAAAATATTTCTTAAATCTGTACGAGCTTCAGGAAAATTATATTTATCTATAAAATATTTCTTATATAAATTATCAGTTAAATTACCCCGCAAATATTCTAAACCAAGATAACTATCTCCGATATACCCAGAAACATAGATTAAATCATCTTCTTGTAAATTATTACGAGCTAAAATTTTTTTCTCATATGAACCAAAAACAGTAACAGATAGAACCATCTTATCACAATTTGTTAGGTCACCTCCTAATAAATAAATATTATGTTTTTTTTGTATTTCAGATAAAGATGAAGAAAATAATTCGAACCAATCACTAGATATATCTTTAGGCAAAGACAAATTTAAACTATAATAACAAGGACATAATGCTTTTGCAGCAAGATCAGATAAAGCTGATTCAAGTAATTTATAAGCGATAATTCTAGCGGAGCTATTCTTAAAAAAATGAACATCCTCAACTATAATATCTGTAGAAAAAGCAAGCTTAGTATCAGAATCCAACAAAGCAACGTCATCCTCTAGCTTTAATGAATTTTTACCAGATAATTTTTTAAAAAAATTATCTATCAGTTTGAATTCATCCATCTTTTCTTATTTCTTTAACTAAAGATTCAACAACTGAATTAATAAATTTTGCGTCATTATCATTTTCAAAGATCTTAGTTAATTCAATATATTCATTAATAATAATAGGAATATCTGTTTTAGTAACGCTAGCCTCAGCATATGCCAGGTATAATATTAATTTTATGTTTATTGAAAGCTCATCAAGAGTCCAACTTACTTTAAGCAAAGGTTCTAATTTTTCTAATATTATTTTTTTATTATTAATGGCAAAATCAACAATCTTAGAAATTAAATCTTCGTTAATAACCTCATTAGAAGCTTTATCACTATAGCTATTTATATATAATTTTTTTAAATCATTTGTAATATCTAATACAGAATTCTTACCATCGTAAAATTCATATTGATATAAGATTTGTAAAGCAGCTATTCTTGATCTTCTCATAAAAGAATAGCCTAAATTTAATTCATATTCCATTTTCTTATAATATAATTATGAAACAAGCATATCATGAAACTTATCTCTGATTTTAGTCATAGTAATGGCAGTTTTTGCTGCATATTCACCCTTATTTTGCTTCAACGATCTTTCTAAAGCCTGCTTTTTATTTTCAACAGTTATAATACCATTTGCAATAGCAAGATTCATATTAATTGCTAATTCATTTATTGCTCTTGCACTTTCATGAGCTACAACTTCGTGATGGATAGTTTCTCCTCTTATTACGCAACCAAGAGCAATAAAACCATCATAGGCAAGAGTATCAGTTGCAAAACTAATTGTTGCAGGAATCTCAAGACAACCAGGAACAGAAATCTTATGATAACTATGCCCTTCCTTATCAAGTAAAGAGATGGCGCCATTTAAAAGATTTTCAGAAATATCTTCATAAAAATTAGCAACAATAATTAAAAAATGCATAAGAAAATAAATAAATTTTTGCTAATTATAATAGTTTAATGCCTAAAAATCTATAATTATAAATTTTCAATCATTGCAATATCTAAATTGAGCGACTTGCAAATAGCTTTTGATTTTACAGAAATCTCATGCCATTCTTCAAAACTAACTGAATCATAAGTTATTGCCCCACCAGCCTGAAATTCAAATTTATTTCCATGAATTATAATAGTTCGAATTACCACGGAAAAATCTGCCTCTCCATTACCAGCAAAAAAACCAACTGAACCAGAATATATCCCTCTTTTCATTGCTTCTAATTTAGCTATATTTTCCATTACAATCTTTTTTGGTGCTCCAGTCATTGAACCAGGTGGAAAAATATTTTTAACAACAAAATGAGAGGAAGATTTTTTACTTGCGGTAATAGATGAAGAAAGATGATGCAAATATTTATAGCTATCCAAATCAAATAAAGAATCTGTTTTTACTGAATTATCCTTGCTAACTCTAGTTAAATCATTGCGCATTAAATCAACAATCATTAAATTTTCAGCCTGATTTTTTTCCGAATCCTTTAAATTTTTTTTTGAGTTACTAGATTTTGAGGAAATAGTTCCTTTTATGGGACGCACATTAATTGTTCCTTTAGAATCAATTGTAACAAATCTTTCTGGTGAAGAAGAAATTACATATAGATCTGATAATTTTAAAAAAGCAGAATAGGGAGTTGGACTAGTTTTAATTAAATCATTAAAAATTGAAAATGCACAATAATTATCAATTTCACCCATAATCTTACGGGTTAAATTTAATTGATAGAAATCCCCTTCTTTTATTAAATTTTTAATATCAGAAATTTTTCTAAAATAATCATCCTTTCTATAATTTGCCCTAATATTTTTAATAGAAAAACCAGGCGATAAAATATCATTATTAAAATCATCTTCTATAAAAGCAGAATTAGACTCACTGTAAAATTTGGCATTTTGAGCTGCATAATCAAAAATAATTAAATTGGCAGCTTTAAAAAACAAAGATTCGTTAGTTTTAATATATGCCGGTAGATCAATATTAATATCAGGGTAATTATGACGCAGATTTTCATAAGAAATATAACCAAACCATAAATTATCAAAAAAATCAGCATCTTCAGATAATTTACTTTCTAATGAAGCAAAATCAGTACAAATTTCACTAGCACCAAAGGCCAAGAATGATTTATGTCCACTATATGAGTTGGCTTTAACTGAATGTAAAAAAGCAACATGCTCATAGCTCTTTTGAATGTTATAAGCAATTATAAGAGCTTTAGAAAAATCTATTTCTTTTATAAATTTTAAACTCATTTATTTATTTTTTCCAAAAAACTATATGCTAATAAATAATCAAGGCCTGAAAATTCTAGCTCACCATTCTTAGAGAAATTACCATTAACTCTAAATTGATTATGTTTCCACTCATGATAAGTAAGAGGTCTATTATATATTAATAGAGGTATCTTAGACTCTACATATCTTTTATTTTTTCTAATTTTAGAAAATTTATTAATAGGAATTTTCTTATTATGGCTATTGATAATTTCAATATCATTTAAAGTTAAGGGAAAACTGTTTAAAGCAACTAAAATATTGGATATCTTACTTGTTTTTTCACGTGAAAATATATCAATATATAATAAATCATAGAAAGCATTTTTCTCGCTCTCTACGCTCAAATAATAATTTGCGAACATATTCTTATAAATTGCATCATTACTTGCTTTAACAGCTATATATAATTTTAAAAAATTTAACCAATTAGAAGAAGGGGTAGCTAAATCCCAAAAACCCATTATATTGCTTGATATTTTCTTGCCTTTTTTACGATATTTTTTTCTAAAAACATTATGTAAAATATTATCTATCTCTGCCGATAAGTCAGAATCTGCTAATATTTTATTTGCCACTTCAAAAAAAGCCACACCATCTAATTGTCTGCTAGTGATGAATTTAGCATCAAGTGAGGCATATTTAATATCAACACCATCTGGAGTTTCTAAATTAAGATCTCGGTCAAGAAAATATTTTGCAATTACGTAATAGTGCTTTTTGATTTTATTCTTTATCAATAGGGAGTTAAAATTTTCATATGCTAAAAAATAAGCAAAAGACAAGATAGCATAACTATTAGTTCTTATAGGAACATCATTATTAGTTATTTTATTAGCATCACCGCTTACAAAACGAGGCATATAGCCATTAAAGCCATCAATATTTTCTAAATAAAAAATACCATCTAATATTTTAAGAGCCAAATCTTGATATTTTTCTTGTCTGTCATTAGCGTATTTTAAAGCTAGATATGACAAAAAAAACGCTGCATCATCAATATGGCTTTCATAGTTATTATTTTTATTATCAATGAATCTTTTTATTAAATATTCAGGTTTTTTTATGAATTTTTGTGAAAATCTATTAAAAAAATACTCTTCCTTTTCTTTTAAGCTAAGTGATTTAGCTTCAAAAATACGGTGAGCTTTGATATCCTTATCTTTAGCAATTTTCTGATTTAATAAATCTCCTTTGTAGGTAAGCTTTTGTTCTACGCATGAAAATAAAGGAAGAATTATTAAAAATCTTAATAGAAATAACTTCATTTTAACTCTATTGATAAAGCATGAATATTTTTAATTTCATCTCTTAATATTTTATTAATCAAGCGATGTGCCTCAATTTTTTTTATCTTATTTAAATCCGAACTAGCAATGATAATTTTAAAATGACTTTCGCCAGTAGGGTTATAACCAATATGCCCCTGATGCAAATATGATTCATCTATAACTTCTAAGTTAGAAAATTTTATATTTTCGCTTAATTTAGCAATAATTTTTGCACGCATGATTATAAAGAGTTTAGAATATTCATTATTTCAGGATCTTGCCAATTTAGATAACCAGATACTTTAACATGAGCATTTAAATCTCGATCTACAATAATTGAGGTTGGAACACCAAAAGACATAACTGCTTCATAAGCGGTTAAGTTTTTATCTTTATATATGGGCAGATTTTTTATGTTATTTTTTCTATAAAATTCTCTTAATTTATCTACTCCACCAACACTATCAATAGAAATAGGGATAATATTTATATTTTCTTTGCCAAATATCTCAATCATCTTATCAAATTGCGTTAATTCTTTAACACAGGGCATACACCAAGTAGCCCAAAAATTTATAAGTAAAACCTTTCCTTTAAATCTATGAATATTTATCTCGTCTCCTGATTCATTTAAAAAAGAAAAGTCAGGTAAAATTTCAGGGGGAGAAATTCTTCCTATTTCAGCTTTTGGAGTATATATTTGTTCAGATTCGATTTTTTTAAAATAATTGTTATAAAGAAAAAAACTAACAATTATTAATATAAAAAATGTTGAAAATAAAATTATAAAACCTGAAGATTGTTTTCGCATCGAAAATTATAGCCAAAAATACATAAAGATTTTATAAATAAAAAATTAGAATTTACAAAGAAAAAATGAAAAAGACAGGATCAAATCCAATGTGGGGTGGCCACTACACATCTGCTACTAATGAAATAATGCAGGAAATAAATGCCTCAATAACATTTGATAAAAAATTATATAAGCAAGATATTAAGGCTTCTATAACTCATTGCGAGATGCTAAAAACACAAAAAATAATAAATAGTAAAGAAGCAAAAGAGATAATATCTGGTTTAAAAACTATCGAAAAAGAAATAGAAGCAAATAAATTTAATTTTAAAAAAGAGTTAGAAGATATTCATATGAATATTGAATTTCGCCTTAAAGAGCTTATTGGCGATATTGCAGGAAAATTACATACTGCAAGATCTCGTAACGATCAAGTAGCAACAGATTTTAAACTCTATATTAAAGAGGCAAATCAAGAAATAATAAATTTATTAAAAAATTTGATTAAATCTTTATATGATAAAGGAGTTGCAAATCTTGATGTAATATTACCAGGATTTACCCACCTTCAAGCAGCACAGCCCGTAAGTTTTGCTCATTATTGCCATGCATATATCGAAATGTTTAAAAGAGATATATCACGTTTCACTGATGCTAATAAAAGATTAGATGAATCACCATTAGGTTCTGCAGCTCTTGCAGGAACATCATTTCCTATAGATAGAAAATATACGGCAAAATCACTTGGCTTTCAAAGCTATAGTAAAAATTCATTAGATTCCGTATCTGATCGTGATTTTGCTCTAGATTTTTTGAGTAATTCAGCAATTTCCATGACTCATCTTAGTCGTATAGCTGAAGAACTAATTATATGGATGAGCCAAGAATTTTCCTTTATAAAATTATCAGATGAATTTACAACTGGAAGCTCAATAATGCCTCAAAAACGCAACCCTGATGCGGCAGAATTAATAAGAGGAAAAACAGGCAGAATAAATGGTAACCTAATAGCTTTATTAACCACAATGAAAGCTTTGCCACTATCATATAGCAAGGATATGCAAGAAGATAAGGAGCCAGTTTTTGATAGTTATGATAATTTAACAATTTCTTTAAAAATAATGGCTAAAATGATAGAAAACATGCAAATTAATGCAGAAAATATGCTTAAATCATGCCAAAAAGGTTATATTACAGCAACAGATTTAGCAGATTATTTGGTGAAAAACCTAAAATTACCATTTAGAGATGCTCATAAATTAACAGGAAAAATAATTCGCTTGGCGGAAGAAAAAAACTGTGCATTAGCTGAATTAGAAATTTCTGAATTACAAAAATTTCATCAAAAAATAGATAAAAATATTTATAAAATATTAACTATCGAGTCATCGGTTAAATCAAGAGATTCATTAGGAGGAACTTCTCCAAAGATAGTTGCTAAAGCATTAAAAGAGGCCTTAAAAAATTTATAATGAAAATAATATTTTTAATTTTTACCCTATTCCTATTAAATTCATGCGGTGTAAAAGGAGATTTATATCTTGAGGAAAAACAACAAATTTCAGAAAAAAAATAAATGGATCATTTTAATTACCATAAAAACGAACTTTTTGCAGAAGATATAGCAGTAAAAGATATTTGTAAGAAAGTAAAAACACCTTTTTACTTATATTCTAAGGCAACTTTTTCAAGACATTTTAAAGTTATTGATCAGGCATTAGATCTTGAAAATAAATTAATTTGTTTTGCTTGCAAAGCTAATAATAATATTAATATCTTAAAAATTCTCATAGAATTAGGAGCAGGAATAGACGTAGTTTCAGCAGGTGAAATATATAAAGCATTAAAAGCAGGCTGTAAGCCTAATAAAATAGTTTTTTCAGGAGTTGGTAAATCAGAAGAAGAGATATTATATGGCCTTAATAAGAATATTTTACAATTTAATACTGAGTCTAAAGAAGAAATAGCTATAATTGATAAATTAGCAAAAAAACTTAAAAAAACTGCTAATATAGCAATAAGAGTAAATCCCAATGTCAGCGCAGGTGGACATGAAAAAATTTCAACTGGAAAAAAAGGTGATAAATTTGGTATAAATATAGATGAAGCAGAAGAAATAATAAAATATGCTCTAAAATTAAAAAATATTAATTTTCAAGGAGTATCAACCCATATAGGTTCACAAATTTATAAGCTAGAACCATTTAATGATGCTTTTATAAGGCTTTTTGAATTTATAAAAAAGCTAGAAAAACAAAAAATAAAAATTAACAGCATAGATCTTGGTGGAGGGCTTGCTGCACCATATGAAAATGAAGAAATAATATTACCAAATCACTTTGGTATAATGGTAAAAAAATTAATAGATGATTATGGTTTTAACAATAAAAAAATCATTATTGAACCAGGTAGAGTAATTGCAGCAAATGCAGGTATTTTAGTATCTAAAGTTATATTGGTTAAAAATACTAAAGATAAAAAATTTCTTATATTAGATACAGGCATGAATGATTTAATGCGTCCAGCACTTTATGATGCCACTCACCAATTTTCCTTAATTAGCAAAAAAAGATTCAGAAAAACAGAAAGTTACGATATTGTAGGGCCTGTTTGTGAAACAAGTGATATTTTCGCAAGAGACATAAATCTTAGTCAGATAAAAAAAGATGAATTTATAGCATTAAGATCAGCTGGTGCTTATGGAGCAGTTATGGCCAATGAATATAATGCCAGACCCTTAATAAAAGAAGTATTAGTTGATGAAAAAAATTTCAAAATAATTAGAAAATCACCAACATTCTCTGAAATGTTAAAATTAGAAATTATTTAAATAATATTGATAAATTAATCCTGTTATATTATAACGCACAAAAATATTACGCATAAAATCATGTTAAAAAAAATCATTATAGCTTCATTATTAACTACTTCATTAAATGTATATGCTAAAAGAGCAGATGACCATGCCCCAGCTTCAATAATGGGAGATCATAGTCATGAAAAAGGTGAAATAATGTTTTCATACAGATTTATGAATATGAATATGGAAAATATATATTTAGGAGATAAAAAAATATCAGAAGCGCCATTAATGATGAAGCCAATAAAAATGAAAATGAAAATGCATATGCTAGGTGCAATGTATGGTTTAAATGACAAAAATACTTTAATGTTAATGCTACCATATAATGAAAATAAAATGAGCATGAAGAATCAAGCGACTCAAAAAATTTCAAAAATGAAATCTGAAGGAGTAGGGGATATAAAAATATCAAATATTTTAAGCTTAGCTAAAAATAACAAATTAACCATCGGATTATCTCTTCCAACTGGTAATATTAAAAAAGTAAATAACGGCACTAGACTTCCATATAAAATGCAACTAGGTACAGGTACATATGATCCTTTTCTTGCCTATAATAACGTAAAATATTTTAATAGTTCATCACTGGGTTATCAATTAAAAGCTAAATTTAATATCCATAAAAATAGTGAGGATTATAGCTACGGTAACAAATATCAATTATCATTTTGGTATTCTAAATTATTAAATGATAATTTTAGCTTATCTTCAGCATTAGAATTTGCAAAAGAAGAAGCCATAGAAGGTAGTGATAAAGCTATTGAGAACCCTGCTATGTCAATAAGTAGAAACGCAGCTAATTCAGGCTCTGAGAAAATTTATGCTAAAATAGGATTTAATAAAATTCTATCTAATAAAAATAATAAATCACTTAGATTTAGCGCTGAATATAAAAAGGCATTATATCAAAAATATAAGAATTATCAGATGGGCGAAACAGATAATATAATATTTTCAATACAAAAAGAATTATAGATTCTGACTATCAGAAATTTGTTTAAAAACCTTATCAAAAAAGCTGATTATATCTTCATCAAATTCTGGAGAATATTTTATATTTAACACATCAATATTTTTAAATTCGCTTAGCCATTTTTTTAATGATTTATCATCAAAAATCAGAAGAGGTTATTTTTCTTTATAACTCTTTGAAAACTATAAGAATTTTACCAAAAGAAAATGAATATGTGGGGTAACGTAAATATTATATCTTCAAATTTTCAATCAATGTAACTTGATGTTTCAGCTGGATCAAAATAATCAGTAGCCATTAAGATACCAGAAATATAAAAATTATCAGATAAGTGAAATAAATAATATAATATTTTCAATGTAAAAAATTATAAATTCTGACTATCAGAAATTTGTTTAAAAATCTTATCAAAAAAGCTAATTATATCTTCATCAAATTCTGGAGAATATTTTATATTTAACACATCAATATTTTTAAATTCGCTTAGCCATTTTTTTAATGAGTTATCATCAAAATCAGAAATTAAAGCAGTAAATTTTTTATCAGAAGTAAATTTATCCCGTAAATATTTTAAATGCTTAAGAGAAGGGCTAACGCCTGAATATTTTTCAATGGTATAAAAATTTTGTACAGCCAGCCATTTGAGCAAATAACTATAACTGCGATGAATTACAATAATCTCATTCTTTATTTTAATTTTTCTCCAATCTTGTATTTTTTTAGAAAATAAAACTCTAAAATTATTATAATTATCATTATAATATTCCTTATTTTTTGGATCTAGAGAAGTTATTTTCTTTAATAGCTCTTCGGCAATTATAAGAATATTGTCAGGAGAAAAATGAATATGTGGATTACCATAAATATGAATATCTCCAAATTTTCTATCAATATTATTTGGTTTTTCAATTAGCTCGACATAATCAGTTGCCATAAAATTACCAGTAGCTCCATTAATTATGTTATTATTTCGAGAATTTTTTATAATAATAGGTAACCAACCAGCTTCTAAATCACCGCCATTACAAACTAATAAATCTGCTTTTCTTGCTTTTGCTATTAAAGATGGCTTTGCAGAAATATGATGTGCATCTTGTTTGGGGTGTACGGCAATAAAAATATCAGATTGATCTTTGGTTATTTCCTTTACTAAAGCCGCCCATTCAGACTCACAAGCAAATATATTTAATTTTGCCTGTGAGTTACTTGCATAAAATAAACTAAAGATTATTAAAAATAATCTGTATGTTTTTTTCATAAAATTAATAATTAAAATTTATGTGCTGGGTGAGCACCAATACTCATAATATATTGAAATATATATTGGTTATCAGTTTTAGCCTCAGCATTATCAGCATTATATTGTACTCTTATTCTTGAAAATTCAGAATTACTATAGTCAAACATAAATGAGTTTACTTCAGGTGTATATTCTTGATTTTTTTTATCTAAACGAGAATATCTATAGCCTAACCTATATTTAGGAGCAAATTTATAAATTGCTTCACCATAAAAACCGCTAGTTTCTTCCTTTTGTCCAGCAACAGAATTTATTATTCCTTCTTCAGTCCTAGAAAAATACTCACCTTGTAAAATAACTTCCTGTTTTTTAACATTATTCACAGGAGAAAAGCTTAGTTTTAAATCTGCAATTGCTAGATCACTATCACCAGCAAATACATCATTTTGATCTTCATCTTTCCTTGCCTCTGAACCAGTTTTGCTATTTAAGAAAGAAAAGCCAATTCTATATTCAAGATTTTTGGCAATTTCACTACCAATTCTTAAATATCCAGATTGCGTTCCAGAGCCATTTCCTTCTGCTCCTGCTGCAGGAAAGCTATCACCTCTAAATAGTGCATAACCTGTTTCGAAATAAAAATCAGTAGGGAATAAATAAGATATTTCTATTCCATCATCAAAAAAATGCTTATTTAAAAATGCTCTATATGGTAAAGGACGATCGGCAAAATTATCTGTATGAGTATGATGCTCATTTAAATAACCAATTGTTGCAAGAAACCTTCCAGCTTTAGCAGAAAAACCATAATAAGATTTTAAAGTTTGCACATATGCTTCTTCAAGCTCTATTTTATCTTCACCATCTTCTTGAACGATTTTAGCAGTTAAGCTTCCATAAAATTTATCATCAATATTTGAAGAGATATTTAATTCGGATTGATCAATTGAAATACCTGATTTAGCTCTTTCTCCTTCATGACCAACTACAAAACCTTCAATTTCATTTGAATCTTTAGTAAAATTTGCATAGCTACCATTGAGAATCATAGAAATAGCTGGATTGAATCTATTATCTCCGGATAATTTTCTTTCTATTGCAGAACCAAGATCCTGCTTAGATGACATAAGATTTGCAGATTTTTCAAGTTTTTTTATTCTTGCCTCTAACTCCTTAATTTTAGAAGGGTTAGCATAAGCATTATTTGCCATTAAAAGCAAAGAAGCGCATATTAATGTTGGTTTCAGATTAATCATTTTCTTGTTTAAAAAGTTAAAACTGTTATAATATAACATTTTGCAATGTCAAGCTTATCCTAAGCGAGAATAAATAAATTTAGCCAAGCTAATAAGAAAAAATATTAAAGATAAGCAGCATACAATCGAGGCTCCAACTGGAAGGTCTATATAATAAGATGACATCATACCAAAAAACACAGAAATGCACGCAATAATCGATCCAAAAATAGCCATTTCTAGAGGAGATTTGCTAATTTGCTTTGCGCTTACCGCCGATATAAGAAGCATGGCATTAATAATTAATATACCAACAATTTTAACATTTAAACCAATAAATAAGGTAAGCATAAAGATAAATATTAATTTAATATTATTAACCTTATTACCATATTCTGCTTGTGCAAGAGACTTGCTTAATGCAATTAAAATTAATTTTTGCCAAAATATTTTTATTAGAATTAAAATTATAAAAGATGAAATAAATAAATAAAATAAATCCTGTTTGGATACTGAAAGAATATCTCCAAATAATATTGCCTCTAAATCAAAATTAATACCCTCTTTTAATGACAATAAAACAATACCAAAGCCAACACTACTATGAGCCATAACCCCTAATATTGTATCACTTGGAATTGATGATTTATTTTCAATTATAAAAAGCAATAAGGCAAATAATACCAATATACATAAAATTGTAATATTAGAATCAAGAGATAAAAATAAAGAAACAGCTATTCCTAAAATAGCGCTATGCGCTAAAGAATCACCAAAATAAGCCTTTTTTTGCCACATAACTAATGAACCCATAGGCCCAGAAATTATCCCAAGTAATATTCCTGCTACAAAAACTCTGACTATAAAATCTTCAAAAATTAACATAATATCTATTTATTGTGAGAGTGAGTATAATTACTAAATAACTCAGAAAACCTAGGGTCGTTAGTTAGCTTTTTGGCAGATCCAGAGCAGCAAATATGGTGATAAAGGCAATAAACCTTACTTGCCTTAGCCATTACAAAATGTAAATTATGAGAAATAACCAACATAGAAATTTTATGTGTTTTATGTATTTTATATATGGATTTAAAAAAATCAGCTTGTCCAGAAACATCTAAATTTTGATCTGCTTCGTCTAAAATTAATAAATTTGGTTTTAACATCAAGCTCCTAGCCAAAAGGATTTTTTGTAATTCTCCACCTGACAAATCAGCAAGAAATTTATTAAGCAAATCATTAATCTCTAATATCTCTAAAATTTTATTATCAATTTTTACGCCATCTAATTTTATAAAATTTTTAGCCTTTATTGTTAAAAAATTAGTTAGGTTTAGTTTTTGCGGAACATAGCCAATTTTTAAATTAGAAATTTTATAAATATCACCACTAGTTGCTTTTAATGACCCTATAATCATTTTAACAAGGCTAGTTTTTCCTGCGCCATTTGGTCCAATTAAATGAATTATTTCACCTTCATTAATATCAAGAGAAACATTATCAATTATTTTAAAGTTTTTCTTAATAAAATTTAGATTTTTAATTTTTATTACAGCTCTATTTTTGCTCATTACATTCTCTACAAATGCCATAAATTTCTGTAACTATATTGCGAACAGAAAATGCATTATCATTAGCCTCAGAATTAATTTCTTCTAGGATTTTATTATTACAATATTCATTAACTTTATTACATTGATTACATATGAATAATTGACAATTATGTTCATCATCCATATGAGTGCAATTACAAAAACTATTTAAAATATTTATCTTATGGATAAAACCATTTTCCTGCAGAAAATCTAAAGCTCTATAAATAGTTGGCGGTTTGGAGTTTTTTTTATATTTTTTAAATATATCCAATAAATCATATGCTTTTATAGGCTGTTTTTGCTCTGAAATAATCTTAAAAGCTAACTCCCTATCTGCTGTTAATCGCAACTTTCTTTTGAGGCACTCCTTTTGTAATTGTTTAAGAGGCATTTTAGCTTAATTTCACATAAGTTAAGGCTAATAAAATTACAATTAATAAAATCAACAAAGCTAATATTGTGTAATTTTTTAGTTTTTTTTCTTTATGAAGTTTGGATATAGGCATATAAATCTGCTTAATTTTAATTTACTTATAAATAGATGAATAAAATTTTTAAAGTAATTTTACCATTAAATATAGAAAAAATTTTTAGTTATCTAGGTAAAGATGAAGAAATAGGTGATTTAGTTTTGGTGCCTTTTGCTAAAAAAAAATTAATGGGAATTGTCTGGGCAGAAGAAAGCTCAGTAAATTTTGATTTAAAAAAATTAAAAAAAATAGAAAAGATTATAACCCCAAATCTTCTCAAAAATTCCTATTTAGAATTTTGTAATTATTTCGTAAATTATAATCATATTTCACATAATCAGTTAGCAAAGTTAATAATAGCCAAGCCAGAAATTTTAACTTACCAAGAAACAGAAATATTTTACTATCTAAAAGATAGCTCGATAACAAAATTAAGCCAAAAAAGAAAAGAGCTTATTAAGTTATTAGAAAATAAAAAATTAAAAGAAAAAGAATTAATAGCTAAAGGATTTTCAAAAAATTATTTAAACAACCAAGATAAATTAAATTTTATTGGCAAGGAAGAGGCCATAAAAAACACAGCTGATAATATTTTTAATTATGAACCGGCAAATTTTAGCGATAAACAGCAAAAATCAATTGCAGAATTAAGGCCTTTAATTAATGAAAAAAAATTTTCAGTTAGCTTTTTAAATGGCATAACGGGCTCTGGAAAAACCGAAATATATTTTGATCTCTTGGCGAATAAGCTTAAAGAAAAAAATAGCCAAATTTTAATCTTACTGCCAGAAATTTTACTAACAAAACAATTTATAGATAAGTTTTATAAAAGATTTAAAGTAAGGCCATATTTATGGCATTCAAGTTCTAGCTTAAAAGAAAAAAAACAAATTTGGAACAGGGTAAATTTAAATGAATCGCTAGTAGTTGTAGGGGCAAGGTCTTCTTTGTTTTTACCATTTAAAAATCTAAAAATGCTAATATTAGATGAAGAGCATGATGCCTCTTACAAGCAAGAAGAGAGCCCTGTTTATCATGCTAGAGATATGGCCATTGTACGGGCAATGAAAGAGAATATTCCGATAATTTTAGTATCCGCAACACCATCTGTAGAAACAAAGCATAATTGCAACATAGGGAAATATAAGGAAGTAAAATTAACAGAAAGATTTAAAGGAAATCTTCCAGAGATAAAATTAATTGATATGAGAAAAGAAAATCTAGTCACTAATCAGGCAATTTCAGAGGAGTTAGCATTAAAGATAAAAGAAAAATTAGCAGCAAAGGAACAAATAATGCTTTTTCTAAACAGAAAAGGGTTTGCGCCACTAAAAATATGCAAAAATTGTGGCTATATATTTAAATGCCCAAATTGTGATGTATTTTTAGTAAGTCATTTAAAAAAGAAAATACTTGATTGTCATCATTGTGATTATCAAATTCCTGTTGATAGTAATTGTAAAAAATGTGGCAATACAGATAATTTTAGTTTGCATGGTTATGGTATTGAAAGAGTTGTTGAAGAGATAAAAGAAAAATTCCCTAAAGCAAATATTGCAAAAATAACTAGCGATGAGAGTAAAAATAATAAAGAAATCGCAGATATTTTTGCTAAAATTGAAGCAAATGAAACAGATATTATAATAGGAACTCAGATAATCAGCAAAGGCCATCATTTCAAAAAGCTAAACTTAGTAGGGGTAATTGATGGTGATATAGGTGATGTTAGTGATTTAAGATATTCAGAGAAGCTATATCAGATTTTACATCAAATATCAGGAAGGGCTGGAAGAGAAGAGGGGAAAGGAGAGGTTTTAATTCAAACTTATAATAAAGATATGAGATTTTATACCAATCTAATAACAGGAAATATAGAAGGTTTTTATGAAGATGAAATCAAAAAAAGAGAAAAATATAATTTGCCACCATTTTGCAAGTTAATAGCTCTTATAATTAGTTCTTCAAATAAAAATATAGCAAAAACAAACAGCCAAATATTGGCAAAATCATTAAAAGAAAATAAAAAATATAAAGTTTTAGGCTCCTCAGAAGCACCATTACATTTTTTACGCAATAAATACAGATATAGAATATTGATAAAAAGTAAAAAATCAGATTTTAATCATGATATCAATATGTTAATTAAAACAAAATTTAATAACATAAATGATCTTAAAATAAAAATAGATATAGACCCAATTAATTTTAGTTAATTCATAAAGAAAAAAAACATTATTTCCTCTTGTAATTTGATAAATAAAAATATAAATATTAACAGCAAATTTATGCCAATAATCACATTTTATAATGTCAAAAAAAATACTCACCAATAATCTAATTGCTAAAAAATATGCTACTGCAATTTTTAAATTGGCAGATAAAGAAAAAAAACACGACTCTATTTTAAAAGATTTCAAGGAGATATTTGCCCTTCTTCAAGAAAATGAAAAGCTAAATAAAATAATAAAAAACCCTTATCTAAACGATAAAACAAAAAAACAAGCAGTAAAAATAATCGCTAAAAATTTAAATATTTCAGATGAAGTAAATAATTTTTTAGCCTTGCTAATATCTAAAAAACGCTTAAACCACATTAGTAATATCATTTCTGAATATCAGCTTATTTGGCAAAAAAATAATAATGAACAAAGCTGCAAAATTATATCAGCAAACAAATTAACTACTAAAGAAATTACTGAAATAAATGAAGTTCTTACAAATAAATTTGCAAAAAAGATAATTTGCACAAATATTATCGACCAAGAAATTCTTGGAGGAGTTAAAATTATCATTGGCTCAAAAATGATAGATTGCAGCTTAGCCAACAAGATAAAACTATTTGAAATTAACAGTAAAAACACATTATTAGCATAATATTAATATAAATTTAGGTAAAATATGAACATAAATGTAGCAGAAGTATCTAACATAATAACTAAGCAAATTTCTGACTTTAATGATGTAGCAGAATTATCAGAAATTGGAGAAGTAATTTCTGTGAATGATGGTGTAGCGGTTTGTTACGGTCTTGATGATGTTCAGGCTGGAGAGATGGTAGAGTTTGCAGGGGGAATTCAAGGGATGGCTCTTAATCTTGAAGAGTCAACAGTCGGAATAGTTATATTTGGCGATGATAGATTAGTAGAAGAAGGGCAAACAGTTAAAAGAACTGGAAAAATTGTAGAAGTCCCAGTTGGAAAAGAGCTTTTGGGAAGAGTTGTTGACGCGCTTGGAAATCCCATAGATGGAAAAGGCCCAATCAATGCAAAGCAATCAAGCAGAGTAGAAATAAAAGCGCCAGGAATCATAGCAAGAAAATCAGTACATGAGCCTGTTCAAACAGGAATTAAAGCAATAGACAGTTTAATCCCAATTGGAAGAGGGCAAAGAGAATTAATTATTGGTGATAGACAAACTGGAAAAACTGCTATTATTCTTGATAGCTTTATTAATCAAATTCCAATTCATGAGAAAGGTGAAGAAAAAGACAAGCTTTACTGTATTTATGTAGCAATTGGGCAAAAAAGATCTTCAATAGCTAGATTTGTAAAAACTCTTGAAGAGACAGGAGCATTAAAATTTTCAATCGTAGTTGTTGCATCAGCATCAGAAGCTGCACCATTACAATTCCTAGCACCATATACAGGCTGTGCTATGGGTGAATATTTTAGAGATAACTCAATGCATGCATTAATTGCTTATGATGATTTAAGTAAACAAGCTGTTGCTTATAGACAAATGTCATTATTGCTTAGAAGACCTCCGGGAAGAGAAGCTTACCCAGGAGATGTGTTCTTTTTACATTCAAGATTATTAGAAAGAGCGGCAAAAATGTCTGATGCAGAAGGAGCTGGTTCACTTACGGCCTTACCTGTTATTGAAACTCAAGCAGGAGACGTATCAGCCTATATCCCAACAAATGTAATTTCTATTACAGATGGACAAATATTTCTTGAGTCTGAATTATTTCATAAAGGTATTAGGCCTGCATTAAATGTTGGTTTATCAGTTTCGCGTGTGGGATCTGCTGCGCAAATAAAAGCCATGAAGCAAGTTGCTGGTTCAATTAAGTTAGATTTAGCGCAATATAGAGAAATGGAGGCATTCGCTCAATTTGGCTCCGACCTTGATGAATCAACTCAGCAATTATTGGCGAGAGGTGAAAGATTAACTTCACTTCTAAAGCAGGATCAATATAAGCCATATCAAGTTGCAGAACAAGTAATTTCAATTTTTGCTGGAGTAAATGGCTATCTCGATAATATACCAGTGAATAACATTATTAAATTTGAGCAAGCTTTATTAAATGACATCAAAATCAATAAAAAAGAATTTATTGATATTATTACTAAAGAGCAAAAAATATCTGACTCTTTAAAAGAAGAGCTTGCAGATTATATTAAAAAATTTAGTGAAGATTTCCTGGAAAATAAATAATGGCAGATTTAAAAACCTTAAAGCTTCGTATTGGTAGCATAAAGCAAACTCAAAAAATAACTAAAGCCATGAAAATGGTTGCAGCATCTAAGCTTAGAAAGGCAAGAGAGGCTGCTGAGAATGCTAGGCTGTACACAGAAACCTTGGCTGATATTATATCTTCTCAAGCAACTGAAAATAACGCTAATAATAATGAGAGATCATTAATTTATGGCACTAAAAATGCTAAAAAAATCCTTTTATTAGTAAATAGTTCAGATAGAGGTTTATGCGGTGGTTTAAATACAAATATTGTAAAATTTGTAAAACAAACAATAGCTAAATATGAACAAGAAAATCTTGAAGTAAAATTACTACTAATTGGTAAAAAAGCAAATGATCAGTTAAAAACTCAGTTTAAAGATTATATCCATGAATATCAGCTTGGTTTTAGTTCAAAAGCAATAACATATGCTGATGCAACAGAATTATCAGACAAAATAATTAAGCTATTCACAGAAGAGCAGATTGACATTTGCAAAATTATTTATCCATATTTTAGCTCAGCAATAGAACAAGAGCCTAAAGAAATAGATTTAATACCTGTTAATGTTAAAGAGTCTGGTTCCACTGAAGAATCATTAGATTTTGAATATGAACCTAGCAAAGAATTATTGCTTGATGAAATTATTCCTAAAAATATCACCACGCAAATCTTTCAATCCCTTCTTGAAACTTACGCATCTGAACAGGGTTCAAGAATGACTGCTATGGATAATGCTGTGAATAATTGTGCAGAATTAATTAAGAAATTAAACCTACAATATAACAGAACAAGACAAGCTAAAATTACAACTGAATTAGTTGAAATAATATCTGCAGCAGAATCAATATAATGACTGAAAAATTAAAAAGTAAATTTTTAAAAACAGCTCTAGAATTATTACCATTATATGGGTTAAGTGATGAGTTGATAACAGAAACTGAAAAGCAAACAGCTTTTAGTAATGTTTTTCCATCCATAAAAGATTTGGTAGAATATCATTTAGAAAATAATGATGCTTTAATGCTTAAAGAGCTAAAAAAACAGGAAAAGAAAAATCTAAAAATTAGAGATAAAATAAAAACAGCAATCTTAATCAGATTTTCTCTAAATGATCGAGAAATAATCACAGAGATAGCTAAATTTTTATTAAAACCACAAAATGCTGATTTAGCATTTAAATCTCTTGCTAAAACTTGTGATGAAATATGGATTTTTGCTGGAGATAATTCTGCAGATTTTAATTATTACACAAAAAGAGGTTTGTTAGCGGCAATTTATAGCGCAACTCTTGCTTATTATATCAAGAAAACGGACATAACTAATGAAGATTTAGAAAAATTCATAAATAACCGTATATCTAATATATTAGAATTAGGTTCAATTAAATATAAAATAACTAGTTTCTTTCGTAAGAAATAATTATTTATTAAGTCTGTCAGCAATTAAAAAAGCAAGCTCTAAACTCTGAGAACCATTTAAACGTGGATCACAATGTGTTTTATAGCGTGAGACTAAATCCTCTTCAGTGATTTTTATAGATCCTCCCAAACATTCGGTAACATCTTGTCCAGTCATCTCAATGTGAATACCGCCAGCATAACTATTTAAAGATTTATGAATATTAAAGAAGCTCTCAACTTCAGATAAAATATTTGAGAATTTTCTAGTTTTGTAATTATTATTAGATTTTTCTGTATTTCCATGCATAGGGTCACAAGACCAAATGACATTTAAGCCTTCTTTTTGAACCGCGCTCACAATGTCAGGGAGTTTATCTTCAATAATATCTGCTCCCATTCTAGTAATTAAAGTTAATTTTCCAGCTTCATTTTCAGGATTTAATATATTTATTAATTTTAATACTTCATCAATTTTTGCAGTTGAGCCAACCTTAGAAGCTATTGGATTAGCAAGGCCCCTAAAGAACTCTATATGTGCACCATCTAGATTTCTAGTTCTTTCCCCAATCCATAACATATGAGCAGAGCATGCATAATATTTATTATCGATAGGGTTTTTTCTTGTTAAAGCTTCTTCGTAATTTAAAAGTAATGCTTCATGAGAGGTATAAAATTCTGCGCTATTATAATCTCTATCAGATTCAAGGTCAAAGCCACAAGCTTTGAAAAAATATGCAGAATCCTTAATTCGCTCAACAATATCTAATAATTTTTTATTTTCAGGGGTGTTTACAGCAAAATCTGTTAACCATCCATTAATTTTCTCAATGCTAGAAAATCCACCACTCGCCAAAGAACGAAGATAATTAAGAGTTGTTGCAGATTGTTTATATGCTTCTATTAAGTAATCAGGATTAGGGATACGAGAATTTTCCAAAGCTTCTAAAGAATTTACAATATCACCTCTATATGAAGCTATTTTTTTACCATTAATTTCTTCAAAGTCACTTGAGCGAGGTTTAGCAAACTGACCTGCAATTCTACCAACCTTAACAACCGGCTTTTTAGTACCATGCATTAAAACAGCAGTCATTTGTAACAATATCTGAAAATATCTTGTAAGATTAAATTCATTAAATTCTGCAAAACTTTCAGCGCAGTCACCAGCCTGTAATAAAAAAGCTTCTCCTTTACATATTTTTGCTAATTGTTCTTTTAGTCTTTTTGCTTCATCAAAATAAATTAGAGCAGGATAATCTTTAAGTTTATTTATGGTTTGATCAAGATGTTTTAGATCATTATATTTAGGTTGTTGTTTTGCTTCAAAATTCTTCCATGAAGATAAGCTCCACTGATTATTTGCCTTTTTATTCATAATAATTACTTGCAGATGTAAATAGTAAGTCTATATTTTTATTATATATTAAAATTACAATAAGAGGAATAGCTTAATTTTCAAGCAAATGCAATATCAGAAATATAATAAAAAAATAGGTTTTCAAGGATCAGAGGGGGCAAATTCTCATCTTGCTGCAAAAGAAAATTTTCCCAATGCAAGTTTAAAATCATTTGAAACATTTGAAGATCTATTTGCTGCCGTTGAAACACAAAAAGTAAATTTAGCTATAATACCTATTGAAAACTCTCACTCAGGAAGAGTCTCAGAGATTCATAATTTGTTAAAAGAAACTAATTTACATATTGTTGGTGAGTTTTTTCTTGATATAAAACACCATTTAGCAGCAATAAAAGGCACAAAATTAGAGGAAGTAAAAGAAGTATATTCCCATCCTCAAGCTTTAATGCAATCTAATGCAAGTTTAAAAAAATTAAATTTAAAGATTAATTCTTATATAAATACAGCGCTTGCTGCCAAATTCATCAAAAAACAAAATAAAAAACATTTAGCTGCATTATGCACAAATTTAGCCGCAGAAATAAATGGGCTTGAAATTATTAAGCATGATCTTCAAGAAAGTAAAAATAACAAAACAACTTTTGTTGCTATAGCTAAAGATATCGAAGAGCTACCATCTAAAACTAAAGACAAAATAACAACATTATTATTCACTGCTAGAAATATTCCAGCTTCAATTTATAAATGCCTAGGTGGCTTTGCTACAAATAATATCAATATAATCAAGCTTGAAAGCTATATACCAGGAGGGTTATCAAATGAAGCACAGTTCTATATAAGCTTTGAAGGAGATACAGATGACATAAAAGTAAAATATGCATTAGAAGAATTAGGGTTTTATACTAAGTCAATAAAGCTACTGGGAGTTTATGATGCAGATCCAAGCCGAAAAAAAAAATAAAAAAGGAAAATTTTACTTTGATTTTTTAAAATGTTACAATAGATTTAAACGCAATAAACAAAGAGAATATTATGAACAGTAATAAAAAAGCATTTTCACTAATTGAATTATCTATAGTAATTATCATATTAGGTTTATTAGTAGCCTCGGTAACAGTAGGTAAAGACCTTATTAAAGCTGCTCAAATTAGAGGCCTTATTTCCCAGCTTCATGGCTTTGATACTCAGGTAAACACATTCCAACTAAAATATAATGCTTTACCAGGAGACATCAGAAACGCTGATAAAAGAGGTTTAGGTAGTCATAATGGAGATGGAAATTACGCATTAGAAGATAGTGACGGAGGTGATCCAGACACATTAACAGGTGAGTTAGTTTATTTTTGGGAGCATCTAGATAATGCAGGTTTTGCAGATGGTGCTTATGATGGAGATGAAACTAATGGTTTAATAGGTGAAACTATTCCAAGTGCAAAAAACACAGGAGGTATTACAGTTTATTCTTTAAATGGTGTAAATTATTATCATGTTGGTGCCGATGATGCTACAGGTAGTCCTAGAGAGGCAAATTTTATAGATACATTAGTACCAGAAGATGCATTTTCACTTGATAATAAATTAGATGATGGTTTTCCTCTTAAAGGAAAGGTAATAGCTAAATCAAAAGGATCAACAACATCTGATTGTAAATATAATTGTGCCTCACAAACTATTTCTGAAGCAAATGGCGGTGCAAGTCAAATACCAGGAGAAGCATGTGTATTACAAGCTTCATCAAGCCAAAATGCCAATTTAGATGAATATGATTTTGAAACCTCAATTGTTAGATGTCAGTTAAGGGTGCAAATGCAGTAAGCTGCACTAAAAATCAGAATCATGTCAAATGGAGAACAAAACAAATATAGCTACCTCAGACTTTTTAAATAAAGTAGTTAAAGCAAATAGGTCAGATTTAGTAACGATAGACGAATTAAAAATATCGTTACATGAAAGAGGTTTTGGTATATTACTTATGCTTTTTACCCTACCTGTATCCGTTCCTATACCTTATATTCCTGGCATCACAACATTATTTGCAATACCTATAATTTTTTTATCTGTACAAATGGTTTTAGGTTTTGAATTTCCTTGGTTACCTAAATGGCTTACTAAAATCTCAATAAAAAGAAAAATTCTACGTTACGCAATTTTAAAATCATCGCCAATACTTAAAAAAGTCGAAAAATTACTAAAACCAAGATTAAGCCTTATAACATCTGGGCATGGGCATCAAATAATCGGCTTTTTCGCAACAATATTTGCAGTTTGCATAGCATTGCCATTGCCCTTTACTAATTTTATCCCTGCCTTAGGAATAATTGCCATGTCTTTAGGTTTGTTAAGTAGAGATGGCTTTATCATATTAATAGGTATAGTTATAGGAGTGATTGGTACAATTTTTACTTTGGCAATTATTATATTAGGTAAAAAAATTGTTATAGGGATTTTAAATAAATTCTTTTTTTAGAGCTTACTTACAATAGTTATAAAATGTAATTTTGTTCTCACCTTGGTTATTCTTGCTTAATATAAAAAGTTTTTTTCCATATATAGCAAAATCATCAATATTAGAATTAATTATTATCTCTCCTTCATTACAATTAGATATTTTTGTTTGGCTGTAAATTAGCTTGATTAAAACTATAACACCTATAGTAAGGGTTGCACCCATTATAATTGTCAGATATTTTAAAAAAATTAAAGATTTATCCTGCATATGAATGAAATTATTAGCATCAAATTAGAAGATATAACAGAAAATTCAAGATTAGATAAATATTTAGCAGAAAAATTAGCTGATAAATCCATATCTAGAGAAAAAATTAAAAAATTGATATTAGCCGGCCAAGTGAAAATTGATAATCAAATCATAAAAACCCCTAATTATAATTTAAAAAATAGCCAAAAAATTACTTTAGAAATTATAGCCAATAAAAAGCCAGAGCTAAAGGATTATAAAATTGACCTTGATATTATATTTGAAGATGAAGATTTAATTATTTTAAATAAACAAGCAGGCTTAGTTGTTCATCCAGGTCATGGTAATCAAGATAATACATTAGTTAATGCTTTAATTGCCAGATATGGCAATAACCTATCAACTGGTTCGGAAAATAACAGGCCAGGAATTGTCCATAGATTAGATAAAAACACCTCTGGATTAATGATAATAGCCAAAAATGATACTGCTCATTTTGAAATCAGTAAAATGCTTGCAGAGAAAAGCATTGTTAGAAGATATTATGCCTTAATATGGGGGCTATTAAAGCCTGATAAGGGAGTAGTTAATAAAAATATAGAAAGAAGCAGTAGAAATAGAAAGATAATGCAAACATCTATAAATAAAGGTAAAACAGCTATCACTCATTATGCAACAAAGGAAATTTATATGGGAGGTAAATTAAGCCTTATAGAATGTTCGCTTGAAACAGGAAGAACTCATCAAATAAGAGTTCATATGTCTGATTTAGGTCACAATTTATTTGGAGATCCAGAATATGGTCACCATAAAAGAAAGTTAAAAAAATATATAAATGCTAATAATGAAGTTTTATATGATTTTAATAGGCAGGCTTTGCATTCTTATTATTTAAGTTTTATCCATCCAATAAAAAAGGAAACATTAGAGTTTGAGATAGAATTAGCTAGCGATATTAAAAAGCTAATTACTATTTTGCAGGGAATCTAAATCTAATTTAAGTTGTTTTAATTCATCCAGGATAGATTTCATATCTAGCTTGTCTGAGTGATTATTATTAGCAATAATTTCACTGTTATTATTGCCAGTTAAATATTTTTTAGCACCTTCAATAGTATAGCCATGTCCATAAAGTAAATCTTTAATTAACTTTATAGTTTCTATATTTTCATGATTGTATAATCTTCTATTACCACGACCTTTAGTAGGAGAGATTTGTGGAAATTTAGTTTCCCAAAAACGTAAAACATAAGGCTCTATGCCAATCTCTTCAGCAACCTCATTAATAGGTTTTAAAGAAAGATTTGAGAATTTTTTTGCAAAAAGATTTTCCATAATAAACTAATTATCATTCACAAAATCTTTAAAAGAATCAGAAGCTTTAAAAGTTACTAAGCTTCTAGCTGGTATATCAAATTCTTGCTTAGTTTTCGGGTTTCTTCCGATTCGAGCGTTTTTGTCTCTTAAAACAAAGGTTCCAAAATAAGGAATGCGCACTTTTCCTTCTTCAAATATTATATCTGTCATAATATCTAATATGTCACCAACCATCTCAGCTGATTGAGATTTTGAAATTCCAAATTGTTCTGCTATTTCACTAGCTATATTTTCTTTATTTATTGTTTCTACCATCTTAATAATATTGAACCCCATGTTAATCCAGCTCCAAGAGCCTCAAAAACCATATAATCTCCTCTGGATATAACCTCTCTGCTAACAGCTTCATGTAATGCAAGCGGTATAGATGCCGCTGAAGTATTCGCATGTTTACTAACAGTTGAAAATACAACGTCATTATTTAAATTCAATCTTTTTGCTACAGAATTTAAAATTCTTTGATTAGCTTGATGCGGTATCACTAATTTAACCTCGCTTAGAGTTAAGTTATTAGTTTTTAAGATATTTTCAACAGTTTCAGACATTTTATTTACAGCTTGCTTAAAAACATCTTTACCTTGCATAGTAATGAAGCTTTTTTCATTATTTAGTGAAGGGCCGCCATTTGTTTTTAGAATTTCGTAAAACTGACCATCTGAATGAAGTTCTGAATCTATAATATCACTAATATTATCTTGGTCATTAGCAGATAAAATTACTGCTCCAGCCCCATCTCCAAATAATACACAGCTATTACGATCTTCCCAGTTTAAAATACGAGATATAGTTTCTGCGCCTATTACTAAGATATTTTTACATTGAGCTGATTTTATATATTTGTCAGCTATATCCATTGCATAAACAAAGCCAGAGCAAACCGCCTGAACATCAAAGGCAAAGCCTTTTTTTATTCCTAATTTATGTTGTACTTTAGTTGCCGTTGCTGGAAATATATTATCAGGCGTTGTGGTAGCTAAAATAATAGCATCAATATCATTTGCAGAAATATCAGAATTCTCTATAGCATTAATTGCTGCTTTATATGCTAAATCAGATGTAAATTCATTATCTGCTGCAATATGTCTTTGTTTTATACCACTTCTTTCAGTAATCCACTCATCACTTGTATCTACTATTTTTGCTAAATCATGATTAGTTAGGATTTTTTTAGGGAGGTAACTACCTGTTGCCGTAATTTTAGAGCTTGTTTTATTCATTTAAGAGTTATTATTTATTTTCTTAAGCTCAGTGATTATCCTTTGGTTAATTTTATTTTCAATCAAATTTACAGCAACTTTTAAAGCATTTGAGATTGCAAGCTTATCTGCATTACCATGGCTTTTAATTGATATGCCATTTAAGCCCACAAACATTGCGCCGTTATGGTTTCTTGGATCGATTTTTTTAAAAAGTTTTTTTAGTGACCATGCAGATAATAAAAAACCAATTTTGGTAAGAATAGATGATTTAAAACCTTCTTTTAATAAGCCTGCTATTAATTTTGCTGCTCCTTCCATAGATTTTAACGCCACATTACCTGTAAAGCCATCAGTTACAATAACATCAACAGTACCTTTGGTTATATCATCGCCTTCTACATAGCCATGATATTTTAAGTCTTTATATTCATCTTGAATAATTTGATGCGCAACCCTAACAGTTTCATGGCCTTTTAGTTCTTCTGAACCAATATTTAGCAAGCCAATTTTCGGTGCTTTTAGCTTTAAAGCTGCTTTAGCAAAAGCATTACCCATTAAGGCAAATTGACTTAGATTTTCTGCGTTGCAATCAGAATTTGCCCCCATATCAAGCAAAACTGAACTCCCTTTCTTAGTGGGGATGATTGTACAAATTGCTGGACGATCAATACCTTCTAATGTTCTAAAAACAATTTTTGACATAGCCATTAAAGCTCCAGTATTTCCAGCTGAGATAACAGCATCAGCTTTGCCATTTTTTACTAAATCTATTGCTAAGCGCATAGAAGAGTTTTTGCCTTTTCTAAGAGCTATAGATGGTTTTTCTTCGGAGCTGATTTTATCTTTACTGTGAATAATTTCTGATTTTCCCTTTAAATTAGGATGTTTATCAATTAAAGGGCTTATAACTGACCTATCACCACAAAATAGAAAATTTATATTAGGGTGTTTTTTTAAAAAAATACTAGCACCTGCAATAACAGAATATGGAGCATTATCACCACCCATAGCATCCAGAGCTAATGTTACTTCGCTCTTAGATAATTTATCACTACTCATAATTTAAAATTTAAGCTTTATTCTCTTTACTTGCTTTTTCTTCCTTAGATGTTTCAGTGTTTTCAGCAGTAGAATTTGTTGCATCTTCTGCCTTTTGATCTTTTTTGCTTTTATCAATTACAAGCTTTTCTTTGTAATAACCATCAAGTGAAACTTGATGTGGTAATTGATATTCACCAGTTGTCTTATTGATAACTACATTAACTTTTGCTAATTTATCGTGAGCTCTTCTATTATTACGCCTAGATTTGGATGTTTTCTTTTTAGGAACTGCCATTTTATTAAAGTTTTATTGTTTTTATTTAATATCTTGCATAAGTTTGAAAATATAATATATGCTACAAACAATGCTGAAACCGCACATTTATATCAGAAAAACTTAATTAATCCAGCTTTTTTTTATGTTAAAACAAATTAGAAAATTATCATTAGTTTCTTTTTTATTATTTTCACTGTCATGTGTAAATAATATATCTGAGCATGGCTATCAATTTGGGGCTGATGATTTAGAAAAAATCAAGCTAAAGCAAAGCAAAATAATAGTAAAAGAATTATTGGGGCCTCCTAGTTTAGAGTTAAATAATAATGATTTTGATTATTATTATTACATAAAATATGCAATTTCTAAAAAAGCCTTTCATAAATCAAAAATTGCAAAGCAAAAAATTGTAAAAATTACTTTCTTAGAAAATAGAGTAAGTAAAATTGAAGAATTTAACGATAAAATGCATAATAATCTTGCTTTTTCTCTAGATAAAACTAAAGGAGAGAAAATAAAGCAAAATATATTTTTGCAAATTCTTAATAATTTTGGAAAATTTGGAGGAAAAGATGAGTTTTAAAATTTTACAAATTGGTTATGGTAATATGGGCTCAGCCATTGCTGATGCAATTATTACAAATAAAAATTACTCAGTAAAAATAATAGATCCTAACATAGAAAACAACAAATCAGTTAATTTTTGTAATGATATAAAAAAATTAAATATGGCAGAAATTAATTTAATAATTTTTGCTATTAAACCACAAAATATTTCTCAAATAATAGAGATATATCAAGGTTTAATACATAAAAATGCTATTATAATTTCGATTTTGGCTGGAAGTAAAATAGATTTATTTAAGAGATATTTTCCTGATAATAAAATAGTTAGGATAATGCCAAATTTAGCGGCAAAAATAAAGCAAAGCACAAATTTAGCCTATGCAAAAGATTTGAATAATAAAGAGCAAAAAGAAATTACAACTCTTTTAAATTGCTTCGGTAAGACAATCTGGTTAGATAATGAAGAGCAATTCCATGCAGGGACGGCAATTGCTGGAAGTGGCCCTGCTTATTATTTTTTATTATTTAAATATTTCAGCTCTTATTTAGAGCAAGCAGGATACAGAGAAGAAAATGCCAAAAAAATAGTATTAGAAACAGCGTATGCTGCTACTAATTTAGCAATTAAAGAGCAAGATTTCACAGAATTAACCAAAAAAGTAGCGAGTAAAGGTGGAACAACCGAAGCAGCATTAGAAGTTTTTGAGCATGATGCAGAATTAGCAAGATTAGTAAATAAAGCATTAAATGCCGCTGTAAGTAAATCAAAAATTCTTTAAAGAGCTAGTGCCTCAGTAGCAGATTTATTATTTTTCTCAGTATATACCCTCCATCTAGTGTTATCGCATGGGTTTTGATTTTCTACATTTTGTATATATGCTGCAAACATAGCTTTTATTTCTTCTGCTGGTGAGGCCCCTCCAGCTGCCCTAGCAACTGCAAAAGCATAAGGCATAATTTCTTGTGTTTTATCTTTTATCTTTGGGTGGTTTTTCTGTGTCTCATGTTTAAGTAAAGCTGCTATTTGTGTTTTGGGAATATTTTCAAAAAGCGCTTTACAAGCATCAGGGGTAAATTTAAAAGCTGCTTGATGCAATATATTATATCCTTTTTTATCAAATTTATCTGCAAAGATAATTTGGTTACTGTTAAAATAATCACATAAATATCTAACCATTTTAGGGTTATCCTTAGCTTTATTGAGAATATTTATAAAAACAGCCCCTTTTTCA
>JADHLN010000038.1 GCA_016780625.1 Rickettsiales bacterium
ACGGTTAATTTTTGGAATGAAATGCTTGATAAATTTCACAGTAAAAAGGGAAAAAAAGAATTTGTTGAAGATAAGCCTGAAAATCCTCATATTAACTATAGTAAAAATTATTTATCTGCTGTTGAAGAGCTATCTGATTTAATGACTGAATGTAAAAAGAATTTAAGTAAAATTTCTGCTCCCACATTAATAATTCAAGCTGATAAAGATCCGGTTGTAGATCCTAAAAGTGCTGAAATTATATATGAAAATATTAAAACTGAAAAAAAAGAAATATATAATATTAGAGCAGATAATCATGTAATTATTGCAAAATATAATCCTAAATTATTTAATAAAATCGCTGATTATATAGAATTTCAACAGAAAAATATAAGTTATAATGATAGAAAAAATTAAAGTTAAAAATCCAATTGTAGAAATGGATGGTGATGAGATGGCTAGGGTGATGTGGCAAGAGGTTAAGCAAAAATTAATCGTGCCTTTTTTAGATTTACCTATTGAATATTTTGATCTTGGTATCAAAAATCGTGATTTAACAGAGGATCAAGTTACTATTGATGCTGCAAATGCAACAAAAGATATTGGGGTTGCTGTAAAATGTGCTACAATTACTGCAACTAAGGCTAGGCAAAAAGAATTTTTACTAAAAAAAATTTATAAATCTCCAAATGGAACTATCAGAAATATTATTGGTGGTACAGTTTTTCGTGAGCCAATCTTAGTTTCTAATATTAAGCCGATTGTTAGGAATTGGAGCAAACCTATAATAATTGGTAGGCATGCTTTTGCAGATCAATATAAAGCGCATGATTTTTATGTAGAAAAAGGCTCAAAAGTAAGTTTGAAGATTGAAGATAAAAATGGTATTAGAGAAGAATTAATAAATGATTTTCAAGATTCTTCTGGTGTTGTGCTTGGTATGTTTAATCTAGAAACTTCAATTAAGAATTTTGCTTATTCTTGTTTTAAATTCGCTTTAGATAAAAAATGGCCTTTATATTTTTCTAGTAAAAATACTATTTTAAAACAATATGATCAGCTTTTTGTTGATATATTTGCTGATATTTACAAAAAAGAATTTGCAGCTGATTTTATAGCAAATAATATTTCTTATCAACATCGATTAATTGATGATATGGTTGCTTTTGCTTTAAAAAGTGAAGGTGGGTTTATTTGGGCTTGTAAAAATTATGATGGTGATGTGCAATCTGATAATCTAGCTCAGGCTTTTGGTTCTCTTGGGTTAATGAGCTCTGTTTTGGTAAGCGTAGATGGTAACATAAAGCTTGCAGAAGCAGCGCATGGAACTGTTACTAGGCATTACCAGCAGTATAAAAAGGGTAAAGCTACCTCCACAAATCCTATTGCTTCAATTTTTGCTTGGAGTAGGGCTTTGTTACATCGCGCTAAATTAGATGCAAATCAAGATCTTTATAATTTTAGCAATAAAATTGAGAAGCTGGTTCTAGAAATTGTTGAATCAGGATTTGTTACAAAAGATCTTGCTAATTTAACAGGTTCTAGGAAATTTGTGACTATGTCTGAATTTATAGATAAAATTTCTTTAGAAATGCAAAAATAAATTATTTTGCTGCGTCTTTACTAAAGTGCAGTGGATATTTTTCTGTATCGTTCTTGAATTTTTCAGCCTCAGGGTAAGCTTCTTTTTTTTCGCTTATATTAGGCCATGTTTCAGAGAAGCTTTTGTTTATTTTAATAAATTCAACTAAATCCTCTGATTCTGGTTTTATTGCATCAATTGGACATTCTGGTTCGCAAACACCGCAATCAATACATTCTTCAGGGTTAATGACTAACATATTTTCACCTTCGTAAAAGCAATCTACTGGGCAGACTTCTACACAATCAGTATATTTACATTTTATACATTTATCAGTTACTACATATGTCATTTTAACCTTTGTTTTTTATGTTTAATCAAAAAAATATTTACTCTCATAATGAATATATTAAAAGTTAAAACTAGCAATGTAAAGAATGATATTAATAAAGGCTTTAACATTGATGAATGGATTGAGATTCCGTCTTTTCTAAGGATGCTTGCAGGTTGATGTAAGCTATTCCAAATTTCTACAGAAAATTTAATTATTGGTATATTTATAAAGCCTATTATGGCAAGTGCTGCCGCAATTTTTGACCCTGTTATGACATTGGAATATGATTTATATAAAATAATATATGAGAGATAAAGGAAAAATAAGATTAACATTGATGTTAGTCTAGCATCCCAGACCCACCAGGTTCCCCATATTGGCTTGCCCCATAAAGATCCAGTTACTAAGGTTATTAGTGAAAAAATACAGCCAATAGGAGCTAAGCTAATAGCACTTAGAGTAAGTAAAGGTGTTTTATATATAAAGCTTAAAGCGCTAAGAGATGCGATAATTGTGTAAATAAGAAGAGAGAGCCAAGCTGAAGGAACATGTATATACATTATTTTGACAGCATTACCTTGTTGATAGTCATCTGGTGAAGTTAGGATGAAAAATAAGCTGGTTATAATTAATGTAATAAGTAAAATATTCATTTTTTTAAGATGATTATTACAAAAATTTTGATAATTTTTAGGGGTGATTTTAAAAATCATTATTTTTGGTAAACTAAATTTTTAAAAATATCTTCAATATCTGTTTCTTGAGTATTTATATCAATTATTTCAGCGTTATTTTTTGCTAATTTATTGATAAGCTTGTCATATTCTAGATTTTCGGTTTTATATTTAATTGAAATTATGTTGTTGTTTATAGAGATATCACCAAATTCTTTGAGATCTTTTTCTATTTTACTGGAGATTTTTTTTATGGTAATATTTAATGTTTTTACGCCAAATAATTTTTTTAAATTGGACTTTTTGTCATTAGCAATAATTTTTCCTTTATTAATAATTGCAATTTGATCACATAATTCTTCAGCTTCTTCTAAATAGTGAGTGGTTAGAATAACTGTTTTGCCATTTTTGTTAAGTTTGCTGATATATTCCCATAATTGATCTCTTAACTCAACATCAACTCCTGCCGTCGGTTCGTCTAATATGATTATGTCTGGATCATGAACTAAGGCTTTGCCAACTAAGAGCCTTCTTTTCATTCCGCCTGATAAGGTTCTTGGTTTAGCAGTTGCTTTATCTGTTAAGCCTAAAGCTCTGATAATTTCATTGGTTCTTCTTTGATTTTTAGCTATACCATAATAGCCAGCATAAATTTCAAGAGTTTCTTTAACGTTAAAGAATGGATCCATTACTAATTCTTGCGGGACTATTCCTAGGCAGTTTTTGGCATTAATTTTGTTTTTGTCAAAATCATGACCCATAATATTTATTTCACCTGAATCTTTGGTGACAAGATCAGCTAGAATATTTATTATTGTGCTTTTTCCTGCGCCATTTGGTCCAAGTAAACCAAAAAAAGAGCCTTTCTCGATTGTTAGAGAAATATTATTTAATGCTTTAACATCACCTGTTTTAGTTTTGTATGTCTTATGTAATTTATTAAGTTTTATGGCTTTTGTCATTATTTAAGCGCTTCTTCAAGCTCACCATTTTCTTGCATTTCTCTTATAATGTCGCATCCCCCTATAAATTCACCATTTACATATAGTTGTGGGATTGTTGGCCAGTCTGTGTAATCTTTTATGGCTTGGCGCATTTCTTCATCTTCAAGAATATTTACATCGGTAAATTCAATGTTAAGATTTTGTAATGTTTTAGCAACAAAGGCTGAAAAGCCACATTGAGGGAAGGTTTTGTTACCTTTCATAAAAAGAACTATTTTGTTGTTTTTGATTAAATTTTCAATTTCTTGGAATTTTTCTTGCATAATATGTAAATAAATTTATGAAGTTTTTATCATTTATATATAAATAATTCAAGATCAAGTTTTGTAATTTGTTAAGTTTTTAATCAATTTTTTAGAGTAAAATTATGAAAAAAATTTTTATCCAGATTTTATTTTTGTTTTTAATTAGCAATTCATATGCATTTAGTTTGTCTGACGCGTTGGACAAAATAGAGGATCAAGCTAAAGAAAAGGTAAAAAAAGATGGGACGGTTTCTTTGGACAATTTAATAGATTCTATAAAAAAAGAGGCAAATGATAAAATAGTGGAGATTGAAGAGAAGGTAAATGGTCAAATTGATTCGGTATCAGATAAAGTTAAGGCTTCAATTGAAGATTTTGAAAATATAAAGGATAAATCGGAATTTTATTTGTTATTATTCAAGATAGTTAGTGCGATTTTTTCCTGCAGCATAATATTGATTATATTTTTCATATTTAAATTATATAGAAGGGTAAATAGATTGTTGCAGCTATTTGAGAATATTAAAAATTATAAAGATATTGAAAAAAGAATAACTAATTTAGAAAAATTAGCGGAGAGAAAGTCTTAAATAGCTTCTGTTTTTAAGGTTACTGCATGAAGCCTTTCTTTAAGAAGTTCTTTTAAGCATTTCATTACTAATTGATGTTGCTTCACGCGATTTAAATTTTTGAATTTGTCTGAAGTAATATTGATAGCAAAGCTGTAGCCATCTCCCATTTGGTCTATAACTTCTATTTTGCTATTTGGGAAGTTTTCGTTTAGTAATGTGCTTATTTCTTGTTCGCTTATTTGCTTCATTAGTTTTATATATTATATTGTTTTTATAAAGGAATTAGAGGTTAAATGAAATTAAAAAAATATCAAACCATTATTATCAAAATTGGTTCTTCATTAATAGTTGATAAAAATAGATCGATGCGAATTAAGTGGTTGAAATCTTTGGCGCGAGATATAAAAAAATTGCAAAAAAATGGTCATAAGGTTCTGTTGGTTTCATCTGGTTCTATAGCAAGTTCATGTAAAAAGTTAAAAACAGATCCTAATTTATTATCTTTATCGCAAAAGCAGGCTTATGCTGCTTATGGTCAGGCTATTTTAATTGAAAAAATTGGCAGGATATTTGCAAAAGCAAAGCTTGATGTTGCTCAGATATTAGTTACTGCTGATGATTGTAAAGTTGAAAAAAGAAAGTTAAATATCAGAAATTGTTTAGATGATTTGCATAAGATGAATATCATACCTGTAATAAATGAAAATGACGTTGTGGCAATAGATGAGATTAAATTTGGTGATAATGATGGTCTTGCTGCGGAAATGGCTATTCTGGTTAAGGCTGATTTGCTGGTTTTAATGTCTGATGTGGATGGTTTATATGATTATGATCCTAAGTTAAATAAAAATGCTAAGATAATTAACTTGCCTAATAGCAGCGATTCAATCTTATTTTCAAAAGTTAAAAAGACTAAAAGCTATTATGGGACTGGTGGTATGTATAGTAAGTTAGAGTCCGCAAAAAAAGCTAATTCTAATAATATTGATGTTATTATAACAAAAGGAGAGGGGAGAAAGCCATTATTCGCGCTTGAAAAAAAGAAACCTTATAGCTTATTTGCAGTATAGTTGCTTGTGATAATCTTCTTGACTAGTTAGACTATCAGGTTTAATAATTATCTCATAAAATATTAGAATAAAAATGGCTGGTAAATCAAAGAAAAATATACTTATAAAATTAGTTAGTACTGCTAAAACTGGTTTTTACTATGTAAAAAAGAAAAATCCTAAGCAAATCACTGAAAAAATGAGCTTCAAGAAATATGATCCTGTAGCTAAAAAACATGTTTTGTTTAAAGAGCAAAAATTATCAAGTTAAGAGGTTTTTTCGATGAGTGATGTAAAGTTAAAATCTAGACCTATATCGCCCCACTTAACGATCTATAAGCCGCAAATCACATCTATACTTTCTATTTCACATAGAATATCAGGTTTTTTTCTTTATCTAGGTTTGTTATTTTTAAGCTGGTTTATAATTTTTAGTAATTTTCAGGAATTTTTTATTTCTGAATATTACATATCATTTTTTAATTTCTTTTTTGCTAATATCTTAGGTAAAACAGCCTTGCTTTTTTGGGTTTTAGCGTTTTATTATCATTTTTGTAATGGTATTAGGCATTTATTTTGGGATATAGGGAAAGGCTATGAGATTAAATCTGTTAAAATCTCTGGTTTAATAGTTATAGCTGCTAGCTTATTACTTAGCTTTGCAAGTTATTATTATGGTGTAATTAAATTGGTGCAATAATGTCAGAAAATTTCAAAAATTTTAATAAATTAGGTTCTGCTCATAATGGTTTGCATCATTGGTTGTTGCAAAGAATTACAGCTATTGCATTAATTCCTTTAGCTATATGGTTTACCTCCAAGCTTATCTGTATTGCTGGATGTAATATGAGCTATGAAAATATAATTTCTTCTAAGTTAAATTTGGTTTTATTTGCTGTAATATTAATAGTTATGCTTGTTCATTCTGCATTAGGTGTAAGGGTAATTATTGAAGATTATGTTTCTTGTAAATGTGGTAGCAAGATGTTGATAATTTCTGTAAATCTATTTGCTTGGTTTACGGCAATATTTTTGTTTTTCACTTTTGTTAAAAATTTTACGGCTATTATCTAATGAGTTATAATGTAATTGAACATGAATTTGATGTTGTAGTAATTGGAGCTGGTGGTTCAGGTTTGAGGGCTACATTAGGAATGGCTGAGGCAGGTCTATCAACTGCTTGTGTATCAAAAGTATTTCCAACAAGAAGCCATACTGTTGCAGCTCAAGGCGGTATATCCGCTGCTCTTGCTAATATGGGGCGCGATGATTGGAGGTGGCATGCATATGATACAATTAAAGGTTCAGATTGGTTAGGTGATCAGGATGCAATTGAGTATATGTGTAAAAATGCACCAAAAGCAGTAGTTGAGTTAGAACATTATGGAGTTCCTTTCTCTAGAACAAAAGATGGTAAAATCTATCAAAGACCATTTGGTGGGATGACCACTGAATATGGAGAAGGTGATCCTGCACAAAGAACATGCGCTGCTGCAGATAGAACTGGTCATGCAATTTTGCATACTTTATATCAGCAAGCTCTTAAAAATAAGGCTAATTTCTTTATTGAATATTTTGCCCTAGATCTAATTATGGAAGATGGTAAATGTAAGGGTTTAACAGCTTTAAATTTAAATGATGGTTCAATACATATATTTAAATCTCACATGGTAATTATTGCTACAGGTGGTTATGGAAGAGTTTATTTTTCAGCTACATCTGCTCATACATGTACAGGAGATGGAAATGCGATGGTTGCTAGAGCAGGTTTGCCTCTTCAAGATATGGAATTTGTTCAATTTCATCCAACCGGAGTTTATGGAGCTGGTTGTTTAATTACTGAAGGAGCAAGAGGTGAGGGAGGTTATCTTGTAAATTCTGAAGGTGAGAGATTTATGGAGCGTTATGCACCATCAGCAAAAGATTTAGCATCTCGTGATGTTGTTTCTCGTTCAATGACAATGGAAATTAATGAGGGTAGAGGTGTTGGTAAAGATAAAGATCATATATTTTTGCATCTTAACCATTTAGATGCTAAAATTTTAGCAGAAAGACTACCTGGTATATCAGAGACAGCAAAGATATTTGCTAATGTAGATGTCACCAAAGAACCTATCCCAGTATTGCCAACTGTTCATTATAACATGGGAGGAATTCCTACTAATTACAATACAGAAGTAATTACAATTGATGCAGAAGGTAAAGAAAAAATAGTTCCTGGATTAATGGCTGTTGGTGAGGCGGGATGTGTGTCTGTGCATGGAGCTAACAGATTAGGTTCAAATTCTCTTCTTGATTTGGTGGTTTTTGGAAGAGCAGCAGCTATTAGAGCTAAAGAGATTTTAACTCCTAATATGCCGCATAAGAAATTAAAAGAAGAATCAGTATCTAAAGCATTAGAAAGATTTGATTCAATAATAAAATCTAAGGGTAAAGAGTCTGTTGCTGATATGAGATTACAGATGCAAAAAATTATGCAAAGACATGCGGCTGTATTTAGAAATGAAGAGATTATGTCTTCTGGAATAGGAAAATTAGCTAAGTTATATGCATCTATCAATGATTTAAAGCTAACTGATAGAGGTTTGATTTGGAATAGTGATTTAGTTGAATTGCTTGAATTGCAAAATATGCTCCCGCTTGCAATGCTTACTATTAAATCTGCTCATGATAGAAAAGAGAGTAGAGGTGCTCATGCAAGAGAGGATTTTGTTGAAAGAAATGATGATGAATGGATGAAGCATAGTATGTCATTTATTGATTCTTCAGGAAATGTTGATATTAAATATCGTCAAGTTATAGGTGATCCTATGACTGATGAGATGAAAAGAATACCTCCTAAGAAAAGAGTATATTAATTTAAATGTAATTTATAATGGTTGAATTTGCACTCCCAAAAAATTCTAAAATAAGTTCTAAAGGTAAAAATTTTAAGTGTGATGCTAAAAATGCAAAAAACTTAAAGCTTTTTAAAGTTTATAGATATGATCCTGAAGATGGTCAAAATCCAAGAATAGATTCATATGAAATTAATATGGATGAATGTGGACCTATGGTACTTGATGCTATAATTAAAATTAAAAATGAAATTGATCCTACACTTACTTTTAGAAGATCATGTAGAGAAGGTATATGTGGTTCATGTGCGATGAATATTGACGGCACAAATACATTAGCATGTATTAA
>JADHLN010000039.1 GCA_016780625.1 Rickettsiales bacterium
AAAGAAAGTAGTTTAAGTACCTTCATGAAAGCAGGAGAATCAGAAAGACTTAGCCTAGTTTTTATAGATCAATTATGTAATGAAATTCTAAAAACAGAAGATAATGATCAAGAGTTACAAAAATTTATATCACAACTTAAAACCAAAAGGCAATCATTAGAATTAGATTATACAGGTTCTAAATTTGAGCAAGTTATACAGTACTTCATGACACATAATATAAACAATCCTGGTCAGTTAGCGCCTTTTTTTGAAAAAATAAAGCTTCTCGAATTAACACTTGTCGAAGCAATGCATTTATCAAAAAATCCTCAAAATATAAATTTAAACGCAATGCAAGAAGCATTAAAAAAAGATCCAGAGACATTAATGCATTATGGAATGAGCAACTATAATAGAAGGCTTTGCTATTATATTGCTCAAGATAAATTAATAAAAAAAAATCGTTCAGACATTTTGAAAGAATATGATAAATTTATAAAAAAACCAGCTGACTTTATGACAATAATATTACATGGTGGTAATCATCCAGATTTAAGAGACAGCATAGATGGCTTGGCAGAAATATATGGCAATGCCACTACTATTTTATTCTCTCTTAGTAAAGAAAACAGAGCTGATTTATTATTTTCATTTTTTAGAACAGCTCTTGAATTACAAGTAGATTTAGAGCCCATTCTAAATAAATTTATAGAAAACAATTATGAAATAGAATTATTTAATGTGATAGAGATATTGCCTCCAAAATCTCTAAAATATTTATTAGAAAAAAGTAAAAAACTAATAGATCGTGAAGAATTTTTAGAATATGCACAAAGTAAAATAGACGAACAGGAGTTTTATAGAGCACGAATAGAAAATTATAAAAATTACCCATCATTAGAGCATCATGTAATGCTAGCTTGTTTATATGAATTGCATCCAGAATATTTTGAATATGATGATATGGATGCAATAAAACAAATATATGGTGAAAATTGGGTTAATGTTTGTGAATTTCAAAAACAATATGAAGATATTATTAAAAAAATTGATGAAAAAACATTAAAAGCTGAAGATCTTCAAGATATAAATTTATCTGTGAGATTAAATGATGGAATACCATTATTATTTAAATTATGTGAAAGTATAGATTGTAATAAACTAGTCTTGGATAAAGTTGAAACTTTACAAGAGCTGTTATATTTAAAAGATATAAAAGGAAGAAACATAGTGGAAATAGCAATAGAATCGGGTAATAGTGAATTATTAACATCATTGCTAGGGAATGAAAAACCAATTATAGAACCTCTTGTATTAACTTGTGCTTGTAAGCATTATTTAGAATCAGAAACACCATCAGAGCGTAATAAAGATAACATTAAAGCTTTATTAAAGAGTGTCGTTGATCCTAATTATAAAATGTCAGGGGGTGTATTCAATGAAATTAGATGGGAAGGCGTCACAATGTTAGATATATTTTTATATAGAAATGATTTAGATTTAGTTGAGTTTGCCCTTAAAAAATATAAAAATATTAAAATATATAGTTATAATATAAATAGCTTAATAGAATATTTAGATTCAATACAAAATCAAGTAGCTAAAAATAATGTTGATGATAAAGATGAGAAATTTAATAAAATAATAGAAATTTTACAAATAGCTATTGATAAAGAGAATGCTGAAATAACAGATGAACACGTTAGTAATGTTTTAAGAATAATGAGCGCACAAAATAAAGATCAAATACATGAAGATGTAAAAGAGCTTTGTCGGAAATTCTTAGGCAAAATGAGAAAGGAAGAAGGCAAGGAAGCAGGGAGGGGAAATAGAAGATTATCAAACATAGTAGGTTCACTACCATGTATGGTAGGGAACGGGGACGATCCTCCTCCTTCTCCTCCTTCTCCTCCTTCATATAGAAGTTTAGCGCTACATCCCACACATGAAGCCAGTGCAGCAAAGAGGTAGGCTATTAGAACCAATGAGTCCACCAGGAAGTTTTGTAAGTCAAGTGAGAGCTAAAAAAGGTCAAGTTGTAAATCGAGCAGATATATAAGAAGATCTAAAGCTCTATAAAAAAACATGTTAAATCTTATAAGTTTTTTTACAGTAAAACAATTCTATAATAATGCCTCGTTAAATCCCAAAAGATTCATAGATTCTCTGAATTTATCAGGCATTTCAGCTGTAAAAATTTTCTTTTTACCAAGGTAATTATCAATTTCTAATTTATAAGCATGTAAATGAATTTTATTATGAAGGTTATTTTTAAAGGCATTTTTGCCTCCATATTTACCATCTCCAAGAATAGGGCAGTTAAGATCTTTCAAATGAATTCTAATTTGATGTTTACGTCCAGTAATAGGATATAAAGCAGCAAAGCTAAGCTCATTTCCTACATAATCAATAATCTCATACTCAGTTAATGCAGCTTGTTTTCCTTTATGTTCATTATAGATAGGAGTAGATATTTTACCACGTAGCTTTTTTGGTCTACCAATAATTATAGCAAGATATGTTTTCCATATTTTTTTATATTTGAATTTTTCAATTAAATTAGCCGCAATTTTTTGGTTCTTAGCTAATATTAAAATACCTGAAGTATCCTTATCTATTCTATGAGTTAGCCGATAATCAAATAGCTGATCAACAGAAATATTTACCTTGCTTCCACCTTGCACAGCAAGATTAGCCGGTTTATTTAAAACCAGAATATTTTCATCTTCAAAAATTTTATTTCTTAGTAATTCAGATTTTAATTTATAGTTATTATTAGGCATTTAGCTTTACAAAAGATAAATACATAATAAAGAAAGGAATAAAAAAAGACAAACATATATAAAGCACACCTAGCATTATCTCTTTCTCAAAACATAAAGTTGTAGCTTCAAAAATATAGGTTGAATAAGTAGTATAAGATCCTAAAAAACCAGTAAAAATAAACAGCTTAAAATTATCACTTAAAGTAAAATATTTAGTAAAATATATAAATAAAGCAAATAATAAAGAACCACTAATATTAATAATTAGTACAGCAACAGGCATGTTTACTATATTAAAAACTTTATATGAAGTTAGAATTTTTGTTAAAAAATAACGAAAAAAAGTTCCAATCATTCCACCGCTTAGCAGAAAAAACAAAGAAGTAAAACTCATTGCAAATTATATGATTTTTTTGATTTCTTCTTCCGAAAGACTATTAGGAATAATAGAAATAGGTGTAAAAATTTTAATAGCAGATAATTCAGCTATATGAGATATTAGCTTTCCTTTGCTTGAAGATTCCTCGCAAGATGATAATATAATTAAATTAATAGATTTATCATTTTCAAGCACTTTAGAAATTTCATCACTTATTATACCTTCTTTTATATTTATAACAGGTAGAATGTTAGAAAGTTTTTTTATATAGGCTGAAATTTCATTTAAGCTATCTTCCTGATCTTGTCTTTTTTCCTGATCCATAATTTTATCAACTGAAAATAAACCATAGCCTTTATTAACAGTGTCAATTACAGATAAAATCTCTATTAACGCCCCATCTTTTTTTGCCTTTAAAGCCGCATATTTTAAGGCAGCTGCGCAGTTTTTTAAATTACTAACACAAATTAAATATTTATTTTTTACCATTTTTTTCAATATGTTTAACAGCAGCAATAGCACTTAAGTTAATAATATCATTAACAGAATCACCAATTGAACAAATCTGAACTGATTTCTCAAGACCAGATAAAATTGGACCAATAACAGCACTACCACCTAATTCTTGTAATAAGTTAGATGATATAATAGCGGAGTGTAAACCAGGCATAATTAAAATATTAGCTGGCTCTGTTAAGTTACTAAAAGGGTATATTTCAAGTAATTCTTTGTTAAGAGCAACTTCAGGCGAGATCTCGCCATCATATTCAAAATCTACATTCATGCCATCTAAGATTTTTTTAGCATCTCTAATTCTTGATGACTCCGTTCTTAATTGGCTACCAAAATTAGAAAAAGATACTAGAGCAACTCTTGGTGTATGGCCAAATTTCCTTACCTCTTCTGCCATACGAATTGCTGTTTCAGCTAATTCTTCAGATGAAGCAAGTTCATTTACTGCTGTATCAGCTAAAAATACAGTTCTATCTTTAGCAATAACAATTGAATAGCCAAAAACAGCTTGATCTTTTTGGCTATCAATTACCTTTAAGATATCATCTAAGCATGTTTTATAATGTCTGGTTGTACCAGTAACCATTAAATCTGCATCTCCTGCTTCAACTACACATGCTGCAAAAATATTTCTATCATCATTTACCATACGTAAACAATCTCTCATTTTATAGCCTTTTCTTTGAAGTTTATTATATAATATTTCAGCATATTTTTTTACTAAATTTTCATTGGTTGAAATATTAATTACATTTAGATCATCTTTTGATAAATGCAGCTCTTCTAAGTTGTTTTCTAATTCATTTTGCCTATCTGATCTTGTTATTAAGCTTGCTTTACCATAAGAAGAATCTTGCCAAATTTTTGCACTAGCTACGATATTTTTATTTTCTCCTTCGGCGAAAACAACTCTGGTAGGAATATTTCTGACCTTACCAAAAATTAAATTTAAACTATTGGCAGTTGGATTTAAACGACCATTTAGCTCAGATTTATATGCATCCCAATCATCTATTTTTTTACGAGCAACTCCACTTTCTATAGCAGCTTTTGCAACTGCTGCAGGAATATGTGATATTAATCTTGGGTCAAAAGGCACTGGAATAATATATTCAGGTCCATATGTCATTTTACGCCCAGAATAAGCACTAGAAACCTCAGCAGGAACAGGTTCTCTAGCTAAGTCTGCAAGGGCATAGGCTGCTGCAAGTTTCATTTCATCATTAATAGCTGTAGCGTGAACATCAAGAGCACCGCGGAAAATATATGGAAATCCTAAGACATTATTAACTTGATTTTGATAATCTGATCTTCCAGTTGCAATTATTGCATCTGTTCTAACTTCTCTTGCATCTTCTGGTTTAATTTCTGGATCAGGATTAGCCATAGCAAAAATAATAGGGTTTTTTGCCATTTTTTTCACCATTTCTTTATTAATGGCATCTTTTACAGATAATCCCAAAAATACATCAGCATCTGTTAAAGCATCTTCAAGTGATCTTTTATCTGTTGCAACAGCATGTTTGATTTTCCATTCATTCATGCTTGTTTCTCTTCCTTTATATATTACACCAGTACGATCACATAAATAGCAATTTTCATTTTTGACTCCTAATTTTTTTATAAGCTCTAAACAAGCAATTCCTGCAGAACCCGCGCCATTAACAACTACTGATAAATCTTCAATTTTTTTACCAGCTATATCTGCTGCATTAATAATTCCTGCTGCTGTAATTATGGCTGTTCCATGTTGGTCATCATGAAATACAGGTACATTGCAAATCTCTTTTAATTTTTTTTCTATTATAAAACATTCAGGAGCCTTGATATCTTCAAGGTTTATTCCACCATATGTATCTGCGATATTTTTTACAGTATTCACAAATTCATCAATATCTTCTGTTGAAACCTCTACATCAATTGAATCAATATCAGCAAATCTTTTAAATAAAACAGATTTACCTTCCATAACTGGCTTTGAAGCTAAAGCACCTAAATTACCAAGGCCTAAAACCGCTGTACCATTTGAAATTACAGCTACAAAATTTCCCTTTGAAGTATAATCATAAGCTGTTTCTGGATCCTTATGAATTTCTCTACAAGGTACAGCTACACCTGGAGAATATGCGAGAGATAAATCTCGTTGAGTAGTAAGAGGCTTTGAAGCAACTACTTTTATTTTTCCGGGAGTACCATTACTATGAAAATCTAATGCATCTTGATCTGTTAGTTTGTTAACATGTGCTTTTGTTTTATTATCAGCCATTTTATATCTGTAAATCTTAATTTAAGCGCTGATAATACAGGCAATATAGATTTTATCAAGATATTTACCAAGCAATTTAAGAGCTAGTAATTTACAATTAAATAAAGAGTAATTATTTTCTTGACCAAAAAAATATAAAATGGATTTAGTCTCAGTTATTATACCTAATTACAATAGAAAATTAATCATTAATAAAGCCATTAAGTCAGTATTAGAGCAAAGTTATAATAATATAGAGCTCATTATAATTGACGATGGCTCTATAGATAACTCCTATGAATATTTAAAAGATAAATATCAGCAAGAAAAAAGAATAATATTACTAAAAATAACTCATTCAGGAGTAAGTGCAGCAAGAAATAAGGCTATAAAAATTGCAAAAGGTAAATGGATAGCATTTCTAGATTCTGATGATTTTTTTCATTTAGATAAAATTTCAAAACAAATAAAATATTTGCAAGAAAATCCAAATTATAAAATATGTCACTCTGAAGAAATTTGGTTTAAAAATCAGGTAAGAATAAATCCAAAGAAAAAGCATCTGAAGATAGGAGGGGATATTTTTAAAAGATCAGTTGAGTTATGTTCAATATCAATTTCAACTGTAATAATTCATCAAGACATCATTGAAGATATTGGCTTATTTGATGAAAATTTACCAGCATGTGAAGATTATGATTATTGGTTAAGAGTTACTGCAAAATATAAAACTTTGTTTTTACCTGAATATTTAACAACAAAATTTGGTGGCCATGCTGATCAATTATCACAAAAATATTATGCAATGGATCGATTTAGAATTTATGCTTTAGCAAAAATTATCGAAGCAGGAAATTTAACTAAAGAACAATATGAATTTGCTAGAAATATTTTACAAAAAAAACTAATGATTTTTTTACAAGGAGCAAAAAAACATAATAATCTAGAAGAATATAATGAATATTCCAGCAAATATGCTAAATATTTAGCAAGTTAAATTAAAAGCTAGATTTATAATAATCATTATTTTTAATTAACTCAGCATGTTTGCCAGTAGCAATAATTCTCCCTCTATGCATCACCATAATTAAATCAGCATCAATAATAGTATTTAATCTGTGAGCAATAATTAAGCATGTTCTGTTTTTCTTTAATTTTTTTAAAGCATTTTGTACCTTTTTTTCAGAAATAGGGTCCAGAGCAGAAGTAGCTTCATCAAGAAGTAAGATAGGGGAGTTTTTAAGAAACGCACGAGCTAAAACTATTCTTTGTTTTTGTCCACCAGATAATAAATTTCCTCTTGATCCTATTACAGTATCAAAACCATCTTTAAGATCCTTTATAAATTCATATGCTTCTGCATCTTGAGCTGCCTTTAATAATTCAGCATCAGATATTTTTCTTTTTATGCCATAACAAATATTTGCCCTTACTGTATCATCAAATAAAAATATATCCTGAGATACATAAGAGATTTGAGAGCGTAAATCTCTAAAACTAAAATCTTTTATATTGTTACCATCTATAATTATATCTCCAGTAGAGACATCATAAAAACGTAATAACAAATTCATAATAGTAGATTTTCCACTTCCTGATTTACCAACTAAAGCATAATTATGATTTTTTTTCAGCTCAAAAGAAATATTTTCTAGGACATTTTCTTTTTGATTAGGATAGATAAAAGAAATATTTTGAAATTGAATATTTGCATTTTCAATTTTAATTTTTTTAACATTATTCAACTGTTTTACTTGATGTTTTACGTCAAAAATTTCAAAAATTCTCTTAGCAGCTGCAAGACCCATTTGTAACTGATTATTTAATTTGGTAAGGCTTTTCATAGGTCTATATGCGGATAAAACAGCTGTAATAAATAAAAAGAAGCTTCCAGTTGAAATTGATCCTTCAATTACCATATGACCACCATACCAAATAATGATAGCCAAAGCAATTCCGCCTAATGCTTCCATTAAAGGTGAGGTTAAAGAGTCTGTTTTTACTGATTTTCTGTAAAGATGTTGTAATTTATCAGTTAATTTAAATAAACGCTTTTTCTCAAATTCTTCAGCATTATATGCTTTAACAACTCTAATACCTTGAACTGCTTCATCAATTTGATTAGTAAAAATAGATAATTCTTTTTGAGTATTAGCTGAAATTTTACGCATTTTTTTACCAAGATGGTAAACTGGGTAAATAGCTAAAGGAAAAATACAAAAAGTGATTATTGCTAATTTGGGTAAATAATAAAAAATAAGGGCCAATAAAAATATTAAGCTTAAAAATTCTCTGATAATATTAGTAAGAACTAAAGAGATTGAGGAGCGCATCATATTAATGTCATTAGTAAAATGCGAAATAATTTTTCCAGATGAGTTGTAAGATAAAAAGGCTAAATCACTTTGTAAAATTTTAGCAAATAGCTTCCTTTGTACATCAAGCAAAATATCATTTTCAACATTTTTAGTTAAGATATTTTGCATATAAACTGCTAAACCTCTTAAAACTGAAACTAATAATAAAGCAATAGGCACAATCAAAAGTAATAATTCACTTTTTTCGGTAAAAATTTTATCTAAAATAGGTTTCATCATCCAAGCGTGTAATGCCGTAGTTGCTGCAACAATAATC
>JADHLN010000005.1 GCA_016780625.1 Rickettsiales bacterium
CTAGATTAGTAGTTTCTACTTCGTAAATATTTATTTTATCCATATATTAATAATAAAGAGTCAATGAATCTTGATTAAATTCATATTTGTAGAAATATTGCAAAAAACTCATGCCAAGTAAAGAAATATTTGAATCACTAGGATTAATTGCCACATAAATATCTTCTAGTAACAAATCTTTTATTTTAAGATATGGTAATTTAACTGTTGCACAATAAATTACGCCATTTGCTGTACTGAATGCTCTATCATATGTAAGATTTTGCAAATCAATACCTATCTTTACGGCGTCTTTTTTATTTAGAATGATAGAAGAAGCACCTGTATCCACCATAAATTTAATATTTTGGCTATTGACTGTTGCATTAATGTAGAAATGATTATCTTTAGATTTTATATAGGTTAATTTATTATCAGATTTATAGCCATATCCTGGTATTAAACTTGAAACCACCCTATTATTTAAAAAAATATCTTTATAGCTATAAATAGCTATTATTACTGAAAAAATTAATAGCCATATTAGTAAATATTTACCTGATTTAATTATTTCTTTCTTTTCATTATAGAATAAAAATGAAGATAAAAATAAAATCCAAATAATATAATAAAAAGCTTTAATATATTCTTCGCCCATATTATTTCAGCTAGATTATGCAGCCTGCTTCATTAAATTAATAAAATCTGTCATATTTTTGACTACCGCAAGATCATAGGCTGAAATTCCTGCATAATTGGTTAAATATGGATCAGCTCCTAAACTTAATAATAATTTAACTATATCAAGATTATTTCTATATGTTGCAAAAAATATAGGGCTATCACCATTTACATCGAGAATGTTAATATTTGTTTTAAAATCCAGTAAATATTTAGTAATATTATAATTATCATGCCAAATTGCATAATGAATTAAATGAGAATGGTTAAGCTCAAATTTATTAGTAACATTAGGGCTTACACCCTGTTGTAGTAGCCTAAGAACATGCTCTTCATCTTGGTTTATAACAGCATCGATTAATATTAACTCCATTTCTTCTTGAAATTTTGTTTGTTTATTTTGATTGATTAATTGATTTTGATTATTTGGGGTAATTATTCCCCCATAATCAACTGATAAATTTTTGTTTTTTGATATTATTTCAAACTCTTTTAAATATTCGTCTTGCGCTTCAGGTGAAATTAAATTTTCTGCTAATATTTCTTGATATTGCTTTTTGCTCAAATTGATTAATTTAGTAAAGATTTCTATATATTTTTTACGCAACTCAATATGAACAGGATCTAATAGATAAGTAATTTTTTTATATTCGGCTTTATATTTTATTAAATAATTGATCAGATTTAAATTATTACTATATAAAGAAGCCAAAATAGGTCTATTACCGATATTATCACTAATATTAGGGTCTGCTCCATTTATTAATAAAAGTTCTATAATGGTAAGGTCTAGCTTTTTACATGATTTTAAGAGGGCTGTTTCACCATTAATATTTTGTAAATTTACATCTACTTTATGGTTAAGCAATGTTTCAACTATTATTACATCCCCTCTTTCAACGGCAAGACCAAGAAGTGTTTCACCATTATGATCTTTAATGTTAGGATTGCTATTATTAGCTAATATTTCAACAATAAATTCAATATCCGCCCTTAAAACAGCATATTCAATAAGTAGATCTGTATTTGCACCAGCATTTATTAGCTCTTTTAAAATTGTAAGAAATATCTCACCAGATTCTTTAACTATTATTTCTGCTACATCATCTAGATGAAATCCTATTTTTTCTAAAATATTTACAAAATCATTAGAGTTTGATGATTTTTTAGGCTTAAGTTTTTCTTTTAAATCATCCTTCCAATAATAAAGAAATAAAATAAACTCAGCGTCATTTTTATATTTTTCTTTTGCTTTTAGAATATAATTTAGGAGTTTTTTATATGATTTATGCTCTCTTGCTTTGGCTATAATTTCATTGATATCTATATTATATTCAAAATGCTCATGGGTTGATATATCTAGCTTTTTAATTTCATCACCCAAAATTACTATATCATATATAACATCAAATAATGTCTTATAATTTATTGTCTGATGTAACAACTTTAAAGCTACCTCTCTTCTTTTTAACATGAAAGAAAGATTATCTAATGCAGCAAGATTATCTGATATTTCTTCCAAACCTCTTACTGCTTTTATGTTACAATCTGACATTGAATAGAACAGCTTTTCTAGCTGTGACTCTTTAACGTTAAAATTAATGTTATTTACTTTTAGATGGATCATCAAAAATATTTCAACTTATTAATTTAATGATAAATGATAATTGCTTTTAAAATCAAGTTAATTAAATAATTAAATAACTAAATAAAAATATTAATTATGTTTAGCTTTTTCCATTTCTTTCGTATCGGCTTTTTTGTTTATCTAGGTCTTGGTGTCTTATTCGTAAGTATTGGTTATGATTTTATTGATAAAAACTATCCAAATATAGAATTACCATATAAAGAACGTGTTTTTAAATTACGCAAAATTATGCTAGATAAAGTCGACCAATTTATTGATTATAATGATTTAGGAAAGGAAGTGCAGGACGGAATTGAGAAAAACAATCCTTTTCAATAGCTTCTCAATTATAGCTTGTTTTTTTATTTTGGCATGTTAATTGATTTATTTATAACTAAATTTAAAGGTTTTATGATGAAAAAAACATTATTTTTTTCTACAATTTTAGCAGCAAGTGCTGCATATAGCGTTTCTGCAAATGCAACAACAGCAATTGACAGCTTGTTTTTTAAGCCAAGTCATAATGAAATTTATTCCGATACAAGAATTGGAAATTATGACAAAAATAACTACACTGTTGATGGTCTACAAAACTACAGACAAGATCTATCATTAAATTTCGTAGAACATACCATAGGCTACGGTGTTACTGATAGGCTAACAGTTAAAACAGAGATTCTGTATGGAGAAGCAAAAATAGAGTCTGCTTCATCATTTCTTGAGGCTGATGGCTTTCAAAACCCTAAATTCTCACTTCTTTACAGAGCTGCGGATCAAAAAGACCAGGGATTTTATACAGATTTAAAATTATCTTATGCTCCTGATTTATTTGATTCTGAAGATGCAGACACCAACAAAAAAGGAAATTTAGCTGATGGAAATGATGAATTTGCATTTGGCTTTTCTTTTGGTAAAGATATCGACAGATTTACCTATAAATTAGACCTTGATACTATTTTCAAAGGAAATAACGAGACTAAAGATCTTTCAGATGACTCTATTAAAACAGCGGACTCAACTACGGATTATAAATTTGGTATTGAAACACAATATCGTATATTTGATAACACATCAATAAATCTAGGAGCTAACAAACTTGTTAAAGGAACTACAGCTAGTAGAAAAGGTGGTAATGAGTTAACATTATCGGCTGGTATAAACTACGTTTTAAACTCTAGCTTGCTTCTTAATTTTGCATATGAAATGCAAGAGATTGATGATAAATTAAAAACACCTGAAAATACAAGATCAAGTTATGATTCAGAATCTAAAGCATATGGTTTAAAAGTTAGATACATATTCTAATAAAAAAATAAATTTATATTTATTAAAATTAAATGGGCTTAATATTTTTAAGCCCATTTTTTTTCTAATTCTTACCCTATCATCATTGTTATCACATTAATATATCTAAAATACCCCCTCTTTAGAATGATTTATTAAATTGATTTCAATATTTTCTTTATAACTATTTGAATAGTTAATTAATTAAGCAATTAATACCAAATAACGAAAAAGAAGAATATAATTATCTAATAGATGTTTATATTTACTAAATAATACGCTCTTAGTTTTATTTAATTTTAGGATTTTTTATCAGATTCAATAGCAATAGTTGGAAAAGCAATAGAGGATTTATTAGCCTCAATTATTTCACCAATTTTCAAAAGCATTTCTTGCTTTATATGGTGAAACTTAACCCAATTTGTTTCTATTGTTAAAAAATAAATCATTATATCTAAACTAGAATCCGCAAATTTATTAAATTTTACAATGATGGTCTTTTCCTTATCAACTTCTTGATGATTTGATATGTAATTTTCAATATCTTTTATAATTTTTTTTATATTTTTAAAATCACTATAACGAACACCAATAGTCTCATAAATTCTTCTATTAGTCATTCGGGAAGGGTTTTCAACTGTTATGGTTGAAAATATTGAATTTGGAACATAGATTGGCCTTTTATCAAATTTTCTAATTCTGGTTTGCCTCCAACCAATGGCTTCAACTGTACCCTCTATCTCTTTATCTGGAGAGCTTATCCAATCCCCTATTCTGAAAGGTTTATCAAGATATATCATCATAGCTCCAAAAAAATTAGACAATAAATCCTTTGCAGCAAAACCAACAGCAATTCCACTAACTCCACCAAAAGCTAATATACCACTAATATTAATTCCTAATGTTTGCATTAATATTAATGAAGAAGTAATTATTACACTAATTTTTAGCAATTTTAAAATTGCATTTATAGTGGTTAATTTTTCATTATCTAACTTGTTTTCTTTTAAATATTCTTCTTCAGATTTTTTTAATAACCTTAATATAAATAAGGTAATCGCAAAAATAATAGTAATTACTCTTATGCTGTTAAGTGTATCTTTAATATTTAAACCATAATTATTACTAAAGACTTGCAGAGCAAAACTAAAACCAAAAACTAAAATAATTATTTTACCAGGCTTATTTAGGCCATAAATTACTGAATCATCCCAAATTGATTTGCTAGCTTTTGTTTTATTGGCAACAATTCTTAATGTTTTTGTAAAAAACAAATTTCCAATAAGGGTTGCAAAAATTATTATAAATATTTTTATTTCAAAGGAATAATTTGCTATTATATCTAGTTTATTCACTTGCAAGCTTTAATGAAATAATTTTATCAGGATTATCAACAGAACCATTATCTGCAATATTTCCTTTTTTAATATTATCAACATATTCCATTCCTGAAATTACTTTACCGAATACTGTATATTGACCATCAAGATGAGGCGAGTCTTCTAACATGATAAAAAACTGGCTATCTGCAGAATTTGGATCCATTGCTCTTGCCATAGATAATATCCCTCTTTCATGCTTTATGGAGGAAAATTCTGCCTCTAAATTTTTACCGCTACCTCCCCTACCTGTTCCAGTTGGATCACCAGTTTGTGCCATAAACCCAGGAATAACTCTATGAAAAACAATTCCATCATAAAAACCCTCTTTACTTAACTCTTTGATTCTTGCAACATGATTTGGAGCAATCTCGGGGAATAACTCAATTTGAACCGAACCATCTTTAAGCTCTAATATTAACATATTTTCTTTATTTATTTCTGCTTTTGCCATATTACTAATTATTATAAAAATTGCTAAAAAATATCTAATTTTCATCTCGTAACTCTTTAGGTAGGTTAAACATTATGTTTTCTGTTACACCAGATTCATTATGAATTTGGATATTATAATTTGTTTCTAAAAAAGCAATTACTTCTCTAACTAAAATTTCTGGAGCGGATGCTCCAGCAGTTATAGCTATATTTTTTTTGTTTTTTAACCATGACCCCCTGATATCATCTTTTGTTGAAATCAGATATGATTCAATATTATTATTTACCCCTATATCTTTAAGACGATTTGAGTTTGAGCTATTTATAGAACCTATTACTAACAATAGATCTATTTTTTTTACCAATTTTTTTACAGAATCTTGCCTATTTTGCGTGGCATAACAAATATTATCACTTTTTGGTTCAATAATATTTGGGAACCTTGATTTTAGAATATCTACAATCTCTTTTGTATCATCAACACTTAATGTCGTTTGAGTAGTGTAAGATAAATTATCAGGGTCTTTTACCTGCAAATTTAAGGCATCCTCTTTATTTTCTACTAACAAAACTTCCGCATTAATTCTACCACTAGTACCTTCAACTTCAGGATGACCTGAATGACCAATTAGAATGATTTGCTTCTGCTCTTGATCTAATTTTACAATTTGATTGTGAATTTTTTTAACTAAAGGGCATGTAGCATCAAAAACCTTGAGATCTCTTGCTCTTGATGAATCCTCAACTTTTCTGGAAACTCCATGCGCGCTATAGATTACATAACCTCCAAGGGGAACATCATCTATGCTATCAACAAAAATTGCCCCCTTTTTTTTCAAAGAATCTACAACATATTTATTATGTACAATCTCATGTTTAATATAGATGGGGCTACCATATTTTTTTAGGGCCATCTCTACTATTGAGATTGCTCTTTCAACTCCCGCACAAAATCCGCGTGGATTTGCTAAAAATACATTAATTTTTTTTGTGTTTATTTCTAAATTTTGTTGCTGCACCTTCTAACTCTTGTTGCTTTGCCCTAGCAATTGTAATTGAATCCTCCTTATTGTCACGCGTAATGGTACTTCCTGCTGCAATAATTGAATTAGCAGCTATTGTGATTGGAGCAATTAAAGCAGTATTAGACCCTATAAAAACCCCTGACTCAATTTTAGTTTGATATTTTTGAAAGCCATCATAATTACATGTGATAGTACCTGCTCCTATATTTACATTTTCCTCTATATGAGCATCTCCAATATAACTTAAATGATTTATTTTTGCTTTATTTTTTATTTTTGCATTTTTTATTTCTACAAAATTACCAATTTTTACATCATGCTCAGTTTTAGTAGCTGGCCTTATCCTTGCAAAAGGACCTATAATATTGTCTGAACCTATATGGCAATTTTCAAGATATGAAAAAGCTCTAATTTGACAATTATCTGAAATTTTAACTTTACCTGAAACAATAACATTTGGCTCAATAATTACATCTTGGCCAAATTCAACCTGATGCGACAAATAAACTGAATCAGGATCAATTATAGTAACCCCTGCTTCAAGAGCTTTTTTTCTTTGTTTTTCAAAGTAATATTTATTTGCATGAGCTAAATCTGTTTTGTCATTTATTCCTTGAACTTCTTGCTCATCAATTATCGAATATGAAACATTATATTTATTTTCTGAGGCAAGGTTAATTATATCAGTTAAATAATATTCATTTTTTTTATTATTATTTTTTATTTTTTCAACAAGATGAAAGGCTGTATAATTAATTGCAAGAATACCTGAGTTACATAACTTAATTTTTTTCTCCTCTTTAGAAGCATCACTAAATTCAACTATCTTTTCTAACTTATTTTTATTTATGATTAATTTTCCATATTGATTTTCTGTATCTTTTTCAAATGCAGCAACGGCAATATCACTTCCATTTTTTATTTGCTCAGCTAATTTCTTAATAGTATCTTTGGTAATAAATGGCGTATCTCCATAAAGTATTACTAATATTTTATTAGTTAATTTTTTATCAAGATTATCAATAGCTAACTTTACCGCATGACCTGTTCCAAGTCTTTCAGCTTGAGTAATAAAATTTATATGTCTCTCTCCCTTAAACAATTTTTTAATTTCCGCAGATTTTTCTTCCGTAATAATCGAGGCCTCTTGTTTATTATCTAATATTTCATCCGTTAGTAATTTTAACATCGGCATATTAAATATTTGATGCAAAACTTTAGATTTCTTAGATTTCATTCTTGTTCCCTTTCCTGCCGCAAGGATTAAATAATATAAGTTACTGTTATTTGACATTTGATGTGATTTTCTTAAAAAACTTTAAAGTAAATTGTTTATTTTAAAATAATTAAAACTATAAGTTTAAATAGATTATATTGAAATTTTTGCAATAAATAAGTGATGACAATATTATTATATATTTTTTCTGCTACTACATTTACAGGGCTTATAATTGCTGGAGTATCTCTTAGAAAATATCAACTAAAATCATATAATTTACAGGTTGAACAAAAAAAAATTCAAGATGATTACGAACAAAGGTTACATGATGATAAACAATTGCTTCACGAACACCAAACTCAGCTAACTCAATTACAAAATAAAATTTCTGAATTTGATAGCGAAAGAGATAAAATATATCACCAAGCTTTTAAAGAAGGTGAGAGTCAGGTTTCAGCTATTGAAGAGCAATATAAAACTGAGATAAATAAATATAAAGATCAAATAGATCAGTTAAGCTTTAAGCATAATGAGGTTTTAGCAGAGAATCAAAAAATATTATTGGAAAATGAAACTCTTTTACAATCTATTTCTGAGATCCAAAATAATTTAGATAATACTCCTCAGAAAGAAGGTGTTAATTTTAATCCAGAAAATATTATTCAGATGATATCAAAATATCAATCTGAGCAGTTTAAAATATTAGATCAAGAAATAGAATTTGATAAAATGCAATTCGCAATTGATGGAAAAATTGCAAACAACATCTCTATAAAACAAATAATTTCCTCTCTTGATTTAGCTGACAGCTCATATTCTTACATTAAATATCGTTCAGAAAGCCAAGAGGAAGTTGATTATATAATCATCAGCTCTGGAAATGATGTTGCATATTTAATTGATGCTAGATTTTCCGATTTCTTACTTAAAAAAAACGATCTTCTCAAAACTCCAAATGAACAATTAAAACAAGAATTACAAACTTTATTTGAGAATAGAATTTCCTCTATTAATACATCAGATAAAAAGCAAAAAATTATAGATATATTAAATGAATCTGATGCTTTTAGTAATGTAGAAAAATTATATGCATGTATTTATGTACCATCAGGAAACTATATAGATTATCTTTATGATATTGACGCTTCTTTTTTTGAAAAAGCTAAAGAACTAGAAACATTTATATTAAATCCAGCCGGATTAGTAAATTTAATTCATTTTGCAAGATCTATATTACTAAGCCAATATAATATAATTTCCACTCAGTATATTGCAGATAATATTTTAGAAAATTTTAATCTAGATCAATATAAGGACAGCTCAATTTCTAGTGATATAGAAAGCAAAAGTAAGATAGATCAAGAAAATGAGCAAGAGAATGAAATAAATTTAGATCAGGAAGAAAAGGAATCAACAAATGATGAGGAGCCTGAATCTGATAGTAATACTTTAGAAGAACCAAAAATTAATGAAGAAAATGAGGATAAAGAAGATGATAAAGCATATGAAGAAATTTTAGCAGAAAAAGATTCTATCGATGATATTCTAAATAATAAAATTAATAGTGCAATTGGACATCACAATATCAAAACCGATAATGATTCAGATAAAATAAATAGTAGCATAAGTGATGATAACAAAGAGTTAAATATAAATGACATCAACAATAATGATAATAAACTAGATAATGGTGAAGCATCAACTAATACTCAACTGAGTGATTCAGAGCAAAAAGGAAACTCTCCTTCTGTTAATCAAGAAAACATCACTCAAACTATTAATGAACCTCAAATAGATGAAGCTAATATAGATAATGATGATAGTGATAATGATGCTTCAGAAGCATCAGATACTGATTTTAGCAATATTAATTCTCTTGGTAATGCCTCTAACTCTGTTGCTAGCACTGAAGATACTCAAATAGAAACGAAAAATATTGATAATAACAGTAAATTAGATAATAGCGAATCATCTCTAGATTCTATATTGAGTGACATAGAGCAAAAAGAAAACTCTCCTTCTGTTAATCAAGAAAACACTACTCAAACTATTAATGAACCTCAAATAGATGAAGCTAATATAGATAATGGTGATAGTGATAATGATGCTTCAGAAGCATCAGATACTGATTTTAGCAATATTAATTCTCTTGGTAATGCATCTAACTCTGTTGCTAATGTAGATAAATTTCAAATAGGATCATTTTTGGACGGCTCCTCAGATAAAATTGAGAATATAGATAAGAAAGATGTTAGTAATATTGTAGATTTTAACAAAGTTAGCGAGCAAAACAAATCTCAAGATAATAATCAAAAAGATAGCAATAAAAAAAATTTTGAAGACCCTAATTTTGATATTGATAGCTTTTTAGATTCCTAAATTAAATTCTTAAGGTGAAGCTCAAATTATTCATTAACAGTTTAGGCCCCGGTATTTTATTAGCAGCAACAGCAATTGGGGTATCACATTTAGTTCAATCAGTTCAAGCTGGAGCTAAATATGGATTTCTATTTATTGCAGTAATTTTATTTGCACATTTTTTAAAATATCCATTTTTTGAAATTGCCCCTAGATATAGCTCTGTAAAAAAACAATCTATTTTACATGGTTATTACGATCTAAAACCTTACTATCTGCATATATATTTAATTATTACACTTATATCTTTAGTATCTTTATTATCAGCTGTCACAGTTGTTGCCGCAGGTATTTTTGCTAATATATTTGATTTTAATTTATCTATAAAGTTTTATAGCATAATTGTTATTTTGACCTGCTATTTTATTTTAATATTTGGTAAATATAACTTATTAGATAGATGGGTAAAATATGTAATTATTTTTTTAACATTAAGCTCAGTAATTACTCTAATCATATCTTTGATAAATTTTGATTTATTTTCTAATATAGAGCATGAGAAATTTTCTTTTAGCAATCATTTAGATTTAATTTTTATTTTAGGTTTTATCGGCTGGATGCCCTGCCCTCTTGATTGCTCTATTTGGAATTCTATATGGATAGTTGAGAAAGAGCATGCTAATCATGATGAGGTAAATTATAAAAAATCAATAACAGATTTTAGAATTGGTTATTTTACTACAGCATTTCTAGCGATTATATTTTTACTAATTGGTAAAATTATGTTTTACAATAGTGGCGAGGCTCTGCCAGGAAAATCAATTGATTTTGTTGCTGCTTTACTTAATGCATATAGTAATAATATTGGATCATGGTCTTTTTACATTATTGCTATAACCGCATTTATAACAATGTTTTCAACTGTAATAACATGTGTTGATGGTTATCCCAGATCAATTGCCAAAACTATAAAATTAATATTTTATTCAGATAAAAGCAAAAAATGTAATGAAAGCAAAATATATTTTTACAGCCTTTCTTTTGCTGTTTTTGCTACAATTTTAACCATTATATATTTAGTAAATAATATGAAAGAATTAGTAATTATTGCTACAATGCTTTCTTTTTTAACTACTCCAATAATTGCTTATTTGAATTTACAATTAGTTGTTGATAAGAAATTCCCTAAAAAATATAGGCCTCATAAATTTTTTATTTATTATAGCATTATCGCTATAATAATTATGAGTTTTTTAATTATTCTTTATATTAATAGCCGATTTTTTTAAAGAATAAGCTAATTGATAAAACTCTTCTAATAATAAATTTTCTGGCCTTTTATCAAAATCTATTTCTGGAATATTTATTTTATAATCTTTTAATATTGTTCCGATTTTTTTTCGACGTTTTGTAAAAAGAATTGTGGTTAGATGCTCTAAATCTTTGATATTAATTACAGGTGGTAATTTTTTATTTTTTTTAAAATATATTATTGCTGAAGTTACTTTTGGCTTAGGAAAAAAAGCATCAGCTTTTAAATCCATTACTTTCTTTACATCAAAAAATGATTGTATCATTACTGATAACCTACCAAAATTTTTACTTCCAGCTTTGGCAATAATCCTTTCTGCAACTTCTTTTTGTAACATAATCACCATTTGATTAACAACTTCATAATTTTCACATGATTTTAATAAAAATGGAGAAGAAATCTTATAAGGTAAGTTTGATATTATATTTAAATTATTACCAATTTTTTTTATATCAAATTGCAAAATATCAGCAAAATGATAATCAATTTTTTTTTCATAATAAGGTTTTATATCTTGATATAACTTACTAAATTTTTGATCTAACTCTATTAAAGTTATTTTATTAATTGGAAGCTCAATTAAAGATCTGGTTAAAGTTAAAGGACCCGAACCTATTTCTATAATATTAGATTTTTCAACATTCTTTAATTGCTTTGCTATTTTATCAGTTAATGATTTATCAATGATAAAATTTTGAGAGAATTTTTTTTCAGCAATTAAATTATATTTTGTGATTAACTCTTTATTTTTAAGATCAAATGGGTTCATTAGAATATTTTTCTTTCTATATAGGTATTTTTCTTTAATTGCTCACTATACCTATTTGCCGCAGATTCTAGCTTTTTCATATATAATTTTTGCTTAATTTCATTTCTGAATTTTTTATTGTTATTTTTATTTTTTTTGAGTCTTTTTTCTTTTAAAAATAATAATTTATAGGAATCTTTATATTTTATTGGTTTAGATAACTCATCATCTGTCATTATTGTAAGATTCGTTTGAATATTTTCATCAAATTCAGATTTAAGCTTCCATACTGGCTCTTCAATCTTAGATAATGAATAAGATGCACTTATCTCTTGAAATGATATTTTGTTAGTTTGTATTTTTTTGTAAATATCATTTAACAAAGATTCTGTTTCATATTTATTTTCGTTTATAGGAAAATTAATAATCTGTACCAGATACTCAAAATCATTATTTTCATCTGCTATATTTTGAATATAGTCATTAATTTCTGTATCTGAGATTTTGATTTTTGGTCTAATAATATAATATAAAATATTTTGCCAATTAAGCGATGTTTGTAATTGTGACTTGAATGATTTATAATCAATCTCTTTATCTTTTAAAATTCTTAAAAATTCATATTCTTTAAGATTTTTATCTTTAAGGTAGGATTTATTTAATGTATTTACTTGCTCTTCACTTGCAATTAAGCCGTTATTTTTTGCTGCTATATTATATAAAACCTCTGATATTAATTGCTCTCTTACCTGATTATTTACAGCCTTTAGATGTTCTTTAGGAACTTCTTTATTAGAGTTTAACTCAATTAATTTTATTTTTTGTGCCAAATCATAATTTGTTATTATCTCATCACCTATAACAGCAATAATTTTAATTACCTGCTCATCTGCTTTTATATTTAGGCTTAAAAATAATGTTGTGATAATGATAAATAATTTCATGTGAATATGCTAAATTTATGAATTTTCAAAAATTATAATTGTATAATATTAATTTCAATAGAATAAATTTTATAATTATGTTAGCATAATATTAATAAATGTTAATCTCTATGAAACTAAAAAATGCATTTTCATTATTAGAAATCTCAATTGTTTTAATAATTGTTGGTTTATTATCTATAGTTACATTCAGAAGTGCAGCTATGCTTGATAATAATAAATTAAAAAGAATTTATAGTGAATACCAGAATCAAAAAGCCGCTTTTCATAGCTTTAAAGTAATTTATAATGATAAAGCTGGAGATATAACTACTGCATATGATATTTGGGGTGATGATTGTCATAGCGATCAAGATAAATGTAATGGTAATGGAGATGGAGTGTTAAATGTCAATGAAGGCTCTGATCAAGATGAAACTTATATGTCTTTAAAACACTTATATTTAGCTGAGTTACTTGCATCTAATTATAGTGGAGAGAATTCTTCAGGGCAAATACCAGGGCAAAATATTATTACTTCATTCTGGGCAAGTAATATAGCTTATATGCCTCCATCTAATAGTGATGGCTCAATATTTAACTTTTCCAAATTTAATAACCAAACAGTAATTTCTATTGGCAGAATTTCAGATGACACACCAGTTAAATATACTTATCCTTTCCTAACCCCAAAACAAGCAGCTTTATTTGATAATAAATATGATGATTCTTTACCATGGTTTGGTGATATAAGAGCTTATGTCAGGCCAGTATCTGACTATGAATCTAACCCCTCTCAGACAAATTGTATTTCTGGAATAACAGGTATTTCATCTGAAATTTATAAACTTAGTGAAATAAGACAGGTTTGTAGCTTGATATTTTTACTGGAATAACAAATATTTCTAGTTAAGTTTGTAATAGCCTCAATTTAATAATAAAAACACAAGATTTAGTTTGTTTTATTTATTAAATTGAGCTAAAATATAATTATAAGTCTGTTTTTGTTTGGATAGGATGATCAATATTAAAAGAGCTTTTTCTCTTATAGAACTATCTATTATTGTTGCTGTTATAGGAATCATAACTTTTCCTATGGTGGAATATGTATCTGCATTAGATAGGCTTAATAGTTACAAAGAAACAAGAGTTAAAATTAGAACTATCTCTGATGCTCTTACAATTTATTATCAAAGTAATAATGAATCCTTACCAATCCCTGCCAACCCTAATCTTTCACTCAATGACCCTAATGCCTATAAAATATCTAGCTCACCTTTAACTGTTAATGCTGAAGGTGGAGATTTATATTATGGAGCAATTCCTGTGCATGATTTAGGCTTAAGTTCAGAATATTTATTGGATGGTTTTGGCAATAAATTTAGTTATTATATAACCCAAAATCTAACAAATACAGGCGGTAATAGAGGAACCATAAGAGTTAAGAATTTTGATCTAAATGGTAGTGAAAATGATAGCGCTGGCTATGTGATTGTTTCGCACGGACATGATGGTGATGGCGCATTTAACAGAAATGGACAACAAAATTCATATGACTCAGCTTCAAATAACGAGTTAAAAAATATCTATAAGTCTAGTATGATAGTAAATTCATCTAATAGACTAATAATTTCTTCAGGTGCTATTAGTGATATTTCAATGGATTCTAGAAAATATGATGTGATAAGTGGTTTTGAAGGTGTACAAGAAGCAGGTTACACTAGATATGGTTCAAGCCTAAATATTATCGATAATGGTAATGTAGGAATTGGTACAACTAGTGCTCTTTCTGCCCTTACTGTAGCTGGAACATTAGATTACACTGCTTATGACCAGCAAGGAATTCATATGGGAATTCATTCTGGCTCATATATAGGAGTTGAGCTAACTAGCGGAAATAATGATGGAGGATCTATAGATTTTTTAAAGTTAAATAGCGGCAATAGTGATTATCAAGGAAGAATTAAATATTTCAATTCTTTGAATCAAATGTCTTTTTATACTAATAACTCTCCCAAAATGCATATTTCGCAAGATGGTCAAGTGTCAATTGGTGATATAAATTTTGTAAATTCTTTAAAATCTCAAAGCTTTTTACAAACGTTAAATGTAGATGGCTGGATAACTCCTGCACCTCAAACTGGTATACATTGGGGTAACAATAAATTTGGAGGCAGCGGTGATTCGGCTTTTATACAATATTATACTGATTCTGGCGATAATACTAAACTTCGAATTAATAATTATAATGACTCAGATGATGATATTGAATTTTATCAAGCAGGAGCAAATAGAATGCAAATTCAAAGCGGGAATACCTATATTAATACAAGATTAATAAGTAACTCTAATATATTTTCTGCAAATGGTGCAATGAGTGATATACCTCATGGTAGCAGCTATGTATCTTTTTCGCATCGCTCCTCTAACACTTCTTCTGGTTATGGTTTATTGCAACATTCAAATGGTACAACTCATGTTAATGCCCAAAGTGGAAGATATATGAATTTTCGGATTGGTAATTCAGATAGAGCTCAACTATATAATGGTTTTAGAATGATAGAATCTGGATGGCGCTATTTTTCCGTTACCAATGCTGGCTGCTCATCTTATGGTTGTGATGGGTCTTTTAGCAGAACTTCTGGCCAAGCAAATATATTAGTTGATGATACCTTTTGGATCAGACGTAATTCTAATAATTATGTTGGTTTATATTTTCATAATGATTTGGGAAGAGTATATGCAAGAAATTTCTACTCGGCTTCTGATGCAAGATATAAAGAAAATATTAGAAAAATGCCTGATATTCTTCATAAAATCTTAAAATTAAAACCTGTTAGATTTGATGTTAAAAAATCTTCTCATATATGGATAGAGGATAATATAGATAGTAATTATGATAAAGCGGGATTTATTGCTCAACAAATAAAACCATATTTCCCTGATATTCTAATGAAAGATCTCGAAGGATATTACAGTATAAGTGATAATAAATTATCTATAATAACTCTAAAAGCAGTTCAAGAATATAATATACAGCAAGATGAAGATATAAATAAAATATCTGATTCAATAGATGATTTAAAAAAAAGATTAAAGAGACTTGAAAATGATATTTAAATTAAAATCATATATTAAATCATGCCAAAGGGGTTTTTCACTAGTTGAAATCGCAATTGTGGTAGTGGTCTTATCTATAATTGCTTTTCCTATGGTTGAATATTTATCAACAATTGATAGGGTTGATAAATATAAAGAAACAAGAGTAAAAATAAGAGCTATTCAGGATGCAATAGCTAATTACTATAAAAGCAATGAAAATAGCACCCTTCCTGCACCATCTGATATAAGGCTTTCTTTAGATGATGCAAATGTTGGTAAAATTGCCTCAAGTCAAAATTTTGTTACATTAAATGATCAAGGTCAGAATGTTTTTTATGGAGCTGTACCAGTAACTGACCTAGGCTTGTCGATTAATTATCTAGTTGATGCTTGGGGTAATAAATTTAGCTATTATGTTTCTCAGATTTCTACAGCATCAAATGCTCATGGTAGTTTAACTTCGCAATTTTATGATCATAAAAACTCTCTGAGCGACTCATCCTTAACATATGTTATAATTTCTCATGGAGAAGATGGTTATGGTGCTTTTAATAAGAATGGTTCACAAAATTTATATGATAAAGCATCTGATATGGAGCTTAACAATATTTTTAATCAGTCATCTCCAGCAACAATAAACTCATCTAACCCTCTACAAATCTCAACAGGATCACTTGGGGATATTTCATATGGACAAAAAAAAGAAGGAATTATTCTTAATTATGCAGGAAATTCTAACCTAGATTTGCTCAAGAAATATAGTCAAAATATTACAATTGCTAAAAATAACTCAGCAATTGGAATTGGTAGCGATAATCCAAGATCTGCTTTAACCGTTGCATCAGCTATTAATCAAAATGTAAGTACTCAGCAAGCTTTTCATACTGGTATTTTAGCAGGATCCAGTGCAGGAATGGAGCTGGTTAGTAATGATGGTTCAGGAGGCTGGATTGATTTTTTACATAAAAATACTGGTAATAGTGACTTTAAAGGTCGAATACGTTATTGGAATGATGATAATAGATTTGAGTTTTATACTAATTCATCAGCTAGATTATGGCTTAAAAGTGATGGTAAATTAGGAATCGGAAATTCTGCACCATGGCAAGCCTTGGAAGTAAATGGCTGGATTCACCCTTCCGAAAATTATGGAATTAGATGGAAAGATAACGCCTATGGAGGATCAGGAGATTCAGCATATATTCAATTTATTGAAGAAAGCGGTAATAATAGCAAATTGAGAATAGCAAATAATAATGACTCTAATGATGATATTTCTTTATATCAATATGGTGATAGAAGAATGACTTTTGAAAATGGTAACATCTATATTTATGGTATTCTTTATGGTAGCTCAGATATTTTTTCTAAAAATGGTTACATGGGTAGATATTACCAATCTGATAGTAATTATGCTCATTTTGGTAATAGAAGTAGATTAGGTAGTGGAGATTATATGCTTCTTCAACATTATAACGGCACTTCTTATATTAATTCTTCAAATGGCAGAAATATTAATTTTTCAATAGGAAATAGCGGTAGATTTTATATATATAATGGTGGGGTAAGGTTTTATGATGGTAGAAACTTTTCTTTTACTCATGCTGGCTGTGATAGCAACTTTCGCTGCGATGGAACATTCCAAAGAAGTGGTGGACAAATGGGAATATGGGTTGATGATTGGCTATATATTAGAGATAACTATAATGCAAGAATATATATCTATTTTAATGTAGATAATAGATATACATATGCTAGTGGTTATTATTATTATTCTGATGAAAGATATAAAGAAAATATCAGAACTTTAGGATCTATCCTTGATAAATTTATGCATTTAGAGCCTAGAATTTATGATCATCGTAAAGATTCTGCTTTATGGAATGATAAAGCAAAGCAATATAATTTTAATATAAAAGGCTTAATTGCTCAAGAGGTCAAAAAAATATTTCCACAAGCTGTTAATGAAGATGATCAGGGTTATTATAGTATAAATCACGATACGATAAATATGCTCACCATCAAAGCATTACAAGAAGTTAATATAAAACGAGACAAAGAAATAGCAAAATTAGAGCTTTTGATTAAGCAAATAGAAAATAAAATAAATCAATTAGAGCAGAGATGAAAATATTAAGGGATTTAAATTTATATAAAGTAAAAAATAATAAAGCATTCTCTCTTTTGGAAATGGGTTTTTTTATTACCATTATAGCTATTATAGCTTTTCCATTATTTGAATATATGTTTGCACTGCAAAGAGTCGAGCAATATAAAAATACTAGAGAAAAAATGCGCAAAATTCATGATGCTATTACACAATATTACAGCAATAGTGCAAATCAATTATTACCTGCACCTGCTGATATGATGCTACCAATTAATCATGCTGCTTACGGGCAAGCTATGACAGCTTCATTTAATACCGTTTCAACTACCTCTAAAAATATTTATTATGGTTCAGTGCCTGTCGATGCATTAAATTTAACTATTGAAGATTCTCTTGATGCCTGGGGCAATAAATTTAGCTATTTTGTAAGTCAGGGTGCTGTTAATATTAATGATTATACAGGTGATGCAAATGATTTAAATGTAATAAATTTTGATTTAAAATCATCACCAGATAATTCAATAATTTATACAATTATATCTCATGGTGAAGATGGTTATGGTGCATATGATAAAAATGGAAACCAAATTTCATATGATAGCGCCTCAGATAATGAAAAGAGAAATATCTATGAAAATTCAAAAATTATTACTTCCTCTACACCTATAATTTTATCATCTGGAAGTATCAATGATATAGCCTATGGCTATAAGAAAAACGACATATTAGCAAATTATTATACAATAAATGATCAGCTAGGATATTCAACTAAAGGTGATGCTTTTAGGATTGACTCCAGCACTCAGAATATAGGAATAGGAACTACAAGCCCTGCTAACTCTTCATTGGTTGTAGCTGGAAGAATTGCTAGCAATGCTAATGATCAAATAGCTGTTAATTTTGGGGTTAATAACAATGATGAGACTATGATAAAATTGGTTTCAGCAGCAAGTAGTTCAAGCTTTATTGATTTTAATAAAACAAATTCAGCTTCAGATTTCAAAGGAAGAATTTCTTATGATAATGCAAATGACTCCCTAAATTTTTATACTAGCTCAAATAATACTCCTAAAATGACTATTACCTCAGATGGAAAAGTTGGTATAGGAAATTTAAATCCAATTCAAAAACTAGATGTTAATGGCTGGATAGTTGCAGGAGGAGGATCAGGTATATATTTTACTAGCAATTCTGGTAAGAGAAATGAAAGCTATATCCAATATTATAGAGAGTCTGGTGATAATACTCGTTTAAGATTTATGAATGGTTATGATTGTGAAGATGATATTGAGTTTTATCAAGCAAATGCTCCAAGACTAACAATAGAATGCGATATTAACGTAAATGCTCAAATTGAAACTAATAGCGATATTTTTGCAGGTAACGCTGTAATGACTGATGATCCTCATGGCTCATCATATATGACATTAGGACATAGATCCTCTAATAACAGCTCAGGCTACGCATTTATGCAGCATTCTAATGGTACAAGCTATTTAAATGCTACAAATGGTAGAACCTTTAACTTTAGAATTAATAATGGTACTCAGATGTATTATGATGGTAATTTTAAAATAATAGATGGTAAAAGGCTAGATATAACTAACCAAGCTTGTTATTCTTATGGTTGTGACGGAACTTTTGTTAGAAGATATGGTAATTTACAGCTATATGTTGATGATTGGGTATATTTAAATGATAAAAATAATGGTTGGACACAAAGAATAAGATGGAATTCATATTATGGTTTATATTCTTATAGAACTTATTCATCTGATAAAAGATTAAAAGAAAATATTAAGCCTATGGAATCTGTTATTGAGAGATTTAGTAAATTAAGAGCAAGAATATATGACCATAAAAAAAATGACTTTTTATGGAATGAAGATGATATCTCCGATAATTATAATAAATATGGATTTATAGCTCAAGAAGTTCAAAAATTATTTCCTGAATTTGTTGCTAATAATGAACATGATAATTTCTTAAATATTGATGGTTCTAAATTCCCAGCAATTACCATAATGGCTTTAAAAGAATCAAAAGAACAAAAAGACCTGCAAATAAAACAATTAAAAAAGAAAATTAAATCTTTAGATAAAAGATTAAGAAAGCTAGAAAGAAAAAAAATTAGATTTAGCTTTTGATTTATTTAACTTCTTTGCTCTTGACCTTTTTTTCAATTAACGTTAAAAGGATTTATCTTTATGGGCGCTTAGCTCAGTTGGTAGAGCAACTGACTTTTAATCAGCAGGTCCAGGGTTCGAATCCCTGAGCGCCCACCAATTTTTCTTTATATAATTATTTACTTCTAGTTTTAAATTAAAAACTAGGCTGATAATTTATCATTATCATCTTCAATTAAATGACTTGCTATATTTTTATTTGTCTTTGCTCCTAAATTTTTAATATCTTCTAGCCTTTTTATAATATTTCCTTTTCCTCTTGATAATTTATTTAAAGATTCATTATAACTATTTTCAGCTGTTTTAATAGCTCTTCCAACTTTTAACATTTCTTCAGAAAAATTAACAAATTTATCATAAATAGCACCACTTAATATAGCTATTTCCTTAGCATTTTTACTTTGTTTTTCTTGACGCCATAATGCTTCAATTATTTTTAATGTGGAATGTAATGTAGTTGGGCTAACAATTAATATTTTTTTATCAAGAGCGCGCCAAAATAAATCAGCATCATGTTGCATAGCTGTTAAATAGGCAGGTTCTATTGGCAAAAACATCAAAATAAAATCTAAGCTATTATGTTTTTTGGAACTAGCGTAGTTTTTTTGCGCCAAACCATCAACATGATTAGAAATTGATTTTAAATGATGCTTTAGGAATATTTGTTTTTGCGACTCTTCATCTTCATTTACATATGATTCATATGCTTTAAGTGATATTTTTGCATCAATGATAATATGCTTATCTTCTGGTAAATAAATAACTATATCTGGCTGTATTTTTGCTCCATTAATATTTTCAGAATTATCTTGTATTTCATATTCTGACCCTTTCTGCAAACCTGATTTTTCTAATATAGATTCTAAAATCATCTCCCCCCAATTCCCTTGCATTTTATTATCCCCTTTTAATGCTTTGGTAAGATTTTTAGCTTCTAAATTTAACTCTGAATTTAACTTATAAAGATTTTGTATCTCTTGTTTTAACGAAACTTTATCTCTTAATTCTTGATCATAACATTGGCTTATTTTCTTTTCCAAATCCCCTACTTTATCTTTAAATGGTGAAATAATATTACTTAGGAGATTTTTATTTTTAACGGCAAGCTTTTCTTCGCTATTTTCAATAATTTGACTAGTTATCAACTTAAACTCACTTGCTAATTTTTCTTTTAAATCTTTTTGATTTTGGATATTTGTTTCGGCAATAGCAAGATTCTTTGTTAAATCATTTATTTGATTTGCTTGATTATCGTTTTTTTCTTGAAGCTCTATGATTATATTTTCTTTTTCTTCTAAAGATTGATGTAAAAATTTATTCTTTTCTTTTACCTCAATATCATTATTTTTATTTTTTTGGATATAAAAATAGCTCAGAAAAATCGTTATAAAAATTCCTAAAAAAAAAGAAAAAATATTAATTAACTCCATCTGTTATGTACCCAAAACCATTGAGATGGATCATTATTAATCCAACTTTCTATAATTCTATTTAGCTCCATCATTATTTCAAGCTCAGATTTGTTTTTAGTAAAATCTTTTGTAATTGGATCTTCAATAATTAATTCATATTTTTTATTTGCTTTTCTCTTAACACAAACTGGGACAATGTTAATTTCATATTTTTTTGCAATATTAGCAACAAAACTTGATGTTTTTGCTTCTTTGCCTAAAAATTTTATATCTATACCCTCTCCATATTTTTGGTCTATTAACATTCCTCCCGCCTGTTTCTTTAAAATATTTAATAAGAATCTACCTGATTCCTTTTTTCCTTTTTTAAAAAGATTGATATTTTTACCTTCAGAGCGCATTTCTTTTATTTTTTGATCTATAAAATTATTATTAGCTACTCTGTAAATTGTATTCATTTTAAACCCCAAATGATGGAGCAATATATTAGCTATTTCCCAGTTACTGTAATGAGCTGTAACAAATAAAACTGGTTTATTTTTATATTTATCCAGAATTTTTAAATTTTTTATCTCTACTAAATCCAATATTTCATCTTTATTCATAGAAGTTATGTGAGGAAATTCTGCAATATTTCTACCTAAATTATTCCATATTTGTTTAGTAATTAAATTAATTCTTTTTTTACTTAAATCAGGATAAATATCTTTTAGGTTTTTTTTTGCTATTTTATTTGCCTTTAACCAGATAGCCAGAGTCTCAACAACAAGACCACCAAAATGGCTGGAGATTCTAAAAGGTAAAAATTTAAAAATAGCTAAAAAATATATAAAAATTGAATATTCGATAAGATGTTTTATTTTTTTAAGCATGATAATAATTTTTTTGTGAATTTTTGTTCTTCCATTAGCTCTAATTCAATTTTAAATTCAGTAATTTCTTTTTGATATTTCTTAGGTATTTTGACTATATCTTTGGAAGTTGTTATTAATTTTAAGTTTAATTTTTTTGCCTCATCTCTTAATTTCAAAATTTCAGATTCACTATAATAATGATGATCAGGGAATGATTTTTGGTTATTTACTACCAACCCTTCCTTCTTTAGTGAATAGAAAAATTTATCATTATTTGCTAATGCAGAAAAAGCATAATATCTCTGTTTTTTATTATACGCACCAATTACTTTATATTTTCCTCTATAAATTTTATTTTTATAGATCAATAAATCATTAGGGAGATTATTTTTATAATCTTTGCCAATTAGTAAAATAATATCAACCTTATCTAAAGTTGATTTTATAGGACATCTTAAAGGTCCAGCAGGCAAAAAATATTTATTACCAAAAAGATATTGCTCATCTATTACAGCAATTTTGGTATCATGTTGAATATGAGGATTTTGCAAACCATCATCAAGAATTAAATATTCCTCCGATATAGTTTTAAGAAAATCATTTATTTCGTGTCTTTTTTTGGCAATTATTACTTTTCCATATGAAGATAACAACAAAGCTTCATCACCCGTTTCTTTAATATTATGATTTTTATTTATAATTAATGGTCCTTGCAGATTGCCTTTATATCCTCTTGTCAGGAATACAGATCTTAATTTATTATTATCGATTATTTGCTTTATTTTTATGGCAGCTGGAGTTTTTCCTGAACCTCCGACCACAATATTTCCTATTGTTATAATCTGTTTATTTAGCTTTATTTTTTTGGCTCTTATTTTTCGTAAAAAAAATAGCAGCAAATATATTAAACTAAAAAAAAGGAATATTTTAGATATTATGCTATTAAATATGTTTTTTTTATACCAAAATCTTGGTTGCTTTAAATTCATTATTTGACTTAATCTAAATAGCCTATTATATATAGGCCTCTTTTAAAATTAATCAAAGATAAATTATGAAAAGAACTTATCAACCAAGTAAAATAGTTAGAAAAAGAAGACATGGCTTTAGAGCTAGAATGGCAACTCTTGGGGGCAGAAAGATCTTAGCTAGAAGAAGAGCAAAAGGACGCAAGAAATTGTGTGCATAAAAATTTCTTTTGGTCTTTTCTAAATCAAAACCCTATTATTATCTTAAAAAATCATTTGATTTTAGGTATATATCTAATAACTCTATAACGAAGAAATATAAATTTTTAGTAGTTAAATATTGCAAAAACTCAGATCTGAGGTTAGAGGAAAATAAATTTACTTATGGCATAACTATAACTAAAAAATTTGGTAATGCCGTTAGCAGGAACCTGTTAAAAAGGCGTTTAAAATTCATAATTAATTCTTACCCCCAAATTAATGATTTAGAAAATCTAGCTATAAGCATTTATCCTAAATTTAATGCTAAAAATGCAAATTTTATTCTGTTAAAAAAAGAGGTGGATAAAATTTTAAATGATGTTAAAAATCTTACATTAAATTAAATAAGTTATTGTCACATGAGTGAATCAAAAAATTTTATTATTGCTGTAGCCTTATCTTTACTAGTTATTTTTATTTGGGATATCTATAATGCTAAAAATGCTCCTAAACATACGCCAGCAACTGAGCAAAAAGAAAATATCAGTGAAATTAATATAAAAAATACTGATTTTAAAACTGGCAATTATTCTGTTAAAAAAAATAACGCTCCAAATATATTATTTGAAAACTCTAAAATTTCTGGCGAGATAAACCTTGAATCTTTTAAATTTATCAGCTTAACACTTAAAAATTACCACCAAGAATCCGATAGAAAAGATCTTGTTAAATTCTTAGATTATAGCGACCAAAATAAATCATATTTTGTAGAATCTGGCTGGATGATGAAAAATATTAATGGTTCTGGCAATGAAATTATATGGGAAGTTTTAAAAGGTGATAAACTAACTCCTAATAATAATATTCAGTTAAAATGGACATCTCTCGATAGAAATATTGAAATATTTAGAACTGTTTCTCTGGATGATAATTATATGTTTTCAATTAATGATCGAATAGTAAATAACGCTTCTTTTCCAATTGTGATAAATCAATATGCTTTAATAAACAAAGTTAAAGATGATGAAAAACAACAATTTTTTATTCTGCATGAAGGGCCATTTGGTGTATTTAATGAAAATCTTAATGAAATTAGCTATAAGAAAATAAAGAAGAAAGAAAAAATATCTAATAGATCTGCAGATGGTTGGGCTGGAATATCCGATAAATATTGGTACACAGCTTTTATACCCGATAGAAACAAAGCTTTTGACTATAGATTCATATCATATGAGAGAAATGGTAAAAATAAATATCAAGTAGATATGCAAAGTGAGGATATAACCATCCCCGCATCTATGAGCTATGAATCAAACAACTTATTTTTTGCAGGAGCAAAAGAAATTGACTTGATTGATAAATATCAAGAAAAATATGATATTGCTTTATTTGATAGAGGTATAGATTTTGGTATATTATATTTTCTAACTAAACCAATTTATTTATTACTTAAGATTTTCTACAATTTCTTTAATAATTTTGGCGTTGCCATAATTGCTTTAACTATTTTCATAAGAATTTTAATGTATCCACTGGCAAGCAAGTCTTTTAGAGAAATAACTAAAATGAAAAATGTTCAGCCTGACATTATTAAATTAAGAGAGCAATATGGAGAAGATAAAATGCGTATGCAGCGTGAGGTAATGAAACTCTATCAAATCCATCAAATAAAACCAATGATGGGATGCTTACCTGTTCTTGTGCAGGTTTTTATATTTTTCGCTCTTTATAAAGTATTATTTGTTACAATTGATATGAGGCACGCGCCTTTCTTTGGCTGGATAACAGATTTAACAGCGGCTGATCCTACATCTTTATTTAATTTATTTGGTCTTATACCTATTAATATAGATATTCCTTTTGGTGTTTGGCCTTGCTTATTATGCATTACTATGATTTTACAGCAAAAATTAAATCCTGTACCAGCAGATCCTTTACAAGCAAAATTAATGAAATTTGTACCTTATTTATTTGTGATATTATTTGCTGGATTCCCTGCTGGACTTGTTATTTACTGGACATTTAATAATAGCTTTTCTATTGCACAGCAATATTTAATCATGAAAAAAACAGAAAAAGAGCTACAAAAAAAGAAATCATAGCATAATGAGTACCTCTCTTAAAAATAATTACTTTAGAGGCAGCTTCTCTCTTTTCTATTCTGCTTATACAAAAAAGCAGCTCAAATTTAGCACTATTAGAGAAGCAGTTTTCTTTGGTAGATCAAATGTAGGAAAATCCTCATTAATAAATTCATTATGCAATCAAAAAAACTTAGCTAAAACATCCAAAACACCTGGTCTTACTGCTGCTATCCATTTCTTCATTAATGATAAAAAAAATTTTACAATTGTTGATGTTCCTGGATATGGATATGCAAAAACAAATAAGGATGATAAATATGGCTGGGGGAAATTACTTAGCGAATATTTACAGCAGAAAAAAAAAGATAGGATAATTTTAATTTTAATTGACTCAAGACGTGGAATAATGCCTGCTGACATAGATTTATGCTCTTTATGTGAAAATCTAGAATCAAAATTTGCCATAATAATAACTAAAATTGATAAATTAGCTAGTAAAGATAAAGATGATGTTTATAATTCAGTATTATCAACTGTTGGTAATTTTAAATATTTTAGTAAACAGATAATATTATCTAGTAGTAGTAAAAATATCGGATTAAATGATATAAAAAATTTTATAAATAAAACATTATAATATCTATGGAAATAATTGATTTTGATAAAAAACTTAAAAATAAAAAAAACAAAACTAATAAAAATAATGCGGTAGAACAACTACTACTTGATAAAGCAGTAACTTTATCAGAAGCATTACCATATATTAAATCTTTTGCTGGGGAAATTTTTGTCATTAAGTTTGGTGGAAATGCTATGGGTGACCCTAATATTGTCCGTGAATTTGCAAAAGATGTTGTTTTATTAAAAAAAATCGGGATAAATCCTGTTATTGTGCATGGTGGAGGTCCACAAATTGGAGCAATGCTCAGTAAATTAAAAATTAAAAGCAAATTTATTGATGGTTTACGTGTAACTGACAAGGAAACTGTTGATATTGTAGAAATGGTTCTTTCTGGCCTTATAAATAAGGATTTGGTTGCAGCAATTAATCAAGAAGGAGGTCTTGCAATAGGATTATCTGGGAAGGATGCAAATTTAATTAAAGCTAAAAAAATTAGGCGTACTAAAAAAGATGAAAATTCTAATATTGAAAAAATACTTGATTTAGGCTTTGTTGGAGAGCCTGTTGCTATAAACCCAGAAATTTTTCTTGCCTTAGATGAATCTGATGTGATTCCTGTTATAGCTCCAATTGGCATTGGTGAAGAAGGCGAAACATATAATATAAATGCAGATACTGTTGCTGGTAAAATTGCAGAATCTGTTAATGCCTGTAAATTAATCATGCTTACGGATGTTGATGGGCTACTTGATAAAAAGAACAATTTATTGTCAAAGGTGAATATTTCAGAGATTAATAATTTAATCAAAAAGAAGGTTATCAGCGGTGGTATGATTCCTAAAATTAATACAGCCCTTAGTGCTGTGGAAAATGGCGTTTTATCAGCACATATATTAAATGGTACCATTGCACATATTTTATTGGTTGAAGTCTTCACAGAAAATGGCGCAGGAACAATGATAGTTGAAAATTAACTATTTAATCCACCTTATTTGTAAATGGTGATGTTATTATTTTAACTATGTCAGCCTTATTAAAATTAACAAAAGGTATCACTTCTACCTCGTTTTTTTCAGTTATAATGGTTGTACCAATAGGTATATCCGCGGGATAAACAAGACCATCTCCTGAAGTATATATTATTTCATTTTCTTTAACTTCGTGATTATTTTTTAAATATTTTAGCCTTGGGTTATCATTACTTCTTCCTACTAAAACGCCTTTTTCTCTTGATTCAGAACTATAAATTGGAATTCTTGATTTATAATCTGTTATGAGAATAATATGTGAATTATTTTTTGAAGTTTTAGATACTCTTCCTAGCAAACCATTATTTGTGATTACTGCATGCCCTTTTTTCACATTGTGATTTTCTCCCTTATCAATAACTACTAACTTATTAAAAGCATCATTAACATTTATATAAATACGCGAAGTTATAAAATTATCCTCAGGTTTTCTCTGATAATTTAATAAATCTTTTAAGATGATATTTTCTTCTTTTAAATATAGCATTTTAAATAACTGCTCTCTAAGCAAAGCATTATCTTTTTTTAAGGATTCATTTTGAATTTTGACCTTAAATATATTTTTAATTTCTTCTTTTACTATAATTGAACTTGTTACTGGCAATTTGATTATTACGTAACTTGGTATAATTATTTCCGATGCAATATTTTTTATTCTGTTATTTAATGCATTGCTTGATTTACCTATAATTAAGATCAATAAGGAAATAACAAGAAATATTGTTAAGCTATTTACTCTAAGAAAATTAATGATTTGACCGGCACTGCTTAGATTGCTGATTCTTAATCCGCCTTGTTGCATTTTAACATCATGATATTTTGATTATTTATGAGTTATTCTTGTCTGAATAACACATGTTTATATTTATCATGATTCTCTAAAACTTTTCCTGTACCATTAACAACACATGATAATGAGCTTTCTGCTACAAAAACAGGAAGGTTAGTTGCTTTTCTTAGAACAAAATCTAGGTTTTTCAATAAAGCTCCACCACCTGTTAAAACTATTCCTTGATCAACAATATCTGAAGATAACTCCGGAGGAGTTGATTCTAGAGCTGCTTTAGCTGCATCAACAATTTGCGAAATAGGCTCTACTAATGCTTCCGCTATATGATATTCGCTTAATGTCATTTCTTTTGGCACACCATTAATAAGATCTCTTCCTTTAATCTCCATAACTTTACCTTTTCCATCTTCAGGAGCATATGCAACACCAACTGTTTTTTTAATTCTTTCAGCTGTTGTTTCACCAATAAGAAGATTGTGGTTTCTTCTTACATAAGAGATTATAGCTTCATCCATTTTATCTCCACCCACTCTAATAGATCTAGAATATACAATTCCTCCTAGAGATACCACGGCTATTTCCGTTGTTCCACCACCAATATCTATTACCATTGAACCCGTTGGTTCAGTTACAGGTAGATCAGCTCCTATAGCTGCTGCCATAGGCTCTTCGATAAGATAAACAGGATTACCACCTGCATTTTCTGCAGCTTCTTGTATAGCTCTTCTGTCAACAGGTGTTGATCCTGAAGGTACACATATAATAACCATCGGGCTTTTTAAAGTACGATAATTATTAACTGTATTAATGAAATGCTTAATCATTTCTTCTGTAAATTTGAAATCTGCTATTACACCATCTTTAAGGGGGCGTCTTGCATCAATTTTTGCAGGCGTCTTACCTAACATTAATTTTGCTTCATGACCAAATACCATTTCGCTATTATCATGTATTTTTGCAACAACAGATGGCTCGTTTAAAACAATACCTTTTCCTCTAACATAAACTAAGGTATTTGCTGTACCTAGATCAATGGCTATATCATCTGATGAAAAAAGATTAAAAATATTGAGCAATTTTTTTAACATGGTTTTATTTTTTTATAATATTCAAGGTAAACACTACCTCTTTATTACATTTCATATTTAAAGTCTAGTATCATTTAGAAATCAGACCTAATTAATGCTTAATTAGCCTTCATTTACATCAGAGGATGAAGCATTATTAGGTTGCATTACTGGCTGAGTTGCTGCTTCATTTTGTATATTTACCTGACCTGGCATTGCAGCTCCATTTACTGGGGCCTGATTATTTACAACTGCATTAGTACTTACATTAGACCTATTTACATCCTCATCAGGCTGAATTACTGCTTTATTTTGTATATTTACCTGACTTGGCATTGCAGCTCCATTTACTGGGGCCTGATTATTTACAACTGCATTAGTACTTACATTAGACCTATTTACATCCTCATCAGGCTGAGTTGTTGAATTAGTGTCGCTTGCATTTTCTGAACTCTCTTGATTTTCTGATTCATCTTCAGAATAAGAATTAGATGTATCTATGGCATAACTACATAACTCACTGAAATCCACATCATTATTTTTGGATAATTCATGAAGCTTTTTCAAACTATCTAATATTTCCGTTGAGACTGATCCACCTCTTTCGCTACTTAACCAGTGATTTTGACTTTGAATTGGATGGTTGTCAGCTTTTGGATTACCTATATAAAAGTCAATTTTATGAATAGTATTCCCAAAGTTACAAGGTATATTTAATTTTTTCATATATTGAACCTACTCGCTTTAATCATTTCAAAGTTATGATTAAACTCATCATTTAAACCATCTATTATTATTTTAGCACTTGCAGCTGAAAGAGTCCAGCCAAGATTTGCATGACCTATATTATATGACAAATTTTTTATTTTTTTTGATCTTCCAATTGCTGGAAATCCATCTGACGTAGCATTTCTAATGCCTATCCATAATTTCTCTTTTTTGCTATTTTTATTAAATTTTTTTAGAATTACCTTGTTAAATACCAAGCCTCTAATTGGAGAAATAAATTTTGTTGGGCCATGAAAATCATATAAACCTGCTACCCTTATTTTTTTTCCCAAATTTGTATAAACCATTTTTTTATCATGATCTATCAAAGAATCGTCAATATTTATATCATATAAATTAATACTATAACCTTTTACAGCAACTAAAGGGGAATTAAAATTTAATTCTTTAAAAATTTTACTACTATTTATTCCTGATGCCAAAATAAAATGATCTGCTTTAATCTCTTGTTTTTTAGATGTAACTACGGCGTTAATAATATTATTATTAATAATAAAATTTTCTATCTCACAATTATTAATAAATCTGAATTTTTTCTTATTTTTAAGATATTCTAGTGTCAATTTAGCAAAGTTTTTTGTATCACATGATTGGTCGCATGGAAAATAAATCGCTTTGTAAATTTTTTTACTGATATTTGTTAGTTTTTCTGCATTTTGATTTACTATATCATATTCAAACACATCTTGTCTTTTTATGATTTTTTGAAATTTTGCAAAAGATGATTTCTTATGAAAGAGATGAATAGATCCTGAATTATTAATCTCTAAATTTGGTAATATTTTTTTAAAATAAGCAAATTCATCTTTACTGAGTTTGGCGAAATTATAATAAGCTGCTAGATAGGATTTTTTATTGAAGAATTTTTTTAAATAAATTTTTACAAACCAACTAACGCTTCTTAAAAACTCTTTTAATTTTATAGATAATGTCTGATCTTTTAAAAATAATCCTTTAAATAGGTTTGAGAAACTTGCTAAATTACTTATTGAAATTGCATGAGAATAGCTTAACTGAGCTCCATTCTGAGCTGATGTTTCATCAGCTGGACAATTATTTTTATCAATCAAAATTACTTCATGCCCTTCCTCCGTTGCTTTAAGGGCGGTGCTTAAACCAACAACTCCTGCACCAATAATTATTATTTTCATTATACTTGCAATATTTTCTTTGAAATATTATATTTAATTTGTTTTTTGCAACTTTGCAAACATCCAAATAAGTACCTCATTTAAGTAACTATGGAAGATTTTATTCATTTAAGAGTTATAAGTAGCTATTCTCTTTGTTATGGCGCAATGACCATTGAAAAATCTATATCTCTTGCTAGGCAATATGAAATGCCAGCTCTTGCCCTGGCGGATAGAGGTAATTTTTTTGGTTTACTTGAATTTGCAACTAGCGCAGCGAAATCTGGCATTCAACCAATAATAGCTTGCTCAGTTAAAATTGACCTAGGCAACAAACTAACCGATCAAATATTATTAATTGCCAAAAATCAAATTGGATATGAAAATATTTTAAAAATTGTAAGCTTATCATATCTAGAAAGTGATAATGATATTGGAATATCTAACTTTAATAACATCACTAAATATAGTAAAGGCCTAATATGCTTAATTGGCTATAGGGAAGGTAATATTTATAAAAATTTAGCTGAATCTCAGATCCAACTAGCTGAAGAACTTATTTTAAAATATCAAAATATTTTTGCAGATGAGCTATTTATAGAGATATCTCGCCTTGGCTATCAAAATGAATTATTTGTTGAAAATAAATTACTTAATATCGCTAAGGATAAAAATATTGCAATCGTTGCTACAAATGATGTTAAATATGCCTCTGCAGATCTTTCTGAAGCGCAAAAAATCCTTAGCTATATAGCAGAAAATAAATATTATGATGATAACCATCGCTCGCAAATAATAAGCGAACATTATTTTAAATCACCTAGCGCAATGAGATCTTTGTTTAAAGATTTACCAGAAGCTATTGATAACACTGTCTTAATTGCAAAAAAATGTAGCTTCTTTCCAAAAATAAACGAACCTACCCTACCTAAATTTAGCTCAGGAGAGAAAACAGAAGATGAAGAACTAGCTTTTCAAGCAAAAGAAGGTCTTGAAAATATTATAAAATCTCAAAATATCAAAGATGAAAACAAATATTATGAAAGGCTGGATTACGAACTAGGCATTATTACCAAAATGGGCTTTTCTGGTTATTTTTTAATAGTCTCAGATTTTATTAAATGGAGTAAACAACAAAATATTCCTGTAGGCCCTGGAAGAGGAAGTGGAGCGGGATCAATTGTCGCATGGGTTTTGCAAATAACAGATCTGGATCCATTAAGATTTGGGCTGCTATTTGAGAGATTCCTTAATCCCGAAAGAGTTTCAATGCCAGATTTTGATATTGATTTCTGTCAAGATAGAAGAGAAGAAGTAATTGAATATGTGAAAAACAAATATGGAAAAGATAGAGTAGCTCAAATAATTACCTTTGGTAAATTGCAAGCTAAAGCTGTCTTAAAAGATGTTGGTAGAGTAATGCAACTTCCATATAATCAGGTTGACCGTATCTCAAAAATGATTCCTTTCAATCCAGTAAATCCAGTCACTCTTGCTGAAGCAATTGAAATGGATCCATTATTACAACAAGAAAGAAAAAACGACCCTCAAATTGCTAAGCTATTAAATATTTCATTAAAATTAGAAGGTTTACATAGACATGCCTCAACTCATGCTGCGGGTATAGTTATTTCTAACAAAAAACTACTTGATTTAATCCCTTTATATAAAGACCCCAGATCAGACATGCCAGTTGTTCAATATTCCATGAAATATACCGAACTATCAGGATTGGTTAAATTTGATTTTTTAGGCTTAAAAACTTTAACCGTAATTGCAAAATCTCAAGAATATTTATTAGAACAAGATATAAAAATTAATATTAGCTCTATAGATTTAAATGACCAAAATACTTTTAATATGCTTGGTAGAGGAGAGACTATAGGAGTGTTTCAATTAGAGAGCGCAGGAATGAGAGATTGCTTAAAAAAAATGCATCCAGATAAGCTAGAAGATTTAATTGCGTTAATATCTTTATATAGGCCGGGACCTATGGATAATATTCCAAAATATATCGATACTAAACATGGTAACTCAGAAATTGAATATCCACATCCTTTATTAGAAGAGTGTCTTAAAGAGACATTTGGCGTAATAATTTACCAAGAACAAGTTATGCAAATAGCTCAAATACTTGCAGGTTATTCTCTTGGAGAAGCAGATCTTCTCAGACGAGCAATGGGTAAAAAAATCAAAAAAGAAATGGATTCCCAAAGAGAAATTTTTATTAAAGGAGCTGAAAAAAATCAAATAAGCAATCAGAAAGCTTCAGATATTTTTGATTTAGTAGCTAAATTTGCAGGCTATGGATTTAACAAATCTCATGCAGCAGCTTATGCTTTAATTGGCTATCAAACAGCATATTTAAAGGCTAATTATCCCGTAGAATTTATTGTTGCAACATTAAATCTTGATTATCATGACACAGATAAAATAAACCTTTTTATTCAAGAAGCTAAAAAATTAAAAATCCCAGTTTTGCCTCCTGATATCAATATATCTGACGCTTATTTTAAAGTTGAAATTTTAAATAATGTAAAATCTATTAGATATGGATTAGGCGCATTAAAATCTGTTGGACTTGCTGCAACACAAGAATTACAAGAAATTAGAGCTAAAAACCAATTTGTGACTCTTGAAGATTTTGTTAAAAGATCTGCCCATAAAATACTGCAAAAACGTCAGTTAGAAAGTCTTGTAAGGTCAGGAGCTTTAGATAAGCTTGAAAAAAACAGAGCTAAATTATTAAATTCTATCGAATATATTATTAAATATGGTCAGAATTATCAAAATGAACAAAAATCTAATCAACATTCATTATTTGCAAATGATGATAATTCAAGCTTTTCCAAACTAACTTTACAAGAAACCGCTGATTTTTCTCAAAAGGAAAAATTAACTAATGAATTCATGGCATTTGGATTTTACTTAACAGAGCACCCTCTGGATAGATACAAGGAAATACTTACAAAGGATGATATTACAACTTCAGATGACTTAATTACACTAAGTAATATTACAAAGGAAATAACTATTGCTGGAGTAATAATAAGCTATAAACAAAGATCAGGAAAAAACGGACGTTTTGTAACATTAAATCTATCAGATCATACTGGTATAATTGATGTTTCTATTTTTGATGATGAATTAATATCTAATAGTCGTGATTTGCTTTTTAACGGTAGCGTTATTGTTATTAAAGCAAATTTTAGAAATGATGCAAATGGTTCTCGTATTATCAGCCATAAAATTCTAAGCCTAGAAAATTTTTTAGAAACTAAATCTATTAATTTAGATGTAACAATAGATAATCCAGAAATTTTACATGAAATAAAAACCCTAATAAATCATGAAAATTCTGATTATCCTGTAAAATTTAACTTTTTTTATAAATGGCAAGGTAGTTTATATGAAGTCAACACCAACCAGACTGTAAGGATAACTAACAAATTAGCTAATAAATTAAGCAAAAATGATATTTAAAGTAGTATTTTTCAAAAAAAACTAACTATATGCTTGATTTATAAATTGTCTTTATTATCAATTATACACTAACTTACAAACATATTAAGGTTATATATTATGAGTAAAGCACAATTAGTAAAAGATGTTGCTAGCAAAACTGGCTACAGCCAAGCACAAGTAAACGAGTTCATAAACGCATTTTGTGATGCAGTACAGGATTCAGTTGCAAAAGATGAACCAGTAACAATAGTTGGTTTTGGTACATTCTACTTAACAAGAAGAGAAGCTACTACTGGTAGAAATCCAAGAACTGGTGAGCCAATTCAAATTAAAGCTTCAAACCAACCTAAATTTAGAGCTGGTAAAAGATTTAAAGAATCAGCTAATTCTTAATTAGATTTTTTTATGGGGCAAGGCTTGCCCCATAAAATTTACTTATTTATATTTTTTTTAATATCGCACCAATTTACATTTTTAAAATCAGCATCTTTAAACGCAAAATTATTTTTGAGTAAAATTTTTGACATATCTTTATTGTCTATTATCAAATCTCCCTCATAGGAGAATCTCTTTTCTTTTCTGATATTTTTAACTTCGATTACTTTAGATTTTTTTAACAAAGATTTACTAAAATTCTTTGCTAATTTACCCACTTCTTTTGCGCATTTATCTTTACTATATGGTGAGGGAGATCTTACCCCTGCTATTGATATTGTGGCATCTTTTCCTATTAATGGATGTAAATTTGGTATATTAAAAACAGCTCTATCTGCAGATTTTATTTTTACAAACTCCAAACATTTAAGATGTGATGCACTATGAATGCAGTTTTCATTTGCAAGAACTGGCTTTAGGGAAATAATGGTAAGACAGGAAATTGACATGATTTTTTTAAAATTCATATTTACCTGTTAATTTATTAGCTTTTCTTATATATGGTATAATTATATATTCAAGGAGTAACTGTTGTTTTTGTAATTTTTTATTACTTTATTTGTTTTTTTAATTAATTACTTCATAATTCAGTTGTTTATGTTTATATTATGGCTTTTAGTTAGAATTATGCAAAAACTTACAATAATAAAGTCAATAATCACCCCTCTTAGACTTGACAATATTGATACTGACATGATTATTCCTAAGCAATTTTTAAAAACTATAAAAAGAACAGGCTTAGGTAAATATTTATTTCATGAAATGAGATATACTGAAGATGGTAATATAAATAAAGACTTCATCTTAAACAAAGAAAAATACCAAAAATCACAAATTTTAATAGCTGGAAAAAATTTTGGCTGCGGCTCAAGTAGAGAACATGCTCCATGGGCTTTATCAGATTTTGGCTTTAGGGTTATAATAGCAACATCTTATGCTGATATTTTTTATAGTAACTGCTTTAAAAACTCAATCTTACCAATTACACTACCTCAAAACCTTATTGATATTATATGGGGCTCTATTGCAACTTCTCCAGATTTAGAAGCTGAAATTAATTTAGAAAAACAACATATATTAATTAACAACCAGGAAATAAAATTTGATATAGCTCAATCATTGAAAGATACGCTTATTAATGGCTTAGATGATATAGCAAAAACATTAAAAAATAGCGAGATGATAGCAAATTTTGAATTTAAGCAAGAAAATAACGAACCTTGGCTTTATGAAAATTCAAGCAAAACTGATTGACAAATTTATCACTAATTCACTAAATGATATTGAGTCTCTTTTATTATACGGCCCTGATGCAGGACTTATATCAGAGAGAAAAATTAATATTACTAAGCAAATATTAGGAGAAAATTTTGATGATTTGAATTATACACATATTGAAGCCTCTTCAATTAAAAAAGACCCATCTATCTTAGATAATGAAATTAATTCTATTTCATTAATGCAGGAAAGAAAATTAATTATTATATCTGGATGCCCTACAAATTTTGGTAAAATTGCTGAAAACTCATTAAATAATAAAAAATCTGATAATTTTGTTATTTTTTTAGCATCTGAATTATCACCCAGCTCAAATTTAAGAAAATTATTTGAAAATAAAAATAATCTTGCTGCCCTACCCTGCTATAATGATGATAAATATACTGTTATTAGCTTAATTAAAGAGGCTTTTCCTAATAAGAGCTTGGATCATGATGTTATTGAATATATAGCAAATAACATATCAGGAGATAGGCAGTTAATTAAAAAGGAAATAGAAAAATTACAAATATATTTTCATGGTAAAAAAGAGGTTATATTTAATGATGTTGTTAATTTATTAGTAGAAAATATAGAAAGTGATTATCAGATATTTGCCAATGAATTTATGAATAAGAACTTTTCTAAAGCAATTATAATATGCGATGATTTACTTGCTTCTGGGGAACAGGAAATTA
>JADHLN010000006.1 GCA_016780625.1 Rickettsiales bacterium
AGCGAAGAGCCCGCGCTAACTCCAACAAATAATAAGCCAATTATTATAATTACTATTGATAATTCTACTAAGCTAAATCCTTTTTTCATCTTGCTTTATACCTCAAAAAAACATAATATTTATATATTACTCTTTTTTTTAACGTAGTGCAAATTTACTTCAATTTTATTAAATAGCGAATGCTAAATAAAATATTAGCTTTTTAGGTTCTGTTCGGTAGTTATTTGACGTACAGTCCTTGTAGCTGAGCGCATAACTATAGAATGGGTAATATTTCTACCTTTTCTATGCTTTACACCTTGAAGCATAAAACCATCTGTTACACCTGTTGCAGCAAACATTACATCGCCTTTTGCCATTTCTGTGTGAGCATATTTTTTTGATAAGTCGATTATACCCATTTTTTTTGCTCTATCAATTTGAGCTTGATCATTATTAAATATTAGTCTTCCTTGCATTTGCCCCCCTGTTGCTCGAAGAGCTGCCGCTGCCAATACTCCTTCTGGCGCACCACCTGTGCCAAAATAAATATCAGCTGTTGGGTTTGGGATAGCTGTAGATATTATTCCTGCTACATCTCCATCAGTTATAAGGTTTATTCTTGCTCCAGCCTCTCTTACTTTTGCTATTAATTCTTCATGTCTTTTTCTATTCAAAATAACTGCTGTTAAATCAGATATTTCGCAATTTCTAGCTTTTGCAAGGTTTTTTAGATTTCTTTCTGGGGAATTATCTAAATCTATTACTCCTTCAGGTAAACCATTACCAACTGCAATTTTATCCATATAAACATCTGGGGCATGTAAAAAACAACCTTTTTGTGCGAATGCAATTACTGTAAGTGAATTTGGGCTACCAGTTGCGCATAAATCTGTGCCTTCTAAAGGGTCAAGAGCAATATCTATTGCCGGGCCATTTCCTGTACCAACTTTTTCTCCAATATAAAGCATTGGAGCTTTATCTCTTTCACCTTCACCAATTACTATTGTACCATCTATATCCATAGTGTTTAAGGAATCACGCATTGCATTTACTGCCGCTTGATCTGCCGCTTCTTTTTCTCCTTTACCTATCCAACTACTACAGCTTAACGCAGCAAATTCAGTTACTCTTACTGCCTCAAGAGCAAAATTTCTATTTAAATTACCATCTTTTTTATATTCATCTGAAAATTCTATATTCACTTGCTTCATTGCTTAAATATTGATTAAATTACTTTAATCATAAAAAAAATTACATTATTGTCTATCAGTAAATTAACATTAAATATTAATATGCAACCATATTTAATAGCTCATGCTTGCGGTCAAATTGACAAACTTGTCTATAGCAATTCCAAAGAAGCTCTAAATAACAGCTATAAACATGGCTTTCGTTTTATTGAATTTGATATTAGCCAAACAAAAGATGGCCAATTTATATTATTGCATGATTTTGAAGAAACTAGATATAAATTATTTGGCAAAAGGGGAAAATGTAATTTTTCTGAATTTATGAGTGATAAAATGATAGGAGGATATCAGCAATTATCGCTTGATGATATTATTGCATGGTTTGAAGATCATAATGACTGTTATATTGTTACTGATAGTAAAGATGCTGATATAATTGAATTATGTCAGTATATATTAAAAAAATCTCCTAAATTAAAAGATAATTTAATTATTCAAATATATTCTTTTGCTGAATATCAACATATTAAAAGCTTGGGTATTTCCAAGATAATTTTTGCCACATATAAAACTGAAGCAACTAATAATGAAATAATTGATTTTTTGAAAAATAATGCTTGCTATGCTGTAAGCATGTCTCTTGAAAAAGCAAAAAATGGTTTTGCTAATGCTATCAAGGAAAATATGGATTTGTGGGTTCTTGCTTTTACTTTAAATCAGGAAAATCTTCTTTCTGATTATAAAAAAAATGGTGTTGATGGTTTTTTTACCGACAAAATTTTACCCCAATGATTTTCATTAATAAGCAAAATATATTTATAGAATCTATAAAACAAATTAAATTAAAAGATAAAATTGCTTTTGATTGTGAATTTATTAGAGAGACAAGCTTTGTACCTATCTTATGTTTAATACAAATTGCAACAGATGATGAAATCTACATCATAGATCCATTAAATATTGACATTACTCCTTTACTAGAAATCTTACAGGATGTTAATATTTTAAAAATCATGCATAGCTGTGATCAAGATATTGATGTATTTTTTAAAAATTATGATGTCATACCCCACCCTATTTTTGACACCCAAATAGCAGCAAGCTTTGTTGGCTATGGTGATGCAATTTCTTATGCTAAATTAGTTAGAAAAATAACTAAAAAATTAATTAATAAAGAAAATAAACTAACTAATTGGAAATTAAGACCACTTAAGACAGATCAAATTAATTACGCAGTTAATGATGTAAAATATTTATTTTTATTAGAAGAAAAACTACAAAGAGAGTTAGAAGATACAAAAAGAAAAGAATGGTTTTTAGAAGAATCCGAAATTATTTACAAAAAGGATAATTATTATCAAGAACCAGATTTGGCATGGCAAAGAATATCCCATAATAGTGAATCACCATATTTTTTAAATTATTTACGTGGCTTTGCAAAATTACGAGAGAATTTAGCAGTAAAAGAAAATAGACCCAGGAGATTTATTATAAAAGATGAGCTTATAATTGCTTTAGCAAAATTAAAGCCAAAAAAAGCTGAAGATATCCTGAATGATAGAATCTTAAAAAGATCCATAGATAAAAAATTAATAGTTAATATTATTGAGGTAGCTCAAGAAGTTGCCCTTGAGAAAGAAGAGCTTATTTCTGATAAGAATAACAGAGTAGCAAATAGCAAAGAAGAAATTATTGATATTTTAAAAATTTATTTAAAATATATCGCCAAAAATCATAATATTGCTATTAAGAACATAGCTAATTCAGCGGATTTAAAAGATTTTATCAGCGGCAACAAAACTAGATTTATGTCAGGGTGGCGTTATAATATTTTTGGCAAATTTGCTGCAAATATACTAAACGATGAAGTAATTATCAAAATCAAAAATGGCAAAGTAATTTTTCCTGAAAATTAATTATAGTTTTATTATATCAAGGGCTTTTGACAAAAACTCTCTACGGTAATTTACAAACATAATTAATATTGATACTGCAATAAATAGATAAGGATTTAAAAACCAGCTTAACACAGCAATACCAAGATAATAACCCCTTACTCCCATTGAGAAATGTTTAGCAGCATTAGCAAGAATCTGGGCATTTCTAATTGCTAACTCTTCATTATTAGATTGCTTTTTATTTGAGGCTAAAATTAACACAGATGCATAATTATACTGGCGCAAAGCCCAAGTATATTTAAAAAATGCGTAAATAAATATATTAATTAATAGAATTATTTTTATTTCATACATGGGAGAAGTTGAGCTAATTACAAAAGGAAGCTTTCCTGCAAAATTATTAATTTTTTCTCCATAACCAAATAATGGTATCAATCCTGCTATTATTAATATTGAAGTTGAAGCAAAAAAACTTACTGATTTCATTAAATTACCCAGAGTTATTACGTCTACAGATTTATCCTCTCTTTTTAAGGCTTCGGTCATCCATTTTAACCTATGCTTATACATAATACTAAAAAGACTGGCAGAATCTTTTTCTTTTAATGAAGTTAATATTGAGTAACCAAACCAGCAGCTAAAAAAAACAATTAAGGAGATTATATCTATTGTGCTTATCATTTTTGATTCCTAATTTTAGTTGCGGAGATATCTATTTTATTCATTTTAATTACCGTCCAATATGGCGGATGCTTATCTTTTAGTAAAGATGCAAATTCAGATTCTAAAAAATAATTATGATAATCTGTGTTAAGAATATTTTCTTGCTTTAGATAATCTTCTCTAGGAAAAACAGCTATGTTAATTTCTTTTATAATATCTTGATATGATTTCCATTTAACAAAATTTACAAGATTATCAGCTCCCATCAACCAAATAAAGCGATCAGAATGGTATTTTGCTTTGATGCTTCTAATTAAATCGACTGAATAATTTGCTTCGTTTGGTTTTTCGAATAACTTTACCTTTATAAAATATGGCTTTTGAATGTTTTTTGCTTGTAAAACTCTATCTTTAATATCAGCTAGGTCAGATTTTTCCTTGAGGGGATTTAAAGGGGTGATCACCCACCATATTTCATCAAGCTTTAATTCTTTTAAGGCATTTTTTGAAATATGAATATGCCCCTTATGACAAGGATTAAAAGAACCTCCAAGCAAGCCAATATTCATCTGTTAATATTAAGATATCCAAGAATTAACAGGTTTTTTTGGACCACATGGACTTTTTTCAATACCAACACATGGACTTTTAAGATTCTCTTCTTTACCACCAAAACATGATGCTAAAAGACTTAAAGATAATAGTAAAAATATGTTTCTAATCATGATTATAATTCTTAACTTATTAAATTTAAAAGTGAACCCCTTTTTTTAGTTGCTTATTAAATTTTAGCAACATATAATCCTCATCTTGCAATTTTTTAAAAATTTGAATAATGGCTACAACATTTAATAAGTTAGCAGATCTGAATAAAAAATGGTATATTATCGATTTAGAAGATATTGTACTTGGTAGAGCAGCTTCGCATGTTGCTTTAATATTAAAAGGAAAGAATAAGGCTGATTACACTCCCTTTCTTGATTGCGGAGATAACGTTATTGTTGTTAATGCTAAAAAGATCCGCTTGAAAGGCAAAAAACTTACTGACAAAATATATTATTGGCATACTGGTTATCCTGGTGGAATCAAAGATATATCAGCAAAAAAATTGCTTGAAAAAAACCCTGAAAAACTTTTTCAAAAAGCAGTAAAAGGTATGCTTGCTAGAGGGCCTTTAGGAAGAAAACAACTTTCAAACCTATATATTTACGAAGGTGAAAATCATCCACATGAAGGACAAAAACCTGAAAAAATAGATTTTGCTAATCTTAACAAAAAAAATAAATAATATTTAATTATGGAAATTAATTTAGAAGTTAAACAACAAGCTGAGGCAAAAAAAACAACTGAAAAAAAGAAAAGCTCTGATAACAGATCTTACGCTACAGGAAAAAGAAAAACATCTATCGCAAGAGTTTGGCTTAAAGAAGGAAAGGGCAAAATAATTGTAAATAAAAAAGAATTCAAAGATTATTTTAGTGATGAAAGTGCAGAAGCTATAGCAAACCAACCTTTTGCTGTTACTGAATCTCTAAAAAAATATGATGTTTATTCATCAGTTAAAGGTGGCGGAGTAAGCGCTCAAGTTCAAGCATTGAGACATGCTATTAGCAAAGCTCTAGTTGAGCTTAATGAAACCGCCTTTCGTAAATTATTACGCAATGCTGGCTTATTAACTAGAGATTCAAGAATTGTTGAGAGAAAGAAATACGGACGTAAGAAAGCAAGAAAATCATTTCAGTTTTCTAAACGTTAAAATATTCTTGAAAAATATCATATTGAATTATTTTTACATATAGACATACGCTTTTATATTTAACGTTTATTTCTATATTTTCATTTAGAATTCTTAATTATCTAATATAAAACTATTTAGAGATCTATGGTCACCTATATTATGCGCCCCTATTTTCTCTAAAATATAAATAATATCATCCCGACCAAGATTATAAGCCAGATTTAGCGGGCGTATTTTTACAGCATTAGCAGCAGTTATATCTGCGCCAAACCTTACTAATTCTACTATCATATCTGGCCTATCATTTAAAATTGCTATATGTAATGGGCTATTGCCATTATCATCAAATCTATTGGGAGAATATCCTAATGATAGCATCTTGCTTAATATATGTATATCACCTTCATTAACTGCAAAAGCTATTGGTGGCATTCCATCTACAGCTATCTCCTTATTTACACCTATTTTTCTTGTAGTAGCCTCAATAACATCAATATTTTTTTGAATTATTGCAGCATATAATATTTGGTAAAGCTCTTCTTGATATACTAGAGGATCTAAATGCGGATTTTCAGGATCAAATTCTATTGGTGAAAATAAAGGGTGGTTAATATGATTTAAATATGAGATATAATATTTCTTTTTAGCGTTAATCTTCATTATTTTTTTGTCGCTAGCAGAAACCATAACCTCATCCTGAACTTCATTATTTTTTTCAATATCTTCATTTATTAACTCATTAGAACTAACTTTTTCTTTATTTATTACTTCTTTATTAACTTGCTCAATAGCAGGCAATTCTTTTTCAATAATCTCAATATCAAATTCTTCTTTATCTAATTGATCAATAGCTGTCTCTGATTTTATTTCAGCTTTATTAAAATTATCGTTAATTATACCCTCTTTTACTTCCCCTGATTTTTCTATTAAATCTATCTCTTCTTCTGGCTTCTTTGTAATTATCTCTGAATCTAATTTAGCCTCATCCTCATCTATATCTTCTTCTAATGCTTCAGATAAAAGGCGTTCAAATTCATTATTTTTTATTGGCTTATCAGCTATTATATCAGATTTTTCTTCATTTATGATATTATTATTTTTTACTGTTAAATCTTCGCCAGAATCAATAACCGTTTCTGCTTTATTTATATTATCAAAATTAGAAAAATTTGTTGGGTCATTATCTAAAATATCATAATTATCTTCTGATTCAAACTCAAGTAATTCTGGAGCATTTTCAATTTTTATTTGCTCTTGATCATCAACTATTTGGATATTTTTCTCTGCTGGTTTACTGTCCTCTTCAATATTTGTGCTATTATTTTTTAGTGCATTATCTTCTCCCAGAATAATATCTTCTTCAATATTTAGATCAAGTTCTGGAACGGCTTTTAATTCATTTGAGGCATTAACTTTTTTAATAAAAAAAATATCTAGACCAAAAATAAAAAAAATGGCTGATAATGAAAATAAAATTAAACAATTTTTTTTCATAATTGCATCATCTGGTTTAAAATTCTAATTAACATTATCATAGGGAATTGTACAGTATTTTAAATAATTTATTAAGGCCATTTCGCAATTGGAGGTAATGACATAAGAATTGCTTCTATATTACCATCTGTCATAAGGCCAAATTTCGTACCACGATCATAAATAAGGTTAAACTCTGCATATAAACCTCTTTTTATTAACTGTATTTCTTTTTGTTTAATATTAAATTCTTTACCCATATTGCGCCTGATTAATTTTGGAAAAATATCTAAAAAGGTCGTACCCACAGATTTTGTAAATGCAAAATCTTTTTCAAAATCACCACTATCTAAATAATCATAAAATATACCTCCTACTCCTCGTGCTTGTTTTCTATGTTTTATATAAAAATACTCATCGCACCATTTTTTATATTTTTCATAATATTCATGATTAAATTTGTCACAGCATTTTTTTAAGGCAGAATGAAAATCTTCTGTATCTTTTTTTATTTCAATTGCGGGGTTTAAGTCTGTGCCACCTCCAAACCACATTTTTTCTGTATTTATGAATCTAGTATTCATGTGAATAGCTGGCACTAATGGTGAATTCATATGAGCAACTATTGAAATTCCACTAGCCCAAAATTTTGCTGAATTTTCTGTACCTGGAATTTTATTTTTAAACTCATTAGAAAGATCCCCATATACAGTAGATATATTTACGCCTACTTTTTCAAAAACTTTACCGTACATGATACCCATCTCGCCACCACCTCCTCCATTTCTATTCCATTTTTTATAAGAAAATTTACTAGTAGCTCTGGAGTCAAACTCCTTTTCAATTTTTTCAAATTCCAAACATATTGAATCACGAAGATTTTTAAACCAGCTTACTGCTAAACTTCTTTTTTCTGCTAACTCCATATTTTTTTACCTAGCTCAGCTTTTATATTTAAATTAATTACCGTTAATAATAAAATTATATTAGGTAACCATATACCGTAATATAAATTAATTTTACCTGAATATGTTAAGGTAAATAATATATTTAATATGAAAAACGCTATAAATGATATTGATATTGTGATAATAATATTAATTAATTTTTTTTTATATCTTGGGGGAAATATACAAAAATACGCTGCTAATAAAAATAAAAAAATATAAAATAATGTTCTAGCAAGCATGTTATGCAATAATATTTTATAGCTTTTTACATTCTCACCATATTTGTGATCTGATATTATCTTAATAATTAAATTATGAATTGCATAATGGTTTTTTATATCAATATTACGATGACTAAATCTATTTTTTACTAAATCAGAATCTATAGTCATTGGTAAATTTAATGTTTTTATATTTTTTATATTTTGCTCTCCATCAATAATCTTAACCTCTGACATTTTAATTAATTTATTTTCTAAAACTGCTTTATTTGCTTTTGTAATTACTTGATTATTTTTATCTAAATTAATAATTATTAGGTCGTTAAAATAAATTTTATCTGCTATTTTAATTTTTTTTGCTCCAAAGATATATGGCTTATCTGAATTTTCTTTAAACCATAAATGATTATGGTTTACTTTTTTTGCAACGCCAAAATCATTCTTCATAATATATTCATATTTTTCTTTGCTTTTGTTAGCCATTACCCTTAAAAAACTAATATCCATTAGTGAAATTATAAATATAACTAATAGTGGATATATAAATATACTCTTACTATTTAGGCTAGATGATCTCATAATGGTGATTTCTGAGTTACTGCTAAGCCTTGTAAAAAAAAATATAGAGGAGATTAATATTATGAATGGCAGAATTTCGATTAATAAGGGTGTTTGCTTTAATAAAGAAACTTCTATAATTTTTTTAATTTCGATATTTTTTTTTGCAAATCTTCTTAATAATTCAATAGAATCTATTAACAAAACAAGCAATATTATTACTAAAGTTGTAATGGATAATAATTTTAAATATTTTTTTCCAAGATAGTTATATATTACCATGATTATATATAGCTTGCAAATGATCTAGGATAGATAACTGTTACAAAATCACCTAATTTTAATTTACCTGCAACATCCTTATCTTTTACTATAATCCAAGCTGAATTCTTGTTTATAATATTACTTATTACACCTGTGCCTAATTGATTTGTTTCTAATGTTTCTTTGTCGGTGAGAGGATTAATAGTTTTTAATTTTTGGAAGATTTTAACTTTTTGTCCATGTTTTAAGTTAAAGTTTTTGCCAGTTGAAATTTTAAAAATATATTTTTTACCATTATATCTTTTTTCCAGAATATATGATTTTCTATAGTTAGAAAAAATATTTTTTAAGATATGTTGGGTTTTCTTAAGCGATTTAAATGCAGCCTCTTTTAACAAGGATTCATTCTCATTTTTTAGATTTGATGTATCCACTTTTCTATTTACAAGCCATGACCTCTCTTCTATTGCATCTTCAAAAACAGTGCTATTAGCTTTAAGTGGTATAATTTCTTTCACTGTTAATTCTGGAAGTTGATATATCTTGATATTTCCTGAAAAATTTGCCGTATATTTATGTTTTGGAGGCATTCTATATGGTATTGATGAATTGCTATTATAAACATATTTAGCTGCTATAAATTTGTGAGTAAATGAGGCCTCACTAATTTCACCCGAAATTGCAAAATCAGCTTTTATAGGCCCTTTATAGCTTGTACTATTATCTGTTATTTCAGCCAATAAGATTTCTTTTTCTAGCTTATCAAAAGCATTACGATCTTGAAGATTTGCTAATTTATTTGCTATTAAGATATTTTCTATATTGACTGCTAAAGCGTTTCCAAGGCTAGATTTATTTTTTTGATTCTTATTATTAAAAGGAAAAACAACAACAGAAGATATATTTTTTTCTAACTCTTCTTTATTGATCAGTTCAGATTTAAGGATTGGCTGCTTATCATATTTAGCAAAGTTTTTTATGGTTGGTGCGCAGGATATGTTGATTAATAAAGCGAAAATTATTATTAATTTAAATTGCATATCTTAAATACCTAATATTGTAAATATATCGCTTTCTGATATTTTTTTATTTAGATCTTTTATCGCAGAATCAATGGCTGCAGATGAATTTAATCTCGAAGAGCCCTTAAGTTCGATATTTTTTTCAGCAATTTGTTTTCCATAATTTTCTATTAATTTTAAATTTAAATTAATCTTAACCATGTGTGAACCATATATTTCTTGATGAATTGTTTTGGTAGATATCCTTAAAATAACATTGTTATTATTTTCTTCCTTATAGCTAACATTAAAACCAGATTTATTTAAAGCTTCACTTAATGCATTAGCAATTCTTGAATCTGAAGGTTTTGAGATAATATTAATTAATGCATCTTTTTTTATTTTTATTTCTTCCTCTTTAATTTCTTGATAGAAATCAAGATAATTTGCCGTAAAATCATTATCTTTTGTTAAGCTATTTAATAGTTTTATATTTAATTTTTGTTTGTGGATCAGTGGCTTTATTTTATTAATAATAATTAATTTTCTTACAGGAATTTCTTTTTGTAAGGATTTATATAAACTTGTTATCTCTTTATTATTATTTCTTAATTCTGAGATATATTTATTTGCTATTTCCTGTCTGCTTACACTCACTAATACATATGTTTTATCTGAAATATTTGCTGTTTTTTCAACTTCATAATTACTATATTCTATTGATAAGGTATTAGAATCTATATTTTGACTGACCCTTGATTCATATTCACTTAAATTATTTAACTTTGCTTCAGAAATATTCTGAGAATAATCTGATGATATGGTTACTAATATTTTTTCTGAAATATTATTTAAAGCAAATTTAACAGCTTGATCCTTACTACCAACACCAACACCATAGAGATTTTCAATGTTATTTTTGGGAGGCGATAAATACCATTTTGGTATTTCAGCATTATCTATTTTACTTACACAAGAAGTTATTAAAATAAAAAATGTTAATTTTAGAATTTTCTTCATTTTTTTCCAGTTAATGCAATATTTTTTAGATAAGAATCAGCTATTACGCAAGCAGCCATCGCCTCTGCGACTGGCACAGCTCTAATTCCAACACATGGATCATGTCTGCCTTTTGTTAATATTTCTGTATTTTCTTTTTTTGTGTTGATTGTTTTCTTAGGAATTAAGATCGAGCTAGTTGGTTTTATAGCAAAGCGTATTATGATTTCTTGACCTGATGATATACCTCCTAAAATTCCGCCAGCATTGTTAGTATCGAACTCTACTACCTGGTTATTTACAGATATTTCATCTGCATTTTTAGAACCAGTAATTTTGGCGACATTATCTCCAGCCCCAATTTCCACTGACTTAACAGCATTTATACTCATAATGGCAGCAGCTAGTTTGCTATCAAGCTTGTCATAAATAGGATCACCCAGACCAACTGGAACATTAGATATTCTTATCTCTATCTTTGCACCAACAGAATTTCCAGCTTTTCTAATTTGGGTTAGATAATCTTCACATTCTTTAATTTTGCTTTTATCTGCTATAAAGAATGGATTATTAATTATTGTGTTATAATCCCATTTTTCTTTGCAAATCTTAATATCACCCATTTCAATCATTGAGGCCATAATTTTGATATTACTTGGCATAATTTTTCTTGCAATTGCTCCTGCTGCTACTCGCATTGCAGTTTCTCTGGCAGATGACCTACCTCCACCTCGGTAATCCCTAATGCCATATTTCATTTGATATGTATAATCTGCGTGACCTGGCCTCAATTTATCTTTTATATCACCATAATCTTTTGATTTCTGATCTTGATTATAAATAATGAGTGATATTGGCGTACCAGTTGTTTTTCCTTCGAATATTCCAGATAAAATTTCAATTTTATCATCTTCTTTTCTTTGAGTTGTAAATTTGGATTGCCCCGGCTTTCTTAAATCTAAATATTGTTGAATATCATCCTCTTTTAGATCAATTAAGGGCGGAACACCATCTACTACACAACCTATAGCTTTGCCATGGCTTTCTCCCCAGCTTGTATATTTAAAAAAATCTCCAAATGAATTACTTGCCATATTAACTTTCTATAAGTAGATAACCTATATATCTAGGTTACAAAATTATTATTAAAAAAGCAAAAATAAAGTGCATAAAGTTATTTTAGGAATAGGAACTAATATTGGAGACAGATTTTTTTTCTTGCAAAGTGCAGTTAATCTTATCCTAGAAGATAAATTAATTAGCGATGTTAATGCCTCATCAATCTATGAATCTAAGGCTTTATTACCTGATGATGCTCCGCAGGAATGGGAAAAAGATTTTTTAAATATGGCTATATGTGGATTTTGTAAATTGCAACCTTTGGATTTATTAAAGAAAATTAAACTAATAGAAAAAAATATTGGAAGAAAGGATAGAGGATTTTGGTCACCAAGAGAGATTGACATTGATATTCTTGCATTTGGGGATGTTGTAACTTTTTCACAAAAACTTATCATTCCTCACAGTGAATTTTTAAAAAGAAATTTTGCCTTTTTACCAGCAGCAGAAATATACCCAGAGTGGATTTATCCAAAAAATGATTTATTTTTTCAAAAAACACTTGAAGAAATAATCTCTGAGGTGTCTATTGATTGCGATAATATTAAAAAAACTAATTACAAAATAACTCTTTAAAATCTCATGGCAAAAATAGTAGGAATACTCAATATTACTCCCGACTCATTCTCTGATGGAGGAAAATATCTCAATCTTGAAACAGCTTTTAAGCAAGCTATCACCTTAATAAGCGATGGAGCTGATGTAATAGATATAGGCGCTGAATCCACCAGACCAAACGCCACACCTATTTCACAGAGCGAAGAATGGCAAAGACTAAGTTATATTTTACCTAAATTAATAGATTTAATTCACAGCAAAAAAAAACAGGTAAGCATCGATACTAGAAATTCATTAACAGCAAAAAAAGCTATTGAATATGGAGTAGATTATATTAACGACGTTTCCGCTTGTAGTAGTGATCCTAATATAATTAATGTGGTGGCAGATGCAAATATGCCAATTATTATTTCACATAATCTTGGTATACCTGCTGATAAATCAATAACCCTCCCGAAAGATATTGACGTTATTGAAAACCTTAGAGAATGGCTTAATAATAAAGCAGATCTACTTATTAAAGAAGGTATCAAAAAATCAAATATAATTTTTGATGTTGGGATTGGCTTTGGCAAAAACTCAAAGCAATCTCTTGAAATACTAAGCAAGCTAGAAGAATTTAAAGATATAGGACATAAAATTTATGTGGGTCACTCCAGAAAATCTTTTCTAGAGGAATTTGAACCAAAAAACGAGATTGATCGTGATAACCTTACGGCAATAATGGCCTCAAAAATATATGACTATTGCGATTTTATTAGAGTGCACAATGTAAGGCTTACAGTTTTTATTATCAAAAACTTTATGAATTTTGCAAAGAAATCTAGTTGATGATCAAATTTTCAATTAATGATTTTGAATCAATAAAATATGGATCTTTTGCCTTATTCTCATAAGAAAAATATTCTGCATCTATCTGGTTATTTGATACTACAAGCATATTCTCATCTTTTTTGATGCTGCAATTACACAATGTTGAAAAAATAATTACTAGAAATGCTTTTTCGATTTTACTTCTCATCTAACTCCTTAAATAACTCCTTAAATTCTTGTTTAATTTTGTTTTTATGCTGCTCTCTATTATTAAATTCATGATTTTTTGTACAAGACAACAAAAATACAAAAATTAGCAATGCAGGAAATCTACTAATCATCTAACTCTTTATCTAAATCTTCATAGAGTTTTTCAACAGCTTTTGATGCTTTATTAATATATTCTTGTTTTGTAGAAGCGTTCTTTAGCTGCTCTTCTAATATCTCTTGGTTTTCTTCAAAAAAATCTTTAACTAACTCGCTATCTAAAGCCATTTGAATATAGAGACTACCATCATTATTATCTCTATACATATTTACTCTTTTACTACCTGCTAAGGGGAATTTTTTGACTAAATTCTTAGTTGCTTGGCTAAAAATATTATCAAATTCTTCAACATCAGATACTTTTGCAGATCTAATAGCATTTTTAGTAATTCTTGAGACTTCAGTTTGTAAAATAGCGGCTATATTTGCTCTTGCATCTGCTTCAGCTTGAGGTATTTGGATTTGTAGACCTCCTCTGCTTTTAGGGGCAATACCTACTGCAGATATTTTACCTTTAATATTTGGATTAATTACCCAATTTGGAAGGTCTAGCTGCGCTTTTTCTTGTATTGTGGGCTTACTGCATGCGGAAAAAAGGATTAATAAGATAAAAATTATTATGTTTTTCATAAATCTACCAATATTTTTATTGATTATTTAAAATATTAATTAAATGTCAACCTTGACAAACAGCGGGATAATTTTTATAAAGTCTTTCTTACTTTTTAAAGTGGGTCTGTAGCTCAGTGGTTAGAGCGCACGCCTGATAAGCGTGAGGTCGGTAGTTCAACTCTACCCAGACCCACCATTTCAATTTGTCTGTAATAATGGTTTTTTTATGAATATATCAGAAATAATTGATGAAATAAGCAGAAATCTTAAAATTTTAAGAGGCTATCTTTGACCCTGATGCTTTAAAAGGAGAGCTAGATCAATTAGAAAAGCTAGTTGAAGATTCAAATTTATGGGACGATCCTGATATTGCTAAAAAAACTCTACAACAAAAAGATAATATCTCTAAAAAACTTAATAGATTATTAAATTTAGAGAGTAACTTTTTTGATTATAAAGAATTATATGATTTATCTAAGGGTGATTCTGATCCTGAGAGCTTAACAGAAATAGAAAAGCAATTTAGGATTATTTTAAAGGATAGTATATCATTTAAAATAGAGGCACTTTTTTCAGGAGATGCAGATTCTAATAACTGCTTTCTTGAAATACATCCGGGAGCTGGTGGCACAGAGAGTCATGATTGGGCAGAGATGCTATTAAGAATGTATTTACGATTTGCAGATCTTCGTAATTTTAAAGCAGAAATACTTGATGAGCATAAAGGAGATGAGGCCGGGATTAAATCTGTTACAGTAAAGATTTCAGCTCTTAATGCTTATGGCTTTTTAAAAAATGAATCTGGAGTGCATAGATTAGTAAGAATATCCCCTTTTAATTCAAACGGCAAAAGAATGACCAGCTTTGCGAGCGTTTGGGTCTATCCAGAAATTAATGAGGCAATAAAAATAGAAATAGCAGATAAAGATTTAAGGATAGATACATATCGTGCATCTGGTGCAGGTGGTCAGCATGTAAACAAAACAGATTCAGCAATAAGAATAACTCATTTACCAACGAATATTGTTGTTCAATGCCAAAATTCACGCTCACAACATAAAAACCGTGAAGAGGCATTTAAAATGCTTAAATCGCGATTATATGAATTAGAGCTTAGAAAAAAACAAGAAAATGAACAAAAACAAAATTCTGCAAAAACAGAAATAGGATGGGGTAATCAAATTAGATCATATATATTGCAACCATATCAATTGGTAAAAGATTTACGCTCAAATTATGAAACTTCTAATATTCAGGCTGTATTGGATGGAGATATTGATGAAATAATTAATTCAGTGATAGTTATTAATTAGTTTTTTTGGTGGATATTGCAGTTACTGCAAAAGAAATAAAATAAAAATTAATTGCTAATATTATTAAACCTCCATATGCAGAATTTCCTATTATATTTGAGGACCACATGCTTATAGCATCTATTGACTTTAAAAATAATGACGGAATTAAGGCAGCAGCAGTTATAGCAAATATTTTTTTATATGAATATGCTAGTTTTTTTCTTTTCAACAATAAGCTTGTAACTAATGATAAGGCAAATATTTCAATAATTTTTAATAAAATACTTATCACAAATGTTATTGGTAGAACTGAAAACAACAAATTTCTACCTAAATTATTTACATATAGCTGTATAGTGCTTTCTACTAAATTACTATCAATGGTAATATTCTCATTATTATAATTTATAAAACTTGCCTCTACCTTCATTTGATTTATGGGAATGTTATTATAGCCAAATATATTAAGTAAATATGATATAATCTCTATACTATCAAAGAATACCCCTTCTTTAGAGAATAGAATTAATGAATTTGTTGCTACTAATGAATTTTTATCAGGATCAATTGTAATAAGGTTATTATTTTCTGATGTACCGCTAATAACAATAGGTAATATTGGGTTTTGTTCTATATCTAATTTACCAGATATGATTTTTATCTTGGGAAAGTTAGATATAGAATCTCTAATTTTTATTATTTTTTCATTTTTACTTTCAGCAAAGTCGAATGAAGAAAATGACTTATATATGATTAAAGTCGGGATAAAAAAGGAAAAAAACAATATAAAAATAATTGTTTTTAAACCATAGCCTTTTTGTTGATATGCTACATATTGGTAAAATTCTGGCTTAAAAAAAGAATAGAATATTCTGTAGATATGATTGTTATATTTTGTAGAGTTTTTACCCTTACTCATCTTTTACAATGGTTAAGTCAGGAGCATCAATCGCTTTCATTCCAACCACATGAAACCCTGAATCAACATAAAGTATTTCACCAGTAACACCGCTACTTAATTCACTTATTAAATATAAACCACTTCTTCCAACATCATTGGTTGTTACATTTCTTTTTAATGGTGAATTATATTCATTCCATTTTAGCATATATCTAAAATCACCTATGCCAGCAGCAGCTAATGTTCTTAATGGCCCAGCAGAAATTGCATTTACTCTTATATCATCTCTTCCTAGATCAGCTGCAAGATATCTAACACTTGATTCTAATGCTGACTTAGCTACACCCATTACATTATAGTGAGGCATTACCTTTTCAGCTCCATAATAGCTTAAAGTGAGCAAGCTTCCTCCTTTATTCATTATTTCTGCTGCTTTACGTGCTATTGCGGTAAATGAAAAACATGAAATATGCATTGTTTTCATAAAATTATCTAGGCTTGTATCAACATATCGGCCTTTTAATTCATTTTTATCTGAATATGCTATAGCATGAACTACAAAATCTATTGATCCCCATTCAGACTTTAATTTATCAAATAAAGCATCAATTGAGTCTTGATTAGTTACATCACATTCCACTAGTAATTTTGAATCTATAGATTCAGCTAAAGGCTTAACTCTTTTTTCCAAAACTTCACCTTGATAAGAAAAAGCTAATTCTGCACCTTGTGCGTGCGCAGCTTTTGCAATTCCCCATGCAATAGATTTATCATTGGCAACACCCATTATCAGGCCTTTTTTTCCTTTTAATATGTCTCCGTTAAAAATTTTTTCATCATTAAATGACATAAGATAACCTTTTTTAATTTTTACTAGTTAAATTCTTCCAAATTTTTGGTGCCACTCTACAAGCAACCCCATTATGAGCAAATTCTTCATCATTATATCTTACTTTTTGAAAATATTCACGGCAATATAAATTTTTAGAAACTATTTTAAAAGAATCTTTGAGCTTAAATTCAGATTTAAGTTTTTGATCTTTTGATGAATAGTTTATATTTTTACCGTCAAATTCATTTTCTAGAGTTTTATTAAGTTCTTCATTATAATTTGTCAAGTTTTCAGAGCTTATTGTAACAGTATAAACCTGCTCAATTGGGTATGATAACTCAGTATAATCAAAAGGAAATTCTACTTCAGTTAGATCTTCTTTATTGGCTATTTCTTTTTTAGGCAAGTAATTAGCACAGCTAGTAAATGAAATGAGAGCTAAAAATATAAAAATAAGTTTATAATGCATAATGTACCTAAAAATTAGTTATTATTTATTTATTTAAAAAATATTTTGATTGTAAATATTTTTTTACAGTTAATCTTACCAAAACTCCAACTATTGCAATTGTTGGTATAGCAAATAATACTCCAACAAAGCCAAATAAACTTCCTCCAGCTAGCAAAGCAAAAATAATAATAGCAGGATGAATGCCAACTTTATTACCTACTAATTTAGGAGTAATAAAATTACCCTCAATAAATTGCCCTATAATAAAAATCATTAGAACTATTATTATTGATAATGGATTACTATATTGGAAAATTGCCACTACAACACCTATAAACATACCTAAAAAAACTCCAAAATATGGCACGAAAGAAACTATGCCCGTTAAAAATCCAATTAAAAACCCATAATTAAGACCAATTATTGATAGTGAAATAGCATAGAACACACCAAGAATTAAACATACATTTGTTTGCCCTCTAATATATCCGGACAATACTCTATCTATCTCTTTAAATTGCTGGTTTGTTTCTTTTTTTATTTTTCTAGGGATAAGATTAGCTATATTGGTAACAATTTTATTCCAGTCTCTTAATAGATAAAAAGTTACTATTGGGGTGATAAATAGTAAAACAAATAAATTAATAAATTTTAATGATGATTGCCATATATTGCTAAAAATACTTGAAGAAAACTTTAAGCTAAATTCAGAAATTTCTTTTAATAAACCAAAATTGTAACTTTCTTCATAACCAATTTTACTATAAAAATCTGTTAAATAAGGAGCTATAAGGCTATCAATGCCTTTAATATATTCTGGAATCTTGGCTATTAAAGATTTAGTTTGAATATATAATATAGGGCCAATTACATATATAAAAGCTGTAATTATAATGATAAATACAGCAAGAATTAAAATTGCTGCAATAGTTCTGGAAATTTTTACTTTTTCTAACTTACTAGCTGCAGGATCAAGAAAATAGGCAATAATTGTTCCTATTATGAATGGTAATAATATGTTGCTTATTGAATGTAAGAAAAAAACAGCGCCTAAGATAACTAATAATGTAAGCACTAACTTTGTAATTAAATTCATTCTTTACCTTAACTGCAATATTACAAAATCTTTTTCTCTACTTATTTTAAAGCCAAATTGCTGTAGATAGTCTATTACCTCTAGAGGTTTGTTAAAAAACTCTATTGTAATTTTTGCATATCTTGCTGAGAAAGCATCTATTCTAAAATTTGATACTACATCTAATTTTTCAAGCTTTTCTTGCATTTCATGTAGTTGTTTTAAATTACTTACTTTAATTATAAAATTTTGCTTATTTGCTGACTCAGTTTCTTCATTATATTTCATCCAACCATTTTCAATATTTTCAGTGATACGTTTTACTAGATAATCCATATGTTTAGTATGATTTTCATCTTTTACGCCTTCCGACTTTGCTACTAAAATGCTATTATCTGAATCACCTAACTGTTTTAAATAAGCTTTAAACTCTACCTCTTCTGCTAATGTTTGATAATAATATTTGAGGTCAGCAATAATAATTTCGTTAACCTGATAAGATTTTGTTAGCTCTTCAATTTGCTCTTCTGTCATATTGTATAATTCGCTAACTTTGAAATTCATCATATCATCTATATCACCAGGTAATATTTTTATATCTACAATTTGACTAGCCTTGCCTCTTAACCAGGCATCATACCAAACATTGCCTTTCTGCCATAGTTTGATCATCCCATTTTCATCATAAAGAGGAATAATTAATATGGATAATTTATTTATTTTTTTATTTAATAAATGGTTATTGATAAAAAATTTGGTTTGCTCAGGAGCAAATGAAATATCTAACAAAGCTTTGTAGCTTTGGTTAGTAATAATTTCACTTTTATATTCTATTGATTGGACAATATTTGTTATCTGCTCAAATTCAAATTCTTGATCTTTTAAATCTGAAAAAAACCTTTCAAGCATAATCCTGAAGGCAGTTTTTTGTGCGTAAGCAATTGCTTTTTTACGCGCTTCTTCAGAAGTTAGACCTACCTCATTTACTGAAATATTTTTTACTGTAAATCTTTCATTATCAGTGATATTATTTTCATCTGCTATTGCATTAAACACACTTAAAAAACTGATAGATATGATAATTATTAGTCTAAGCATTTATGCAATAAATTTTTAATTTTTAATGGTATGGGTGATGGCTTTAATTTTTCATTAACAATCACCACTCTCACTTTTATAAAACAAATTTTTGTATTTTCCAGATATATATTTTGTTCCATCCATAATTGCACCCCCCCAACTTCTGAAATATTTGTTTTTACCGTAATTAAATCATCTAATATTGCAGGTTTTAATAATTCCATCTCTACATTTTTTATTACAAATAGAATTTTATGTTCTGCATGAGCAATTTTATGAGTTATCCCTAACTTCCTTAAAAATTCTGTACGTGAACGTTCAGCATATTTTAAATAATTACCGTAATAAACAACACCTCCTGCATCAGTATCTTCATAATATATTCTAAAATTATCACTTGAAATCATGACATTAAATCAATTAATTTTTTGGGGTATTCTATTCCTAGATGAAGACAAGCTTTTTCAGTTATTACTCTACCTCTTGGAGTTTTGCTTATTAAGCCTTGCTGTAACAAATAAGGCTCAATTGTTTCTTCTATTGAATCTTTTTGCTCAGACAAGCCAGCAGCAATAGTCTCAATACCAACGGGCCCGCCCTGATAATTTTCATTAATATAATTTAAATATTTTCTGTCTAGTGAATCTAAGCCAAAATTATCTACCTCTAGAATATCCAATGATTTTTTGGCAATTTTAGCGTCAATTTCTTTTAAATCTTCATATATTGCAAAATCTCTTACTCTCTTTAGTAATCTTAGAGCTATACGAGGAGTACCTCTTGACCTTGTAGCGATCTCATTTGCTGCATCTTCTGATATTACAAAATCTAATATTTTAGCTCCCCTTATTATTACCGCTGCAAGTTCAGAAATATGATAAAAATTTAAGCGTAGAGGTATACCAAACCTATCTCGAAGAGGATTAGAAATTAAACCCATCCTTGTTGTTGCTCCAATCAAGGTGAATTTAGGCAAATCAATTCTTACCGTTCTTGCTGCAGGCCCCTCCCCTATTATGATATCTAGCTTAAAATCTTCCATAGCAGAATATAAAACCTCTTCTACTTGGGTATTCATTCTATGAATTTCATCGATAAACAAAATATCATTTGCAGATAAATTAGATAAAATAGCTGCTAAATCACCTGATTTACTAAGAATTGGACCAGTTGTTGCCTTAAAATTTACTTGTAATTCTTTGGCTATAATGCCTGCAAGAGTTGTTTTGCCCAAACCAGGAGGTCCGAAAAATAAAATATGATCTAGATTAGTTTCTAATTTTTTTGCAGCATTTATATAAACTGCAAGATTATTTTTGATGTTTTTTTGGCCTATAAATTCATTCAAAAAATCTGGCCTTAAAATATTGCCTATTTCTTCAACTGATTCTTCTGGATTTATGATACGTGAATCTTTCATTTAGCTAATTTTTGCAATGATTTGGTAATTATTTGAGATAAATCATTTTCATCTGCAACTATGTCTTTAACTATATTCAATATTTGCGATCTTTGATAACCTAAATTTTCTAATGCTGATAATGAATCTCTTAATAAATTATTATTATCTTTTTGGCTATTATCTTGTGATATTGAAATAATGTTACTTATGTTGTTTTCTACTTTATCTTTTAGATCATTTATTATCCTAGCCGCAGCTTTAGCGCCTATACCACTTACTTGTGTAAAAGCAGCTTTATTTTCAAATAAAATAGCATCTATTATAGCTCTAGCATCTAATACACCTATAATATTTAGAGCTGTTTTTGCACCAATACCACTTACCTTATTGAGCTTTAAAAAAATCTCTTTATCAGCAATATCAAAAAAGCCAAATAAGGATATATCATCTTCTCTTACTGCTGTATGAATATAGACAAATAATTCATCATTTTTTTGAATATTGGCAAGGTTTCTGGAGCCTATATTAACTTGATAGCCAGTATTATTTACTTCAAGCAATATTGAGTTATCAAAAATATTTATTATTTTTCCTCTAAGAGAACCTATCATTTTATGCTTTTGGCTTAATCATTTCATGAGGCTTAATATAAGAATCAAACTCACTTTCTGTTAATAAACTTAATTCTAATGCTGCTTGTTTAAGAGTTAATGATTTTTCATGAGCATATTTTGCTATTTTAGCAGCATTATCATAACCAATATGTGGATTTAATGCTGTTACTAACATTAATGATTTTTCCATTAATTCTTTAATATTGCCCTCATTAGCAGTAATGCCTATCACAGCTTTATCATTAAAGCTATTTATGCCATCTGCTATTAAATTTATTGATTGTAATAAATTATAAATCATTACTGGTTTAAAAACATTTAATTCAAAATGACCATTTGAACCAGCTATAGAAATAGTAGTATGGTTACCCATAACTTGACTGCAAACCATTGTTAAAGCTTCACATTGCGTAGGATTAACTTTACCAGGCATGATTGATGAACCAGGCTCATTTGCAGGCAATGATATTTCTCCTAAGCCTGACCTTGGACCAGAGCCAAGAAGCCTAATATCATTAGCTATTTTCATCAAGCTTACCGCTATATTATTTAAGGCCCCACTAGTTTCTACGATAGCATCATGAGCTGCTAATGCTTCAAATTTATTTTCAGCTGTAATAAATGGTAAATTTGTTAATTTTTGAACTTGCTCAGCAAACTCTTTAGCAAAAGCTGCATATGAGTTTAAACCTGTTCCAACCGCTGTACCACCTTGAGCTAACTGATATATATTTGGTAATGTATTTTTTACTCTTGCTATAGAATATTTTATTTGGGTAGCATAACCAGAGAATTCTTGCCCTAATGTTAATGGAGTCGCATCTTGTAAGTGAGTTCTACCAATTTTTATTATGTCTTTAAATTTATTTTGCTTTTCTAGTAATGAGGCATGTAATTTTTCTAATGCAGGAAGTAAATTTTCATTTATATCCAATGCTGCTGCTATATGCATTGCAGTTGGGAAAGTATCATTTGAGGATTGCCCCATATTAACATGATCATTAGGATGAACAGGGTCTTTGCTACCCAACTCTCCACCTAATATTTCTATAGCTCTGTTTGATATTACTTCATTAATATTCATATTGCTTTGAGTACCAGAGCCTGTTTGCCAGACAACTAATGGAAAATTATCAGCTAAAGACCCTGAAATTATCTCATCGGCAGCTTTAATGATAGCTTCGGCTTTTTCTTGATCTAATTTATTATTTTTTAAATTAACTAAGGCAGCAGATTTTTTTAAAATTGCTAATGCCTTTATTAAAGTTTTAGGCATTTTTTCGGTGCCTATTTTAAAATTTTCCAATGATCTTTCTGTTTGAGCTCCCCAATATTTGCTGCTATCAACTTTTATTTCGCCAATAGAGTCAGTTTCGATTCTGTATTGTGACATTTACTCCTCAATAATTTTATTAATATAGTAATTTTTAATGCCTTAAATGTTCGACATTTATATCCACTATCTTTTTAATAAAGAAATCAGAAGAAAGCAAATAGATAAAATGATAAATTTATTGTTTTTTATAAATCTAGCTATAAATATATTTTCAACTTTATTTATTTGATATGTTAAAGGAGAGAATATCATATAAGGAAGCTACTGCTTTATACAGAGTTTCTTTACATTTGATACAAAGCAAAAATTATCCCAAACTTAAATCCACTCTGGAATCTTTTTTTAAAAAATATAACAAACCAAGCCCCTATGCGGTTCATGCTTTAATAGGAGAAATATCTGTTAATCTGCCACATGAAGAATTTGATATTTTTTCAGAATTCCTGCTAAATAAATTGGGCATATCTTCATCTGAATTAGAAAAATATCTAAAAAAACGCATTAAAATAATAATGTCTGATAACTTCAGCGAAATGCCTTCTATCTCTTATGACCCAACAAATCAGGCAGAGGAAATAATCAAAAAAGCTATTGATTTAGATAAAAAACTTAATTCTACTAATAAAAAAGAATGGTCTAAATTCTTGGCCGCTTAATTTTAACTATTAGCTATAATCTTAGATTCTGTTCTATTTATATAAAAATGAGTTAAAGCAATTGCTAATGCGTCAGATTCATCATAATGCTTCATTACTGCTTTTGGTAACATAAATTTTACCATTCTTTGAACTTGCTCCTTATCCGCTCTACCATTACCAGCTATGGATTTTTTTATTTGAGTTGGGCTATATTCAAAAATTTTATCACTATATTGAAGTGCTGTGGCAATAATTGCTCCTCTAGCATGACCTAATTTTAAGGAGCTTGCAGGATTTTTATTAACAAAACTTTCTTCAATTGCAATATGATCTGGTTTAATTTTTGTTAGCAAAAATGAAATATTATTAATAATTAAAGATAGCTTTGCAGTTAGTGACTCCTCTTTACTAGCGTTAATTATATCTGATTCTATGTATTTAATAGAATTATCAGCTAATATTTCTATTGCTGCGTAGCCTATTTTATTTAAGGCAGGATCAATGGCAAAAATAATCACTTTTATAAGTTAAATATTAACATAAATATTTTGTATATCATCATCATTTTCTAGAGCCTCAACCAATCTTGCAATTGATTCTTGCTGCTCATCATCTATTTCTATTAAATTTTTAGGCAACCATTCAAGCCCCATATTTGTAGGGTTGTCATATTTTTTTAAGATTTCATCTCTTACTATTGAAAACTCGTTAAGGGATGTAACAACTTCATAAAATTCAGAATTACTTTCAATTGACTCAGCTCCAGCCTCAACCGCAAGCTCAAACAACTCCTCTTCATTAATATCTTCTTTGGCGAATCTTATTATTCCTTTCCTATCAAACATAAAAGAAACACTTCCTGATTCAGCTAGCTGACCACCATTTTTGTTAAAAATAGTTCTAACAGATGAAGCCGTTCTATTTCTATTATCTGTTAAAGCCTCTACTATTATAGCTGTTTTAGCCGGCCCATATCCTTCATATCTTAACTCTTCATAATTATCAGCCGAATTGTCAGATGATGCTTTATCTATTGCATTATTAATTTTATCTTTGGGCATATTTGCAGATTTTGCCGCGATAATTGCAGCTCTTAATCTGGGGTTGCTTTCAGGATCTAAATCTCCTGATTTAGCAGCTACAGTAATTTCACGGATAAGGCGCGTAAATATTTTGGCTCTTTTTGAATCTTGAGCTGCTTTCCTATGTTTTATATTTGCAAATTTTGAATGTCCTGCCATTTTATTTCCTATTTCATTTTACAGCGCTTGCTTGATATCATTTAGCAAATCATCAATATGCTCAATACCTACTGAAACCCTTAGAAGATTTTCGGTAATACCAATTTTAACCTGCTCTTTCTTATCTATATTTGAATGAGTGGTTGTTGATGGATGAGTAATTAATGTTCTACCATCTCCAAGATTATTAGAAATATCAATAATTTTTAAATTATTCATAAATTTAAAAGCTGTTTTTTTATCCCCCTTAATTTTGAAGGCAATTAAAGCCCCCCCTGAAATCATTTGCTTTTTTGCTAAATTATATTGAGGATGGGACTTTAAACCAGGATAAATTACTTGCTCAATTTTAGAATGAGACTCAAGAAAAACAGCTATTTTTTCTGCATTTTTTACGTGATAATCATATCTTATAGCAAATGTTTCTAAAGATTTTTGCACAACCCAAGCATTAAAAGGGCTAAGAGCTGGGCCTGTGTGACGGTAGAAAGGCTGTAATTTTTCATCAATAAAATTTTTAGAACCAATTACCGCACCTCCCAATGTCCTTCCCTGACCATCCATATGCTTTGTTGTAGAATATATAACTGCACTTGCTCCTAATTCAAGAGGAGCCTGGGATAATGGAGTTGCAAAAATATTATCCACTAACAAAAATATATTATTTTTTTTACAAATATTAGCCAAATACTCTATATCAACCAATTCTAAATTAGGATTAGCAGGACTCTCTATAAATATTAATTTAGTATTTTTTTTAATTGCTTTCTGCCAAGCCTCATTATCTTTACCATCTACAAAATCAACTGATATATTATAATTAGGTAATATATTTGCCATAATGTGATAGCATGAACCAAATAAAACTTTATTTGCTATAATATGATCTCCAGCTTTAATCTGACACATTATAGCTGCAAATACTGCAGCCATACCACTTGACACTACACAAGCAGCCTCAGCCCCTCTTTCTAGAGTTACCAACTTATCTTCTAAAGATTTTAAATTAGGATTCACATAGCGAGAATAGACAAAACCAGGATCTTCACCATTAAATCTTGATTCAGCAATTTCTGCTTTATTATAGCAAAAACCAGAATTAAGAAATAAAGCTTCACTAGTTTCACCATAATTGCTTCTTTTACTACCGGCCCTTACTAGATTTGTTTGTATATGTAAATTTTTAGGTAAATTTTTATTATTATATTTCACTAATTCTTATTAAATAATTTAGTTAATAAAATAGCATAAATTTTGCTATGGTAAAGGCTTGATAAGAAAAAACTTTTTATTTGACAAGTAATATGATATAATTAAGTTAATACTATATAATTTTGGAGGTTATTAAATGAATAATAAATCATATTTTTTTCTTTTTAGTTTTTTTGCTTTGGTTATAGCTCTTAACCCTTCGCAAGCTTTTGCTGCCGACACTCAGATTGAAGCAACATTATGTAATATATTATACTTCCTAACTGGTACCATAGGTAAAGCTATTGCAGCATTTGCATTAGTATTTTTAGGAATATCATTATTTTTAGGAAAAGTTTCCTGGGGTCTTGCAATATCTACAGCCCTTGGTGTAGCTACTATATTTGGCGCTCCTCAGCTAGTGGAAACACTAGGTGGAAGCGCGGGCGGCGATGGAGTAATAAGTCCTAAGGATTGCAGAACAGTATAGTAAAATCTAATTTAATATTAGCAGATTAAAGGCCAGTAAAATTATTGCTGGCTTTTTTATTTTTATCCTATCAAAATATTTCCTTAATTTTTCCTAGCTAAATTTTATTGCTGTTTATTATAATTTAAACTCTGTATTTATTAAGGATGCTCAATAAAAAGCTATCTAAAATAGCCTGCAATTCTCTGATGTTGACGGAGACTCTTTCCCTTATGCAGCTCACTTTGCAGAAGATTGTTTAGTTACTAAATCTGGTAGTTTAATTCAGGTTATTAAAATTACTGGCTTTGCCTATGAGATCTTTGATAAAAACTTTTCATTTGACATATAATATGATATAATTAAGTTATTACTATATAATTTTGGAGGTTATTAAATGAATAATAAATCATATTTTTTTCTTTTTAGTTTTTTTGCTTTGGTTATATTTCTTAACCCGTCAATTGCACATGCTAATGTTGTTGGCACTGCCGAAACTCAGCTTGAAGCAACATTATGTACTATATTAAAATTCCTAACTGGTAATGTAGGTAAAGCTATTGCAGCATTTGCATTAGTATTTTTAGGAATATCATTATTTTTAGGAAAAGTTTCCTGGGGTCTTGCAATATCTACAGCCCTTGGTGTAGCTACTATATTTGGCGCTCCTAAGCTAGTGGAAACACTAAGTGGAGGGAGCACTGGAGCAATCAATGCCGCAAATTGTTCTGTTCTTAAAACCTCATAATTTATTATCGGCTTTTTTCTCATGTTTTTAGCTTTTTAAAACTAGTTAAATTTTTTTATAATTTTGCCTAGCTAAAATTTTATTGCTGTTTATTATAAATTAAACTCTGTAATTTATTTAAGGATGCTCAATAAAAAGCCGTCTAATAATAGCCTGCAATTCTCTGATGTTGACGGAGACTTTATTCCTTATGCAGCTCACTTTGCAGAAGATTGTTTAATTACTAAATCTGGTAGTTTAATTCAGGTTATTAAAATTACTGGCTTTGCCTATGAGATTTTTGATAAAAAACATGCGTCAATTAGAGAATCAATTAGAGCTGCAATTAAAAATCACTTAAAAAGTGATTCTTTTGCTTTATGGACTCATACTATTAGAAGAAAAAAAGATTTATCTCTAAATGCTGAATATTCAAATAGTTTTTGTAGCGATCTAGATAAAGGCTGGAATGGCCTACATGACTGGTCTGATAAATATGTTAATGAATTATTTATAACTATCATAACAGAGCCCAAATACTACAAATCAACTAACCTAAATGATATTCTTAAAACTTTAAATTTTTCTGTATTAAAAATATCAGAAAATAAATTCTTAAATAAACAATATGAAGAATTAAATCAGGTTACTGATAATTTTATTTCTGAACTAAGTGATTTTGGACCAAAAAAACTAACAATATTTAAAAATGATGGTAAATATTATTCAGAAATATTACGTTTTATTGGAAAAATAATTAACCTTGAAGAAAGAGAAATTCCTCTAAAAAAAGCAGATATATCCAAATATTTACCATATTGCCAAATTGTTTTTGCTAATAACAGCCTAGAAGTACTTGATGAAGATAGAAAACATTTTGCAGCAATATTATCTGTAAAGGAATATAGCGAATTATCACTTAACTCTATTGATAAATTTTTGTTTTTACCTATGGAGTTTATAGTAACACAGACTATTGATTTTTTAAACTCAAATGAAACATTAGAACATTATAAATATCAGTATGAAATAGCTGAGATTGGTGATGATAAGGAATTTATGAAAAATTTGGAATTATCTAAGATGTTTTCTGAAGATAGGGCTAATATTACAGCTTTTGGTGAGCAACAAACTACTATCATGTTTATTGCTGATAGTAGTGATGTTTTAGAAAAAAACATAAAAAAAGCTTGTGATGTTTTACTTAGCTATGGTTTAGTTATTTATAGAGAAGATATAGCTATGGAAAATTGTTTTTGGTCTCAGCTTCCTGGCAATTTTTATTATATTTGTAGAAGAAAACCAATAAATAGTTCTTCATATGCTGGTTTAGCCTCTTTATCTAATTTTCCAACGGGTAAGGCTTATAATAATAAATGGGGAGATGCTGTTACTTGCTTTAATACTCATAATAAAACTCCTTATTTCTTCAATTTTCACCTAGAAGATAATGGTCATGCAATGATTATTGGCCCATATGGTCATGGTAAGACTGTATTATTAAATTTTTTACTAGCACAATCGCAGAAATTTAATCCTAGAATTATATATTTAGATTTCAGCAATAGCTCAGAGATTTTTATAAATGCCTTAGGAGGTAAATATTATAGAATTGAGAAATATAGTGATAATAGATTATTTGCACCACTCAAGGCATTAAGAGGTAGCCCTAATATATTATCTAGATTTTTATCCTATATATTAATACAAAAATCAGAATTAATATCTTCTAAATTCAAGCAAAACCCTGATAAGACATCAATTATTACTAATATAGTCAATGAAGTTGAGTCAGGTAAGTTTAATAAACTATCTGAGTTATCTAATTTTTTTACAAATAAAGAGTTTAAGAAAATATTTGATATATGGTTAGCAGATAATGTATTTGGCAATGTTTTTGATAATGAGAATGATATATTGGAAGAATCAAGAATAACTGGTATAGATTTTTCAAAAATTGCCAGTTACAAAAATATTCAAGTGCCAATTACCTACTATCTTATGAGCTATTTAGAAAAAACGCTGGATGGCTCTCCAACTATATTAATAATTGATGAAGCTTTTAAGCTAATAGACAACCCCTTTCTGGCAAATGATTTACATGAATTTTTTATATCTTTAAAACAAAAAAATGCTATCGCTATATTAGCATCAGAATCAGTTGAAGATGCTACAAAAAGTAGTATAACTAAAATATTAATTGATGAAATTCATACTCAGATATTTTTACCGCAGGATAAGATTGGCGTAGAATTTCAAAATATTTTTAAGCTAAATAAGAATGAGGTTAACCTTTTAGATGGTATTTCGAAGGATGAACGTCACGTACTTATCAAACATGGTGATGCCGCTATTGTAGCTGAGACAGATATGTCTTTGCTCGAAGATTTAATGATGGTTTTATCTACTACTGAAATAGGTTTAAAAATCATGAAAAAAATAAAATTAAGAGCAGGAGAAGATCCAGCAGCATGGCTACCTGTTTATAGGGAGGTTATCGAGGAGATAATTAATGATAATGATGAGCTTATTCATGAAGATGAGGAGGAAGAAGAGGAATTTAACTATGAAAATGCTGCAAGAAAGGAGGAGCAAAGAAGAATAAGCGATAAGATCTCAAGCCTTAGGAAGGAAAGACTAAAACCTAAAAATTAATAATAAATTTATAACTATAATAAATTAAGAAAATAACCAAAGAGATTGTTATATATCTTCTATATTTTACTCCTGAAATAGCAACTAGAAAACTTGCAACCGAACCAAATATATCAATTGGTATTAACAATAATAAAGAACTTATTATTAATTTTTTTCTTTCATTAAGTTTGAATTTTAGGTTTAAGCCATTTCTTATTATCCTTGCTAATATAAAATTAAGAGTTAAACCAATAGCTGAACCAAAAAATGCAGCTACATATAATAATATATTAGTGTTATATAACAAGGCTGATTTAAGTGCATATTTGTGATGCATTGGGACTATAATTGCTGCTACTAATTCATCACTAAAGATAAACCAAATTAATTCGTTTAAGGACATTATTATAATATTTATGAGGTTCTGTAGGCTAAATAATCTGTAAATTTCTTTAAATTATCACTTTTATTTGCATATATATTTAGTTGCCCTTTTGCTTTATCAGTAAAACTCACTAATTCTTTCTTTGCTTTTTCTTTACCAATTAGGGTTACTAAATTAAATTTTTTATTATTTAAATCTTGATTTAAATCTTTACCAATATCCTCTTCTTTTCCATCAATATCTAGTAAATCATCTTTTATTTGATAGGCCATACCAATATATTTACCATAATTTTCTGCAGCTTCATATTCATCATTATTATATGAATTTGCTATTATAAATGGAGCAACACATGAAAACTCTATTAGCTTTCCTGTTTTTAACTGTTCTGTTCTTTTTATATCTTCTTTTGTTCTATCATTTTTTAATATATCATAATATTGTCCTAATACCATGCCATTAAAACCAATATTTTCTGCCATTAGATCTATTAAATTTAATATTTTTTTAGCATCATTACATAACTCTAAATTTGCTAATATTTTAAATGCTATGGTTTGTAAAGCATCACCCGCTAGGATTGCCATATCTTCGCCATATTTTATATGGCTTGCAGCCTGCCCTCTTCTCATTTTACTATTATCCATTGCTGGCAAATCATCATGTATTAATGAATATGTATGAATTATTTCAATTGCTGCGGCAATTATTAAAAATTGCCTTTCTTTGCAGGACGATATTTTAGCAAAATTATAAACAAGATAGGATCTAATCATTTTGCCAGGTGCTAATGCAGAATATTTTAATATTTTAATAATATCTTCAGATAATTTATTACTTGATTTATTAAGCTGGAGGTTAATTTCTTCTCTTACTTTTTCTGCAATTATATTTAGATCTTTTTTGATAAATTTTGAGTATTCATCACTCATTTAATTATCTTACTACTAATACTGGTTTTGTGGAATGTCTTACAACTTTTGCAGCATTTGGACCTAATAAGTAATCTTTTAGCTCAGGTCTATGTGCAGATACTATTATTAGATCAGCATTTATTTTTTCAGATGTATCTATAATTGCTTGATATACTGATCCGCCTTTTTTAACTATAATATTTCCTATTTCTGCTTTTGTGATTTTTAATTTATTATCAACAAAATCATGAAGTGCATCTTTGGTACTTTCAACTACTTTCTCAACGGATGACTTTGGAAAATATTGAGATACAATTGCCATACCATAATCAGGTATAACAGTCATTACATGTACTGTTGCATTAAAAGCCTCTGCATATTCAAGAACAATTGGAAGCGATTGATCATATGATGATTCTTCATATATGTCGATTGGATATAAAATATTATTATACATTTTTTGCCTCAAGAGTATTTTTTTGTTTTTTTTGACGATAATAAATTAAAATTAATAGTAATAATGTAGGAATATATATCCATATATTACTTGGTTGCTGGTTTTTTGTTCTTATATTTAGAATTTCAAAATCCATCTCTAAACCATCATTATATGCTTTACTGCCAAATTTTACTGTTGATACATATAGTTTTCCTTCCTCTTCATATAGATTTAAACCATAATTTTGTAGTTTTTCTGAGGCTTTACCTTCAGAGTCAAAATTAACATCAAGAAAGAATTTCTTTTCATCACCAAGAAAATCCATACCTAATACTTCCATCCTTATATTTTTATTATTTTTATCTAATATGTCATATATTTTTGTTGCTTCATAACTTGAATATGGTGGAGCTATTCTATCCATCCATATAGATGGAAGGAATATACTGAATGATATTACTATTAAGGCTATTGATTCATATAGTTTATTTTTAATGATGAAGTAACCTTGAGTACCTGCTGTAAAAACTAATATTGCAATAGTAGATTTAATAAAAATTATTATCATTTCATGGATAGATTCAACTCCTATAAGTAGAAGCTTATTGTCAAAAATAAATAGAAATGGCAGGATCATTGTTCTCATGCTATAAATAAATGCTTGAAAGCTGGTTTTAATTGGATTACCTCCTGAAACTGCGGCTGCTGCAAATGATGCAAGACCCACTGGTGGCGTTACATCTGCCATTATACCAAAATAAAATACAAAGAAATGTACGGCAACTAATGGTATTATAAGGCCATTTTGTTTGCCAAGTTCAACTATTACACTAGCCATTAGGCTTGATACTACTATATAATTTGCAGTTGTTGGTAGCCCCATTCCAAGTATAATGCATATTAATGCGGTAAATAATAACATCAACATTACTGAATTACCTGATATAATAGCTACAAATTCAGTCATTTTGTTACCAACTCCTGTTTGAGTCACTGCTCCAACTATTATTCCAGCTGCTGCTGTTGCAACTCCAATACCTGCCATATTTTTCGCACCAGATATTAGGCCATCATATAATTCATATAATCCTTTTTTTATTGACGCTTTGTAATTTGAATCTTTTCTAAAATAATTTGTTAATGGTCTTTGAGTAACCATTATTAATATCATCATAAATGTTGCCCAATATGCTGATAAGCCTGGTGATAATCTTTCTATCATTAGACACCAAATTAACACGGCAATTGGTAATAGAAAATGCAGCCCTGATTTAACAGTAGGGCCTACTTCTGGTAGCTCTGTAATTTCTTTGTCTGGATCATCTTCTAGATCTTTATTTCCTGCTTTAATTTTGATTAAAAATATATAAACAGATGATAAAATAGCTATTATTATAGCAAGCCCTAGAAATGCAAAATTATTTTTAAGAAAATTAAATAAATGGTAGCATATACCGGATATTATAAATAATGATGAAAATATTATTCCTGTTCTTAATAATGACTGACCTATTGTTGATTTATTTTTTTTTGGTAATGTTTTCATATTACTTTTTAACGCTTCTAGATGAACAATATAAAGAAGTGCTATATATGATATAACCGCTGGTATAAATGCATGCTTTATTACTTGTGTGTAAGGTATTCCTATATATTCAACCATTAAAAATGCTGCTGCACCCATAACTGGCGGCATTATTTGCCCATTTACTGATGATGCAACCTCAACAGAGCCTGCTTTTTCTCTTGAAAAACCTACTTTTTTCATTAATGGCAGTGTAAATGTACCAGTTGTTACAACATTTGCTATTGAAGAACCTGAAATTAATCCTGTCATTCCCGATGATAATACAGCTGCCTTTGCTGGCCCACCTTTCAAATGACCAAGTAAGGCAAATGCTACTTTTATAAAATAATTTCCTGCACCAGCTTTTTCTAGCAATGCTCCAAATAGTACAAATAGAAATACAAAACTTGTTGAAACTCCAAGAGCTATACCAAATACCCCTTCAGTTGCTAGCCAATGGTGAGAGGCTATTTTTGTTAGGTTATGTCCTTTATGTATTAGAACCTCAGGCATATATGGGCCAAAATATGTATATAATAGGAAAAGTGAAGCTATTATTGTAAGCGGTGGACCTAATGCCCTTCTTGTTGCTTCTAACAATAAAACAAGACCTATAATTGAAATAATAACATCCCCTTTAGTTGCCATTCCAGCTCTTTGTGATAGATCATTATAAAATATTAGTAGGTATAAGGAGCTAAATAATGCTATGCTACATAAAGCCCAATCGGATATTGGTATTTTTTTCTTTTCAGATTTATTAGTTGCGGGATAGCTAAGATATACAAGAGATAAAGCAAATGCCAAATGTATATATCTGGCTTTAGTTGAATCTATAACTAAATATTTAAAAAACTGTATATTTTCTGCTAAAAAGAATGGCAATGGTGATGCTATCCAGATTTGGAATATTGACCATGAAAAAGCAAGTCCTAATATAATTTTTAAACTCAACCCAGATGGTCTTCTGCCACCTGTATCGCTGTCAAGAACTAGATCTTGGAGTTCTTTTAGATTTTTATTAGTCATTTATACAGGCTAATTATATTTTAATCTTTGGCAGTAATTAAGCCTTTTTCATAAAAATATCTTCTTGCGCCCTCATGAAGTGGAGCTGTATTTCCACCGTAAATTAGATCTTTAGGATTTAATGTTTGAAATACCGGATGTAATGTTCTAAAGCTGTCAAAATTATCATATACAGCTTTTACAATTTCATATGCAACATCAGCGTCTAAATCATCAGTTGCTACAAATGTAGCTTTTACACCGAATGATTTTATATCATCTGGATTGCCAACATACATACCACCTGGTATCTCTGCTTTAGCGTAGAAGCTATTATTTTTAACAATATCTTCTACTTCTTTACCGCCGATATTAATTAATTTTGCATTACAAGAAGTTGTTACCTCCTGAATCACACCATTTGGATGACCAGAAGCAAAAATCATTGCATCTATTTTATTATCACAAACTGCTTGAGGCTGCTCAGATGCTTTAAGCTCTGAAGCTAGCTTAAAAGTATCTTTAGTCCAACCTTTAGCATTCATTATTACATCCATTGTAGCTCTTTGACCTGAGCCAGGATTTCCTATATTAACTCTTTTATTTACTAGATCTTCTAAGCTGTTTATGTTAGCCCCTTCTCTAGTCGCTATTGTAAAAATCTCTGTATGAAGAGAGAATAATGTACGAAGGTTTTTTCTTGCTTTTCCTTCAAATGGACCTGTGCCATTATAAGCATGATATTGCCAATCAGATTGCACAACACCTAAATCTAGATTTCCCTGCTCTAGGGCATTTAAATTATAAATTGAACCACCAGTTGATTCAACTGAGCATCTTATACCATGAGTTTTCCTTTGCCTGTTAACAAGCCTACAAATTGCTCCTCCTGCTGGGTAATAAACCCCTGTAACACCTCCTGTACCTATTGTTACAAATTTGTTGCTAGCATGGGTCTGATCTGATGAAAAGAATAATATGGATGTAGCAAGAAGCGAAAGTAAAACTAAGTATTTTGGCATAATTTTTACCCTTTATAGATGTTTTTAAAGAGTATTTTTATATACCCCTTATTTCAGATGATCAAGTAAAAACTTCTGAGAAACCACCAATTAATTTAATTTCATATTTATTTTTTAGTTTTTTATATTGGTTTTTGGTCAATTCATAAATGCAAAATTTTTGCTTAGCGATATTAATTTTACAGCAGCTTTTTAAGCATTCTTCACCTATTTTTTGAGAACTTAATATTATTATATTTTCAAAATCATCTACATTAACATCGAGTTTTGCAATTGCATTTAAGCTGCTTTGATAATTTTTTGAAGGGTCAATATCTGGAAGTCTAGCAAATATTTTAAAATCTTGGTTTTTAAGCAAGAATTCGTATTGCTCATTATCTTTTTTATCTAATATGATTACATCTTCAGCTTTGTGTGTGTTTTTTAAAAGAGACTTATTATTATATTTATTAATCTTTGTTAGCGCAGAAAAATATTCTCTTATAATTCGGATATTATTATCATTATCTATGTTAGAAGAATAGAAATTAACCTCAAACTCTCTTTCAGTCTGTAAAGACAGAGATATTATCTGGCGCCATATTTGAAATATCGTCACACTGGATATTTTGTTAGTAGAGGTGATAAGGTTTTTAACCATCTCAGCCTCTCTTTTCGCCTTAATAAAGCAAATATTTAGATTTTCTTGTTTTAACTTAGAAACTTCTTTTACTAAATTTAACCTGTCTTCTAACTGACAGATTATTTCTTTATCTATCTTATCTATTTTATCTCTTATTTGATCTAGTTTTTTTTGCATATTTTAGCTGTAAGAATTACTTGATATTAAAATTATTAATATTTGTGTGTCTAGTTTTTTTTATTTATGATATTATCATAATTAATAAGTTAAAAATTATAAATTTGTTAAAAGAATCTTTTTTTGGAAAAAATTATCAAAAATGTAAAATTGGTAATATTGTTAATATAGCCAAGAAAAATCCTATTTATTTAGATTCAGGCGAAATCATTAAAGACTTCCCTGTTGCTTATCAAACTTACGGAAAGCTCAATGCCGCAAAAAATAACGCAATTTTAATTTGCCA
>JADHLN010000040.1 GCA_016780625.1 Rickettsiales bacterium
TGTGAAAAAGCCGCCAAACAAAATGATATTTAAATTAGAGATTTTGGATGGATTTTTAATTATATTTTTAAAGTAATATTTTAATATTAATGAGAAAATATTGTGAAAAAGCCGCCAAACAAAATGATATTTAAATTAGAGATTTTGGATGGATTTTTAATTATATTTTTAAAGTAATATTTTAATATTAATGAGAAAATATTGTGAAAAAGCCGCCAAAAGATCAATTTAAAATTTAAAAATTATGCATAATTGGTTTTCACAAACTTATTCAACAACCTAACACCAAATGCAGTTGCTCCTTTTGCTGAAATATCTGTTGCTCTATCTTTCATTGATGTACCTGCTATATCTAAATGAGCCCATGGAGTATCGCCAATAAATCTTTGTAAGAATTGCGCAGCTGTTATACTTCCTGCTCCTCTTCCATTTCCGATATTTTTCATATCAGCATTTGGGGTATTAATCATTTCGTCAAACTCTTTACCAATAGGAAGACGCCATAATTTTTCATCTGTTGCCTTACCAGCTGCTATTAGCTTTTCTGAAAGATTATCATCATTTGAAAATAAACCTGAATAAACATCTGCTAGGGTTACTACTATTGCTCCTGTTAATGTAGCAAGATCAATAATTAGCTCTGGGTTATATTTAGTTTTAGCGTAATATAAAGCATCTGCTAATACCATTCTACCTTCTGCATCGGTATTTAAACATTCTATTGTTTGCCCTGACATAGAAGTAACTATATCTCCTGGCCTTTGGGCATTTCCACCTGGCATATTTTCAACTAAGCCAATAACTCCAATAGCATTTACTTTTGCATTTCTTGTTGCAAGAGTTCTCATAAGACCGACAACTGCTGCTGACCCTCCCATATCTGCTTTCATAGCATCCATATTTAAGCTTGGTTTTAATGATATTCCTCCAGTGTCAAACACAACTCCCTTTCCAACAAAAGCTAACGGAGCTTTATCTTTGTCTGCGTCTCCTTTCCATTCTAAAACAACTAATTGTGACTCGGTAATGCTTGCTTGCCCTACTGCTAATAGGCTATGCATACCAAGCTTTTTCATCTCTTTTTCTCCTAAAACATCTACTTTTAATCCTAAGGATTCTAGTGATTTACATATTTTTGCATATGCCTCTGTTGTCAATATATTAGCTGGCTCTGAGATTAAATCACGAGCAAAATATACATTCTCAGCGATTTTGCTATATTCGTCATATAGCTTCATAGCTTGATCTGATTGCTCAAGCCTAAAATCTAACTTTGTGATTTTGCTAGATTTTTCCTTTTTTTCTTCAGATAAATATTTATCAAAACGATAATTTTTTAAATTCATGCCATAGGCAATTTCTGCTGCTATTTGCCCAGTTTCGACAATTGTATTTTCAATTTCGTCTATGATAATAGATGCCTGCTCTAATTTATTTTGTTGAAAAAAACTGGTTATTTTACCCCCTAAATTACGCATTTTATTTTCTGATATTTTGCTTGCTTGACCAAGACCTACTAATATTACTAAATCTAAATCATGCTCATCTGGTTGAGAAGTTGGTATAATTTGACCATAATCAGCTGAAAATTTTACTGGTGACTTTCTAGTGAATTTAGCCAGATTCTCTGAATTGAGATTTTCTTTAGTTATTAAAATTACTGCTACCCCTCTGCTTGGTAAGCTTAGCTTTGAAAATTTAACTTCCATTTTTCCTCCAAATAATTACTTATATTTAGAATATTTTCTATTCGAATTATTAGTCTATTGCAAGTTAAAATTTAGTATTTTCTTCAACTTCAAATTGAAAAGGCGCGGGATCTAAACTATTACCGTAATGGTTTATAACTTCATAAACTTCAAGCAGCCTTTCTACAACGCCATCCTCTCTAAATCTAAAAACACCTGAAACACCTGAAAAACCAACAGGATTATTAATTGCTTGTAATGTAAATTCGTCATTTTCATCATGATATGATGCTAATGCAGAAATTACTGAGACTATATCATACGCTAAAATTGAAATTCTTGGTGGATCATAATCAAAATTTTCATAAAAATGACTTTCAAATATTTTTATATTCTCTTTTGCATAATCTGCATACCATGAATTTTCATATAAAGGATTATTTAAATAGTGATTTTTGTCCCATACCGATAATCCTAGCAACTTAATATCTTTGGATAAATTTCTTTTTGTTAATATTTTGGCTATATCATTTAATTTTGTTGACCCCTCACCTATTACTATTGCCCTTTTATAATCATCTATATCTCGAGTTTCTCTAAAAAACTTATCTTTCTCTTCTAATATATCATTATCACTTATAGAGCCTCTTTCTTCTTCATATATTAATTTTTGTTCTGTAATATCTTCTTGGAATATTGCAATCCCTTCTTCGTTAACTGGACTTTCAGAGAGAGTTTTTACAACCCTTCTCACGTTGGAATCCAAATCTTTTTCAGTATTATAGAACTCTGTTTTAAGAGTTTTATCACTAGTTCCGGCAGATTCTCTTAATTGAAAAGCTATTTTTGAGCCATATTGGTTTGCAGGAGCAATTGAAGCAAAATATTCATAACCCTGATTTTTTGCATATTGCACTACTCTATCCACTTGCTGCTCTACCCCTAAACCTAATACATAGATATTTTCTTCTGCAATATTAGTGTCATTTGAAAAAGTAAATATTGTGAGTTTATTTTCTTCTGCAAGCGGCTTTATTGCTTTAACATTTGCTGAAAATACAGGGCCTATAATTATATTAACATTCTTTTCAATTGCTTCTTTTGCTGCGCTAATAGCTCCAAAACTACTACCTTTAGTGTCTATTGGATATATAACTATTCTTGGGTCACCATGATCATATAAAGCTAATTTAGCAGCATTATATAAATCTTTACCTATTTTTGCATGTTTATCTGTTAAAGGTAGTAACATGGCAATTTTAATTTCTTTTTTGCTTTCAAAAGGTAGATCAGAGAATTTTTCTTTAATTATTTGCTTTTCGATCCTTGGAGGAAGCTGAATTATTTTATTCTCATTATATTCATTTGTGCTATCTATACATGAAGTTGTAAAAAACAGAATAATGCATATAGTTAAGTTTTTTAATTTCATAATACAAAAAAATGAATAGTGATTCGCTTATAAATCACAAAATATTAGAAAGCAAACCTCTTTTTGGACTTTACATAATTGCTACTCCTATTGGTAATATGGAAGATTTATCAATTAGAGCTGCTAATTTATTGATAAATCTGGACTATATTTATGCTGAAGATTCTAGCAAAACTATTAAAATTTTATCATATCTTAATCATAATAGATCAATTAAAATTTATAATGAACAATCATCTAATAACAAAAGAAAAGAAATCATAGATTTAATCAAGAATGGTCATTCAGTTGGGCTAGTTAGTGATGCTGGTACACCTTTAATTTCTGATCCAGGTTATAAGTTAGTCAGAGATATTTATGATAATAATTTAAATATTTATCCTATTCCCGGTCCAAGCTCTATTACCGCAGCTTTATCATGTTCTCCCTTACCTACTGATAATTTTACTTTTTTAGGCTTTCCACCCAGAAAAAATGAGAGCCTAAGGAATTATTTAAATGAATTAAAAGCACAAAAAACATGTTTTATATTTTTTGAAGCAGCTAATAGAGTATTATTTCTACTGGAAGCTCTTGCAGATATTTTTAAAGGAAAGGAGATTTGCGTAGTTCGCGAATTAACAAAATTGCACGAAGAAAAGATTTTTTCTCGAACCGAGGATATATATTCACAATTACAAAATAAAAATTTAAAAGGAGAATTTGTTATTTTGCTTTATAATGACATCGATAAAAAAAATGTTACCTTTACAAATGACTTAATAAAGGTTATCGAAATTGGTAGCAAATATTTATCAGTTAAGGATCTTAGTAAATTCTTAAGTGAAATTAGCAATATAACAAAAAAAGAAATTTATAATCTTGCTATAGAAAAATTTGATGAGCGGAATAAAAAATAAATTATGGCTATTATTTAAAATTATAGTATGGCTCTTTATGTTTGCCTTATTAGCAGCTGGAACCGCTTTTTTTTACTTCGGCAAAACCTTACCTGATCATGAGATGTTATCTGCTTATGAATCTCCAATAACAAGCAGGTTATATGCTGAAGATGGAGAGTTAATTGATGAATACGCCCTGCAAAAACGTTCATTTATTGAATTAGAATATATACCAAAACACATACAAGAGGCTTTTCTAACAGCTGAAGATAGTAATTTTTACTATCATTCTGGCATAGATGTTTCAGCAATTATTAGGGCTGTATGGCAAAATATTACTAGATTTAAAGAAGGTAGAAATTTTATTGGAGCATCCACAATTACCCAGCAAGTTGTTAAGAATATTTTGCTTACAAAAGAACGTACAATAACTAGAAAGATAAAAGAGGCTATTTTGGCTGTTAGAATTTCAAAAACATTGTCCAAAGAAAGAGTTTTAGAGATTTATTTAAATGAAATCTATCTTGGCTACAGATCATATGGAATAGTAGCAGCTGCGTTAAATTACTTTAACAAACCCCTTGATGAATTATCAATAGCAGAAGCCGCTTTTTTAGCAGCTTTACCAAAGGCTCCAACCTCATTAGATCCAAGAAAAAATTATGATGGTGCTATTTCAAGAAGAAACTGGGTCATAAGAAGAATGTATGATGAAAAAAAGATTTCTCGTTCAGAAGCTGAGCTTGCATTATCATCCCCTATAAAATTAATTAATAGAAATTCTGGAAATTTAATTCAAGCTGGATCATTTGGTGAGTTTGTGCGTAAGGAAATAACTGATATTTATAGCGAAAAGAAACTTACTGAAAATGGCCTAGCTATTCATGGTACATTAAACCCAAATATTCAGAATATCTCTTTTAAAGCGCTAAGACAGGGCTTGCATCGTTATGATCAAAGACATGGTTACAGAGGAGAGATTGCAAAAATAACTCCTTATAACGAAGATAAAGAAAATAATATAAAGAACTCCGAAGAAGATAATAATCCTGCTTTTGACTATTATCTTGAAGAACTCTCTAAAGTCTCAGAGCCTGATTATTATCTAGAGAAAAATTGGCAATTAGCCGTAGTAACGGAAATTTTAGATGAAGCTGCTAATATTATTATCAATGATAAAAAAACTGGATTTATCACGTTAAAAGATTTGAAATGGGCTAAAAAACCAGATGCGAAATATAATGAGATAACTGAAAAATATGAAAATTTCTTAATTGATGTTGAGGAGATATCTGATGTTTTTGAAATTGGAGACGTTGTATATGTTGAAAAAAAACCAAAACAAGAAAATAACTATCTATTAAGACAGATACCTGAAATAAATGGCGCTGTGGTTGCAATGAATCCTCATAATGGAGCAATATTAGCAATGGTTGGCGGATATAATGATAGCAAAACAGAATTTAATAGAGCCGTCCAAGCTGTTAGACAACCTGGATCTATTATAAAACCATTTATATATCTTGCAGCTCTTGAAAATAATTTTATGCCTAATCAAATTATTATTGATGATGAAGTTAGAATGAAAAAAGAAGATGGAACTTACTGGATTCCTATGAATTATTCTAATAGATTTTATGGCCCTACCCCTCTTAGATTAGGATTAGAGAAATCAAGAAACGTAGTTACAGTTCGTCTTTCAGAAATGGTTGGATTGGATAAAATCGCTGACGTAGTAAAAAGATATGGTATTAGTGATGACCCAGTAAGTAATTACGCCCTAGTTTTAGGCGCAGAGGAATCAAACTTGTTAAGAATCACAACTGCTTATGCTATGATTGCTAATGGAGGAAAAAAAATAACACCTTACGCAGTTGAAAAAGTACAAGATAAAAATGGTAAAACTATATTTAGAAAAGACAATAGATTATGCGAAAATTGTAATATAGCTAGAGAGCTAAAGGAAGATCAAATTTTAATACCTGAATTAAATGATAATAGAGAAATTCTTACCGATTCCAAAACAGCTTATCAAATGACTTCACTTTTAGAAGGAGTGGTGCAAAGAGGAACTGCATGGAGAGCTAGAAATCTACCTAAACCAGTAGCTGGCAAAACCGGAACTACTAATGATAGTTATGATACCTGGTTTGTTGGATTTTCACCTGATCTTGTTGTAGGAGTTTGGGCTGGATTTGACACCCCTAAATCCTTGGGATTAAATGAAACTGGTTCTTCTGTTGCTGTGCCAATTTTTGTTGATATTATGCGAGAGTCATTAAAAGATTTTCAGTCCCGCCCTTTTAAGATTCCTTCTGGCCTTAAATTTGTAAAAATAGACCGCAATACTGGCAAACAACCATTACCTTCAACCTTAAAAAAAGATATAATATTTGAAATATTTAAAGAAGAAAATTATGAAAAATATATAAAAAATAACTCTAATTTAAATAATGGAGAAATTAATTACGAGAATGTAATTTATTAATTATGAATCAGGATATAATTGCCAATATTGTTACTAAATCAAAAAAAGCATTTACAATATCTGCTATCTTAGATGATAAACTAAAAAATGCGGCCCTGTTAAAAGCAAGGGATTTATTAATTGATAATTATGAGGAAATATTAGAAGCTAATAAAATTGACATAGAGATTGCAAAAAAATCTGGAAAAAACTCTGCATATGTTGATCGCTTAAATTTAAATAAAGAAAGACTAATTTCTGCTGCTAATTCTTTGGCAGAAATTGCTAAATTTCCAGATCCAGTTGGGAAAATTATTTACTCTGATAAAAGACCTAATGGTTTAATAATACAGAGAGTTACTGTTCCCCTTGGAGTTATTGCAATTATTTATGAAGCAAGACCAAATGTTACCATTGATGCTTGGGGTTTATGTTTAAAATCAGGAAATGTTGCAATTTTAAGACCAGGAAGTGATAGCTTTAATAGTTCGCTGGCAATTATGAAGTTTTTAAATCAAGCTCTTTTAGAATTTAATTTAACGCAAGATATTATACAAATTTTACCAAATAGTGATCGAGAATTATTATCTGAAATGCTTGCTTTAAAAACAGGTATTGATGTTATAATTCCAAGAGGAGGAAAGAATTTAATTGAGATGGTTAGTAGCAAAACTTCAATTCCAATTTTTAAACATTTAGATGGTAATTGTCATAGTTATATTCATAAAGACGCTGACTTAGAAAAAGCCGTTAATATCCTTTTTAATGCAAAAATGCGACGCACAGCAATTTGCGGGGCAACGGAATCAGTGGTTATTGATCGTGATATTTTACCTAAGATTATTCCTTTAATAGCTAAAAAATTTAATAATAAATGTGAAATTAGAGCTGATGCTCCTGCTAGAGAATTTGCTAAAGAATTTTTAATTGCAAATGAACAGGATTTTGCAACTGAATATTTAGATGCTATTTTTTCAATTAAAACAGTTAATAATATAAGCGAGGCTATAGAACATATTAATAAATTTAGCTCCGCTCATACAGATGCAATTATTACAGAAAATAAAGATGCTGCAAATGAGTTTTTACAAAAAATCGATAGTGCTATTGTGATGCTAAATAGCTCAACCCAATTTGCTGATGGTGGAGAATTTGGTTTAGGAGCAGAAATAGGAATTTCTACTGGAAGAATGCATGCTAGAGGACCGGTTGGTATAGAGCAATTAGTTACATATAAATATCAAGTAACAGGTAATGGTCAGGTTAGAAAATGATTGATTACAGCTCAAAATATCTAGTTAAAAGAATTATCAAAGAATTTGTAAAACCTTATTTTTCTAAATTAGGGCTTGCTGCTTTCTTTATGATTATTGTTGCAGCAACTACGGCATTACACGCTTGGATGATGAAACCTATTTTAGATAAAATTTTTACCGAAAAAAGTGAATTATTACTTTTGATTGTGCCTATTGCTTTATTATTAGTTTCAGTTTTGAGAGGCTTG
>JADHLN010000007.1 GCA_016780625.1 Rickettsiales bacterium
ACCGCTATCTATTTGATCATTTCCGCTTCCTCCATATATAATATCATTACCATCACCTGCTGTTATATCATCATTTCCAGCTCCTCCATGCAGCCAATTATTTCCTAAATTAGAAATAATGATATCATTACCATTGCCAGCTTCAATATAATCATCACCTAGCTCGCCTAGGATATAATCATTGCCATTTCCACCATATAAAAGATCATTGCCGTCACCTCCAGATAATTTATCATTACCATTACCTCCATATAATTTATCATTACCATTCTCACCATATAGCCTATCATCTCCATCTTCTCCATAAATGGAATCATCATGATTTCCTCCATAAATTATATCTCTATTACCACCTGCATAAATTATATCATTACCATCACCTCCATAAACCTTATCCGAACAAGAAGAATCATAACCAATTTTACCAGCTAGTCGGTCAGAATAAATAATATCATCACCGCTACCTCCTTCAATGTAATCATTACCATTTTCACCATAGATAAGATCATCTCCACTGCCAGCATATATTTTATCATTACCATTACCTGCAAATAATTCATCATTACCATTTTCACCATAGATAAGATCATCTCCACTGCCAGCATATATTTTATCATTACCATCATCACCCTCTATATAATCATTACCATCATCACCATAGAGATAATCATTACCATTTCCTCCATAGATCCTGTCATTATCATCTCCTCCATAAACATAATCATTTCCGTTGCTTCCATAGAGGTAATCATTACCATTTCCTCCACGAATTATGTCATTATCATTTCCACCATCTATATAGTCATTGCCATTATCTCCATAGAGATTGTCATTACCATTTCCTCCATAGATTTTATCATTGTCATTTCCTCCATAAACATAATCATTTCCATTGCCCCCACATAGATAATCATAGCCATTTCCTCCATAGATTTTATCATTGTCATTTCCTCCATCTACATAATCATTACCATTGCCAGCATCAATAAAATCATTACCATTATTACCATAAATTTTATCATTTCCTGAATAACCATATATTATCTCAGACCAATTTGCCCCATACATAAGGTCATTACCATTATATTTAAATTTACCTCCAGAAGATCCGGTACCTCTAAAATAAACATCCTTATTTTCCTTATTATGTTTACCTGTATAATAAACCACATTATTAAGAGTCCTATCTGCACCCTGACTAGATATATTTTCAACATTATGATAATATGAGTTACTAGCTCCTGAGCCATTATATTGAGATCCTTGCGACCAGGAATCATCCTGAGATATATCATAAATTCCATTAGTTTGTGTCTCACTAAGTGAATCCTTAGAAAAATCATATTTAACATTACCTCCATAACGTTGATGCTCGCCAATTTCTGAAAATAAATTAAATTTAAAATCAGCATTAGTTAAATTAGATTTCTGAGATTCCTCAATAATAACTTTTTGTTTATCAGAGATATTTAAAATAATATCTTGGCTTTTCTGTTGAAAATTTAGCTGTTTAATATGTATAACATTTTGGAATTCTTCTAAATTAATTATGTCATCTCCATTATTAAAGTCAGTAATAGTATCAATATCATATTGAGATGATTCAGCTTTTGAAATTAAAAATTCATCATTTCCAGAACCACCAGATAATATATCATGACCCTGTCCGGAAACGATAATATCATTACCATCACCTCCTAATATCTGGTCATTACCATCTCCACCTTCAATATAATCATCTCCTGATCCTGCTATTATATAATCATTACCTAGATTACCATTTATATTATCGTCACCATCACCTGCATCTATAAAATCATCTGCGCTTGTGCCAGAAAGCAAATCATTATTACTATTTCCTTCAATTAGATTAGCAACAGTTGAATCATAATTTGCAAAAATAAAATTAGAATTACCAAGATAAGTAGAATCGACATTATCTAGTGATAAAATTTGACTATTTCCAAGATTAATTTCAACATTACTACCAAGCTGACTTATACCTCCATAAAAATAACTTAATTGCTTTAAATTTATAAATTTATCTCCAAATGATTTTAGGTTAATTTTTTCATTCCTATTACCAATTTCAAAATCAGTAATTCTATCATTATCATTAGAATTCTGAGTGATAATAAATTCATCATCTCCTACGTCACCAAACATACGGTCATTACCTGCTCCATCCTCTATAACATCATTACCAGTTCCTCCATCTAGGTAATCATCTTTTTCACTACCATTTATATAATCATTACCACTACCACCATATATAACATCATTACCATCTCCACCATCAATATAATCATCACCTTCTTGACCAGATACAATATCATTACCACCTCCTGATAAAATAACATCCTGATATTCAGTTCCAGTTATTTCATCATCAGCATCTGTACCAAAAATTATTTTACTTAAATCAATTATAAAATTATCGGCAAATTTAATTTTTTCAATTTTTGCAAGATTAGAATGTAAAAATTGATTTTTAACTAATAAATTATCTCTTGAATTTTTAGCCTCAATTAATAAATCATCACCTTGCCTTATTAATTTTACCTCTTCAATTCTAGCATTAGAATATTCAATAATATCAGAGCTATCACCTGTTTCTTCTATTATATTTTGTCCAGCATTATTGTTAATTATATAAGTATCGCTTCCAGTTCCGCCTAATAAATTATCATTACCAGTACCCGCAATTAATTGATCATTGCCTTCTCCTCCAATTAAAAAATTATTACCACTAACAGCAATTAATTCATCATTACCCGCACCTCCATCTAAATTATCATTACCCTCACCTGCAATTAATTGATCATTACCTTCTCCACCATCCAATCTATCATTACCTTCTCCAGCATTAATGAGATCATCACCAGCACCACCTCCTATTATATCATTACCATTACCTCCAAATATTTCATCATCCCCGATTTCTCCATATAAATAATCATTACCATCTTCTCCTAAAATTTCATCATTACCAATACCTCCATATACTAAATCATTATCATTACCAGCTAATATTTGATCATTACCAGCATCTCCATAAATAATATCACTACCATTACCTCCAATTATTAAATCATCACCATTACCTGCGGTTATTTGATCATCACCATCTTCTCCTAAAATTTCATCATTACCATCTCCACCATTAATATTATCATTACCATTGCCAGCATTAATAACATCATCACCATCATCTCCTAAAATTAGATCATTTCCTTCGCCTGCATTAATTTGATCATTTCCATCACCCCCACTAATTTGATCATCTCCTTCGCCTCCATTTATTATATCATTACCATTTTCACCAAATAATAGGTCGTTACCATTACCACCATCTAATAAATCGTCTCCATCACCTCCATCTAATTGATCATCACCATCCTCTCCTAACAACTCATCATTACCAGAACCGCCATTTAAATAATCATCGCCAACGCCTCCATTCATTATATCATTACCATTTTTACCATATAATTGGTCATTACCCTCTCCACCATCTAGATAATCATCGCCATCTACTAATTTTTCATTTTCAATTTCATGATCCGTAATAGAAATACAGCTAATATCCGAAAGCATTTTAGCTTGAATATCATGAATCATTGCAATATCTTGCTCTAATAATTCAGAGTTATAATATTTAACATTCTTATAATTATAACTACCAGTTCCAGAATATGTAGAAACTCTATAATATTCACCATTCTTATCGGTAAAATCAGCAACCTTTTCTTCTATAGCTTGAATTAAGCCACTATAATCATTTTCAGAGTTTGAAAGATATTCTAATCTTAATTCCTTCTGTTCATCTTCTGTAATAACCTTATTTAAAATATTCCATATATCAGATAAAACTTTACTGCTACCAGTATTAGCTGCTGATTTTAATTCAGATATTTTTTTCTCATGAAGCCTAGTTTTAGTTTCATCATAGGTTTCAGTTTTGCCTCCAATCAATATATCATCACCATTTCCACCTATAAGCTCATCACTATCTGCTCCACCATCTAAATAATCATCACCCTCTCCACCTTCTAGATAATCATCACCTTCTCCACCTAATAATGTATCATCTCCCTTACCACCATTTAATTCATCATTACCTGCACCAGCTAATAATATATCTTCTCCCTCATCTCCATACAATTGATCATCACCATCGCCACCTAATAATGTATCATCACCACTACCGCCATTTAATTCATCATTACCTTCGCCTCCAACTAGTTGGTCATCACCATCTAATCCATGTAATATATCATCTCCTTCTGCGCCAATTAACAGATTATTTCCATCGGCACCTACCAATAGATCATCACCTTCTGCACCAATTAAATCATCATCATAACCATCACGAGCAATTTCATTATAACCATCTGCATATTTTATAAAAGTGATAGTACCTGAACCATCATCTTTTTCTTGGCTTACGCTAAGTGGTGGTGGAGGAGTTGAACCAGAAAATAATAAACCAGAAATTAAACCTCCTATAATTGAACCTATGGCAGAACCTAGGATAGGAATTGGAATTAATGCTTGAGCTATTACAGTTGTAACTGTAGTTATTACTCCAACGGCAGCACTTTGAAGAATTTCCTCTCCTGTAAGTTTACCATCATCAAATAAATTATTTACTAAGTTTACAGCTGCAGCAGCTACTCCTCCAGCAACAAAGCTACCAGCACCTTGAGTTCCTAAAATTTTGCTTATTTCGGTTTGTGTGTTTTGATAAATAAAACTGGTAAGTTGTCTTTGAGCTAAAGCCTCAACATAATCTTTTACATCAGATTTATCTGAAGCAAGCATTATAGTTGCACCTAAGGCCATTATTCCTCCTTTAACTGCCTGTCCTTCAACTGAATCTAAAAATGAAGTGGCGCTATCTATTACAACTTTATCAATTATTTTTTCATATGTTTGTTCAGTTATTTCATTAGCAATATCCTCTAAAGATTTTCCTTCAGAAAGACCTACAATAATATTTGAAACAAGTGAATCAAAGTTAGAGTTAATTTGTCCTTCTGCTTTACTAGTATCAAATAATTCTGAAATAATATCTGCTGTTCTGCTATATATAAAATCACCATAATTAGTTACAGCATCAACAGTCATGCTAACTAATGACCCTAGATTAACACTACTACCATCAGACATAGTAGCTGTTGCATCACTATTTACTAAACTAACAATATTACCATTTTCATCTTGATGAGAAATAATATCGGAGCTATCATGTTGTAATGTTTCATCATTATAAGCTTTGGAAAGTAAATCATTTGCATCATTACCTTCAACTATATTAAAATTTGTAACTTCTCCATCCCCATTAATAGCTTTTACGGTAGTAATTTCACTTGTTTCTTTTACAATATTAACTACTTCAATTAGTTCATCTGGCGACATGTATTCTGAAGTAACGGTTAATGAATCTCCATTTTTTTGCAAACTAAAACTTTCTCCCGTTTCTGAATCTTCAAATTTTATCTCTGCTCCATCTTCTTGAAAATATTTCTGGAATTTAGACTCGCTAGCTAAACATACATTTCTAACAACATCTTTTACTGAATCACTTACAAAGTTATTATAAAGTACACTTACACCAACTTGTGCTCCTATCATAGCGGTGGGAGATTTTGTTATAACACCTACAGCAATTCCAGAACCCCAAGAAACTCAATTATCAATTATCATATCAACAATAACTGTAGCTTAATCACAAATTGATTGATCTGCATTACCTTCATAGTCTGGATGAGTTTGCTCTTCATTATGATCTATTTGATAGTTCACACCATCTACTAAGAAAGATACAGCTCCTGTTGGTACATCTCGCAATATATTAAATAGATTATCTGTAAGTTTATTAGTTATGGACCTATCAAGATCTGAAAAGGAATCTTCAATTATTCCGCCAAGAACATCTTTAGAGTATCCAAGGTTCGAAAAAATAACTTCAGGGCTATTTAAGGTGGTTTCTGGAACCTGATAATCATCATTCTCAATAGCAATATTAGCTCCAACTGTAATTTCTTCAAGATCAGTAATTGCTGGTTCAAATGGGGTTATTAGATCAGCTGTAAGTTCAAAATCATTAGTATTTCTAGGGTTACTTAGCGGGTTATCATGAGTGTTCTCTGAGCTAGACATAATTGAGTAATTGAAAAATTATATTAATTACAACTAGAATAAATATATATAATATTTAATAAAACAATTATAAATATAAATTATATTATGAAGTAAAACTATTGAATTATTTCTTAATTTATAAGGATATAGTCTCTACTTAATTGACCAAGAATGAAAATCCAAGGCATAATCAGGTAGATAATATGGTAACGTAAATTTATCTTTAAAAATTAACCTATGATAAGCAATATGCCAGTGGGGAATAATATAAGAATTATTTATTAAAACCCTATCTAATAATCTTGTTAAAATTAGCTTATTATTAAATTTATTTTCAGATAAAATATCCTCAATTAATTTATCAATTAAATTATCATTAATTCCTGCTAAATTTCTGCTTCCAGCTAAATTTGCCGTGCTTGAATGCCATGAGTTTTTCAATTCATCTCCAGGAATAGATGCAACACCAAAATAACCAACAATTATATCAAAATCAAAATTCTCTAATAATTTTTGATAATTGCTAAAATCTACAACTCTTACTTCAGAATCGATACCAAGCTGTTTTAAATCATTAATATAAGGTAAAATAACTCTATGAAATGATTTGCTCGTTAAAAGAAAGTTCAGTTTAATCTGATTATTATTTTTATCATGTAATTTGAAGTTTTTAATTTTATAGCCTGAAGATTCTAGTAAATATCTAGCAATAAGTAGATTTTCCCTTGAAGATATTTTTGCATCCGCATTATAATTATTAAGAGTTAGATAGTTTTTTATATTATAATTACGCTCCTCTAAATAATTTATTTCAAATAAACTAATATCACCCTTAGCTTCGTAAATTGAATTTGCAAAAAAACTATTATTTCTTTTATAAGAATTGTAAAAAATATTTTTATTTATCCAATCATAGTTAAAGGCTAAATTTAAAGCCCTTCTAAAATTAATATCCTTAAATTTATCCAGCCTATTATTTAAAACAAAACATTGCATACCTGTAGAATTTTTATGTTTTATTTCAAGTTTCTTGAAATTCTTCTTAGAAAGAAAATCAGCATCATAAGCATTTGCCCAATTTTTAGCTATATTTTCAATTCTTAAGTCATATTCACCAGCTTTTAAAGCCTGGATTGCAATATTGCTATCTCTGTAATAATTATATTTAATATAATTAAAATTATAGCGATATTTATTTACATTAAGATTTTTTCCCCAGTAATCATTAAACTTCTTATAAGATATTTTTCTACCAGCTTGAAAATCATCAACTTTATAAGGGCCGCTTCCCAAAGGGATATTTAATAAATCATCGGAGAATTGATTATTAGCATAATAATGTTTAGGTAATATTGGTAATAGAGCTATAGTCATCAATAGCTTCTTATCATTAATATCATCAACATAATAAGCTATATTATTATCATTTAAGATTTTTACATTATTAATTCTAGATAATATTAACTTATAGTAAGGGTGACCGTATTTTTTTAAAATATTATAAGTAAATAATATATCATTACTGGTAATATTTTTGCCATCATGCCACAATGCATTGTTCTTTATTTTAAATATCAAAGATTGCTCTTTTTTATCAAAATAATAATATTCTGCTATCAAAGGATATGCAGAATCAATTTCATCTAAAGATTTAACAAATAAACTATCATATAATAATGATAAAGACTCAGCTGATACTCCTTTTAATATAAAGGGATTGAGGCTGTCAAAATTACCAACGACACCAAAAGAAATCTCCCCTCCTATTTTAGCTTTATTATTAGTATAAGAGAAATTAGAGAAGTTTTTTTTATATTTAACATCATCTGTTAATGTAATATGGAAGTTAAGCTCACTAGCAAATAGATTAGAGCTAAAAAGAAAAATAAATAAAAAAAATAAACTATTGATAATTCTTCTCAAGATGGGCAATTAAATCTATAATTTGATTAGGCTTTTTAATCCCAGCAAAAGACATTTTAGTACCTTTAGCATATTTCTTAGGGGCATTAAGAAAAGCATAAAGCTCTTCATAATTCCAAACTTTATCAATAGATGATAAAGAATCTGAATATTTATATGTAGTATTAGAAGCAATTTTTTTGTTAATTATTCCATATAAATTAGGGCCAACTTTGTGCGCGCCACCTTGGTTAAAAGAATGACAAGAAACACATTTTTTTATAGTTTTAGCTCCATTTTCATGATTTGCTTGGCTCATAAGAGCGATAACATCAATAACTTCTTCTTCCTTATTTGTGTCTAGAGTAGATACATCTTCTACAGCTATTTGATACCCTCTAACTTCTTCTGTTTCAGGTTTGTAAATTATATCTGCTATAAAAGATGATAATAATGCTACAATTCCAGCTAGCAATATTGCTGCAGAAAATTTATTTATTTCAAGATTATCATTACTCATTTTAAATTTGCTTTTAATTTGCAAATATTATAAGCTATATCTTCATATAATTCAATTATTTATTACAATATGAATAAATATATTCTTGGGTTAGTTATTTTAATAGTTACAATTATTCTAGCCTTACAATATAACAAAAAACCATCTGACATCATAACAGAAGAGGAAAATACAACCATTGGAGGAGATTTTCAGCTAATAGACAGTAATGGTGAAATCTTTACTAGTAAGCAATTAGAAAATAAATATAGCATTGTGTTTTTCGGTTTTACCCACTGCCCTATGATATGTCCAACTGCGTTGGGTACATTATCTGCGTTATATAAATCACTTAATGAAAAAGAAAAATCCAAATTAAATATTGTTTTTATTACTCTTGATCCCGAAAGAGATACAGCTGAATATTTAAACTCCTACATTGAAAATTTTGCAACTCCATTCATTGCTTTAACAGGAACTAACCAAGAAATAAAAGCTACTGCTGACAAATATAAAATATTTTATGAAAAAATCCCATTGGCAGATAATAATTACACAATCAATCATTCTACACTTATTTACATAATGAGTAAAAACAACAAATATATTACTCATTTTCCATATGATGTGAATAGTGAAGAAATATATAATAAACTAAAAGAGATTATATAATTAAGATGAATGATATAGTTAAAAATTTAGAGTTATTTTGCAAAAAAAATAATATTAAAATTACCGAACAAAGAAAAGTAATTGCCAAAGTAATTCAAGAATCAAATGATCATCCCGATATCGAGCAATTATTTGATAGAGCAAAAAAAATAGATGAAAATATTTCAATTGCTACTACCTACAGAACAATAAAATTATTAGAAGATGCAAATTTAGTAGAAAAGCATGATTTTGGGAATGGTAAAGCAAGATATGAGATATCCTCTGATGATCACCATGATCATTTAATAAATATTAATAATGGTGAGATAATAGAGTTTTTTAATAAAGAGCTTGAAACTCTCAAAACAGAAATTGCCGAAAAACTAGGTTATGAATTAGTTGATCATAGATTAGAATTATATGCTATTCCAAAAAAATGACAGCAAATAAAGAATTATATATTAAAACCTATGGTTGCCAAATGAATGTTTACGACACAGAACGTATGAAAGAGCTATTTATTCCATATGGCTATCAAATTAATGATAAAACTTATAATCAAGCAGACCTCGTTATTTTAAATACATGTCATATTCGAGAAAAAGCAGCAGAAAAAATCTATTCTGAATTAGGTAGAATAAAAAAACAAAAAGATTTAAGGGCAAAAGAAGGAAAGAAAATGTATATAACTGTTGCAGGTTGTGTAGCCCAGGCTGAAGGAAAGCAAATTATAAAAAGAGCGCCATATGTCGATTTTGTTGTTGGACCTCAATCATATCATACCCTACCAGCATTGATTAAATCTAAAGAAGAAAATGGTCAAAAAGAAAAAGTTAAATTAGATTTTATTGAAGAAGAAAAATTTGATAAGCTAAATAGCAATAGAGAGTTAAATAATATTTCAGCATTTTTATCTATACAGGAAGGTTGTGATAAATTTTGCACATATTGTGTTGTGCCTTACACAAGAGGCGCAGAATTTTCTCGTCCAGTATCTGCAATTTTAGATGAAGCAAAGCAATTAGTAGATAAGGGTGCAAAAGAAATTTATTTATTAGGACAGAATGTAAATGCTTATCATGGAATAGATGAAAAAGGCAAAACTAGTAATTTAGGAAAGTTAATATTTGCATTAGAAAAAATTGATGGCATTAAAAGAATCAGATATACAACTTCACATCCTAACGATATGCATGACGATTTATATGAAGCGCATGCAATATCAAAAAAATTAATGCCATATTTACATTTACCTATTCAATCTGGATCAAATAGAATTCTAGAAAAGATGAATAGAAAGCATGATAGCGAAAAATATTTAAGAATAATTGAAAAGCTTAGAATTGCTCGAAGTGACATAGCATTTTCATCAGATTTTATTGTAGGTTTTCCCGGAGAAACTAATAGTGATTTTCAAGATACTCTAGATATAATAAAAGAAGTTAAATATTCAGGATGTTACTCATTTAAATATAGTAAAAGGCCAGGTACTCCAGCAGAATTATATGATAATCAAGTGAGTGAAGACATAAAATCAGAGCGTCTTAAAATATTACAAGATCTCTTAAGTTCGCAACAATATGAATTTAATAAAAAATTTGAAGATAAGCAGATGGAGGTCTTATTTGAAAAAAAAATAAATAATCAAATAATTGCTAGAAGTGAATATTTGCAGCCTGTTAATCTACCTATAGATATTTGTAATGATAAAGTTGTAAAAGTAAAAATCATCAAGGCAAATCCTCACAGCCTCAATGCAGAATTAATTAATGATTAAGCTTGATATTATAAATAATATTAAATCCAGTCAAATTAATAATAATGATTTATTTGATGTCATTAGTAATATTCATACAAAATATAGCAAGCTAGATCATAAATTTAATTATGAAATAGCAATATTAATTACCGATAATAAGGAAATAAAATCCTATAATAATAAATATCGCAGTAAAAACAAAGAAACAAATATATTGTCATTTCCAAATATTGACGAAATGGATAGAGAAATTAATCCAATAATAGGTGATGTTATTATATCAGAAGAAAAGTTAGCTCGTGAAGCTATAGAACAAAATAAAACATTTAATAATCACCTAAAACATATTTTTTTGCATGGAGTTCTTCACTTATTTGGCTATGATCATGAAAATGAGCATGATGCACAAATAATGGAATCTATTGAAGTTGAAATATTAAAAAAACTAAATATAAATAATCCATATATATAAATAGAAGTGAGTAAAAAATCTAATTTAAAATCCATCATAGAAAATATTTTTTCAGTTTTTATAAAAAAAAACAAATCCTCATTATCAGAAACATTAGTTGAGTATGTAGAAAAAGAGGAAAAAGATATTGGGGATGAAGAGAAGGAAATATTAATCAATGCTGTAAATTTTACTGATACTATAGCAGAAGACGTAATGGTTCCAAGATCTGATATAATTGCTGCTCCAATAAATTTAAAAATTGAAGCAATTAAAAAGCTTTTTATAGATACTTCCTACACAAGGATTCCGCTATATCAAGATAATCTAGATAATATTAAAGGATTTATTCATATAAAAGACATTCTACCTTACTATCTCAATTCTGAAAAATTTTCATTAGAAAAAAATCTAAGAAAAGCATTATTTATCCCCCCTGCGATGAAAATAGTAGATCTAGCATATAAAATGCGTAATGAAGCAACAAGACTTGCAATTGTTGTAGATGAATATGGGGGAACTGATGGTCTAATTACAATGGAAGATCTTATGGATGAGATAGTTGGAGAAGTTGAAAATAATGAAATAATACCTATAGAACATAAAAAATATGAAGTAAGTGCAAGAGCAAAAATAAACGACATAGAAGAAAGGCTTAAAATAAAATTAATTGATACAACAAATTATGAAGATTTTGATACATTAGGTGGGTTAATTGCAGATATTGCCCAAAAAATACCAAAATCTGGCGAAACAATAATTCATAATAAAAAAATCAAATTTTACATAAAAGAGGCAGCAGCAAGATATATTAAAAAAGTAGTTATAGATCTAACAGACTATAAATAATGAAAAACCTTCTTCATAAATTAAAACCTACTAGAAATGAGCTAAAATTATTTATATTAGGTTTAGCTTCAGTGTTAATTTATGCGCCGACCTATTATTTTTATTTAGGATATATAATTCTTAGCTATTATTCCTTTCAATTATATAAATCAGCTAATTATAAAAAATCATTCACCCTATCATTATATTTCTTTTTTGGTTTATATTTAAGCAATATATATTGGATATCATTCTCATTTCTTGTAAATAAGGATTATATACTACTATTTCCTGTGGTATTTATAATTATACCATTATATTTCGCCTTATTTTCTTCATTTTTTCTTTCCTCAATTACATATATTAAAAATAAATATAAACTAAATTTATTTGAGTTTTATTTTCTTGCTATTTTAGGCTTTTCCTTACATGAAATTTTTAGAGGTAATATAATTCCTTTAGTTGATATAAAAGGATTTCCATGGAATTTATTAGGTTATAGTTTTATGGGCTCAATTAAGCATGCTCAATTAGCATCAATTTTTGGTATTTATGGCCTAAATATAATAGTAATTATTCTATATTTATCACCATTACTAATATTCACAAATAAATATAAAAAAATTAATTCATTCACAGTAATAATAGCCAATATAGCATTATTAATGCTAATTGCTAATTTTGGTGCTAACCATATGAAAAAAAACACCGTAAATATAGCAGATATAAGCATAAATATGCTACATAGCAACTTTGATAAATATCATCATTACCAACAAGATGAGATAATAAAAAGATTAGAAAAAATTAATTTATTAATTCAAAATGCGCAAAAAGCTGATTTATTAATTGTGCCAGAAGGCTCAATTGCTAATCCAACATATAATAATTATAATAATCACCTTGAATTTCTTATAAATAAGAATCAAGAAAAGTTTAATAATATAATTCTTCAAGCAGCAAGGATAAAAAAATATAAAGAAGAATATAAATATTTTACAAGCATGTATGGAGTTAATAATAAGGGGAATATAATATCAACATATTATGACAAAATAAATCTTGTGCCATTTGGTGAATATAACCCTTTCATAAAATTACTAAAGCCACTCGCAAATCAATATAGCGAGTTTACAGCAGGAAAGAAGAACAACTCTATAATTAATCTTGATAATAAAATCTCAATTATCCCACTCATATGTTATGATGGCATATTTTCAGGTAAATTTAGCCAAGATGGAGATGTAATTCTAAACGTAACAAATGACATTTGGTTTACTAAAAAAATATTTGGAAAAAATATATCAGTAGGTCCATATCAGCATCATGATATAATCAGAATGAGGGCAATTGAAGAAGGAAAGCCATTAATAAGATCAGCAAATTATGGGATTAGCACTGTAATAAATAGTTTTGGAGAAGTTGTAGAATCAAAAGATTTTTATGATGGCAATTCAATAATTAGCTTTAATCCTCCTAAAAAACTTGAATCAACAACAATATATAATGTATATAGAGATTTCTTCGTAAAATTATTTCTAGCTATATATAGTTTATCTATATTAATTCTTCTGCTAATAAAAAAATATCTATCTGCCAGATAATATTCTTTCAACTAATTCCTTAGTAGTAGGAATAAAATCATTATTATAATAATCATCATTAGCAAATTGAAATGCATTATGACCAGCAAACATTAACTCATTTTCAACATCACCACTAGTGACAATATTTTGTAAGGTCTTTTGTATACAAAAACTTCTTGGATCAGGTTTTCTACCAGTTGTATATTTCTTTTCTTCATTTAAGTACCAATTACTGAATTTACAGGCTGTTAAACAACCCATACAATCAACTTGATCCTTATTAATCTCTGCAGCAGATTCTGGAGTTACAAATATAACGGTATCATCAGGAGTTTTGATCAATTCAGAAAAGCCTGATTTCATCCAGTTTTCACAATTTTCTATATCATCAGGATGAACATAAAGCTTTCTACTTCTTGGACCATAAGTAATTTCAGAGGCAAATCCATTTTCTGGTTTGTTACTATATGAAACCTGTCTTTCTGATCTAGCTCTAAGTTCTTTTATAAAATCATTATTAACAGCTGAAGAATAAAAACCTGTAGGACTAAACTTATTTAAGAATACATCACCTTCTTTTAACATTAGAAGCTTCTTTTTCCATTCAATTGGAGCTGGGTTTTCCTTAGTGACTATAGGTCTTGTTCCAAATTGAAAAGCAATTTTTCCTATATTTTGATCATCAAGCCAATCCTTATATTCGTTAATATGCCATACTCCACCTGCCATTATTAGGGGAACATCATTTAGACCAATCTCATTCATATATTTTCTGATTTCAACAACTCTTGGATATGGGTCCTCTGGATTATGAGGGTTTTCTGCATTTGATAATCCATTATGTCCACCTGCTTTCCAAGGATCTTCGTAAACTATACCGCCAAGGTATTTTGAATATTTATTATAGGATCTTTTCCATAATGCTCTAAATGCACGCATAGAAGATACTATTGGATAATAATAAAATTTATATTTTTCTGCTAGTGGTCCAAGCCTATATGGCATACCTGCACCACAAGTTATACCATGAATTAAACCCTGAGCCTTTTCCATTACTCCATGAATAATTCTTTCAGTTCCTGCTGCTTCCCAGAGCAGATTCATGTGTATTCTTCCCCTACCAGATGCAATATCATTTGCTATTTTAGCCTGACAAATTGCCGCTTGAATTGAATGTTCCATAAGTTCATTATGTCTTTCAACTCTAGTTCTACCATTATAAATAAGAGGAATTTCATTATCATTTTTATCAAGTAATTTACCATTTACACCTGAAAATGTGCCAACTGTATCACATGCAGCGAAATGACCTGCACTTACACCATCACTAACTGAAACACCTTTGCCCCCCTCAATTATTGGATTGATTTCGGCGCCAGATAGATTAACAGATTTTAAATTAAGCAAAGATTTAACCATTTTGTTTGCGCGTATTTTTATATATAAATAATCAATCGTCAATCAATAAATCCCAAACAAACCATATATTGCTCAACAGAATCTTTTCTTGAAGCTTTTGGCTTTATAAATTTAACCTTATTAAATTTTTTCTTAAATTTATCCTTTAAGGACTCTATCTCTGCTCCCAAAAATAATTTAGCAACAAAATTACCATTTTTTTCCATATTTTCTTCTATAAATAACAAAATATCTTCCAAAATATTTATAAGTCTAATATGGTCAGTATTCTTATGACCTGATGTATATGGAGCTATGTCTGATAAAATTAAATCTGGTTTCTTACCATTTAAAATATCACTAAGCTTAGACTTTGTCTCTAAATCTAAAAAATCACCTTTAATTATATCCACATTATCAATTGGCTCAATATCATTAATATCAACTCCAATAATATTTTTAATATTTTTATTGTTAGCGGCAACTTGTAGCCAGCTACCAGGTGCAGCACCAAGGTCTAATATATAATTAGCATCTTTTAGTAAATTAAAATTATTATCAATTTCTAATAATTTAAATGCTGCCCTACTACGATAATTATTCTCCTTAGCAAGTATTGTATATTCATCATTTAATTGACGTTGTAACCATTTGGTTGATGAAATTTTACGTTTCTTCGCAGTTTTAACTTTAATAAATTTCTTACGAAAGCCTTTTTGGAAATTATTTTTAGAATTAGACATAATAAATTACATATTTAAATAATTCATATTATATTGTAACATAAATATTAAATAATGAAATTGAATATTGTTTTATATCAACCAGAAATAGCTTTAAATCTTGGAAATATAATAAGAATATCAGCATGTTTTAATGCTAATTTGCACATTATAGAGCCATGTGGATTTCCCATGGATATGCAAAAAATAAAAAGAGCATCACTTGATTATTACGATAAGGTTAAAATATACAGATATCAGGATTTCAAAGAATTTCTTACAATGAAAGCAAAATCTAATATATATCTTTTAACTACAAAATCAGTAAATAAATATTATCAATCTAAACTTGATTTAAACGGCTATTATATATTTGGTAGTGAATCTAAAGGAGTTTCAGATGAAGTAAGAAATAAAATTAAAAACACTCTAACAATACCACTAAAAGAAGATTGTAGATCACTTAACCTTGCAAACTCTGTTGCCATAATAACTGCAGAAATATCTAAACAAAATAATTATAATAATTTAATATGAACATATTAGATAACATAAAAAATCCAGATGATCTTAAAAATCTTAAAATAGAAGAATTAGATAATCTAACAATTGAGTTAAGAGAATATATTATATCTACTATATCTAAAATTGGAGGGCATTTGGGAGCAGGTCTTGGCGTTATAGAGTTAACAATAGCTCTACACTATATTTTTAATACACCAAAAGATAGCCTAATATGGGATGTTGGACATCAGTCATATCCACATAAAATATTAACTGAACGTAAAGAAGCATTAAAAAACATAAGGCAAAAGGGAGGAATATCAGGTTTTACAAAAAAAAGTGAATCAATATATGATGATTTTGGAACTGGTCATAGCTCAACATCTATATCTGCAGCTTTAGGAATGGCCTGTGCTAAAAGCCATAATAATGATAATAGCAAAACCATAGCGGTAATAGGCGACGGTGCAATGAGTGCAGGAATGGCATATGAAGCAATAAATAATGCTGCTGTTTCAAAGCATAAAAACCTTATTATCATTCTCAATGACAATAAAATGTCAATTGATATGCCAACAGGTTCCCTTAGTAAGCATTTAACAAATATAATCTCATCATCTCCATATTATAAAATAAAAAACAAAACGAATGATTTAATAAATAAATTACCTCAATCATTAAGAGCTGCCATAAAAATAAGTAAAAAAAGAGCAAAAGAAATTCTTAATGACGCCATTGACGGAAACAACTTATTTGAATTTATGGGAGTAAATTATTTAGGTCCAATAGATGGTCATGACCTAAAATCATTAATCAAAATTTTTGAAAATATAAATTCAATCGAAAATCATAAGCCATTTCTTCTTCATTTAATAACTAAAAAAGGAAATGGTTATATGCCAGCCGAAAATTCAGATGATAAATATCATGGTGTGAGTAAATTCAATATTGAAACTGGTAAGCAAGATAAAAGCAAAAAAACAACCTCATATACTGATATATTTGTTAATCAATTAATAAAAAACGCCAAAAAAGACAAAGAAATAATGGCAATTACAGCAGCAATGCCAAGTGGAACTGGGTTAAAAAAATTTGCTAAGGAATTTCCTGATAGAACATATGATGTAGGAATTGCTGAACAACATGCAGTAACATTTGCAGCAGGGCTTGCATGCAAAAAAACCAAGCCATTTGTAGCGATTTATTCAACATTTCTTCAAAGAGCATATGATCAAATAATTCATGATGTAGCGATTCAAAATTTACCAGTAAAATTTGCAATTGATAGAGCTGGATTAGTAGGTAATGATGGAGCAACTCATGCTGGAAGTTTTGATATTGCCTTTCTTTCACAATTACCAAATTTTGTCGTTATGGCACCAAGTGATGAGCAAGAACTAATAAATGCGATTCACACAGCTGCAAATTATCAGAAATCACCAATATCATTTAGATATCCAAGAGGCGAAGTAACTGGCTTAAAATTACATAATGCAGAAATAATAGAGATTGGAAAAGCAAGAACTATTGAAAAAGGAAAGAAAATATTAATTTTATCTCTAGGGACTAGGCTAGAAGAAGTAAAAAAATTAAATGAGTTATTAATTAAAAATCATTCATTTAATGCTACAATTATTGATATGAGATTTGCTAAACCAATAGATAGAGAGATAATTGATAAATATATAAAAAAACATGAAATATTAATAACTATAGAAGAAGGATCAATTGGTGGCTTTGCCTCTCAAATTAATAATTATATTAATGAAAAAAATTATAATAAAAATTTAACAATCAAAAATCTATTCCTACCTGACATATTTCAAGATCATAAAAATATGAATGAACAATATGAGGAGGCAAAACTAACTGCATCAGAGATTTATAAGAAAATTAAGAGTAACCTATAATATTTTCTTTTTTTTATTAATAGATCTCAATGCTATATAGGAGGAAACAAATATAATAGTACCACCTATATATACATTAATGCCAACAATTTCATTAAAAAATAAATAAGAAAATAAAGCAGAAAATATTAAAGATAAATACTCAAATGGCATCACATCACTAATATTATTGCTATTAAATGCCATAACCAAAATAATTTGGCATATTGATGATAATATAGCTACTAAAAAAATTAATAAATAAAGTGAAGAATCAATAAATTCCCAATTAATAAAAGCTAAAATAAAAGATGGTATAATTAGTAAAAATGAAAAATAAAAAGCTATGGTAAAAGCATTATCCCTTACAGATAATTGCTTAACCAAAATAAAACTATAAGCAATCAAGGCAGCGCTAATTAATGGGTATAATAAATATAAATTAGCAGCATCATAAAAAGGATTTATAACAATTAAAGCGCCGATAAATCCTAAAGTAATTGCAAATAACTTTCGTAATGTAAATATCTCACCTAATAATATAATAGAAAAAATAACTGTAAAAATAGGAGTGGAATATCTAAGAGAAGTTAAAATGGGTAAGGCACTAAATTTTAGGGAATGATACCATAATATAATTCCTAAGAAGCCATAAAAGGCTCGTTTAAAGTGCAATTTAAAATTACTAGATCTTGAAATATTTATTTTTTTAAAAAATAAAATAAACAATAATATTGATCCTAACAAACAACGGAAAAAATATATCTGAAAAACAGACACATCACTAATTAATAGTTTTTTTACCATTAAATCAATTGTAACAGAGAGAAAAGCAGATATTATCATATATATCGCTCCCTTATACATAATTATTTATCCCTATATATAACCATATTACAAATTAAGCGAAGCATATCATTAGCTTCATTTTTTGGAAAGAAATCTAATAACTTAAGTGAATTACTAATATATTGATTTGCAATATCTCTTACATAGTTGAAGATATTTTTATCTGATAAAAGAGAAATTACAAAATTAAGATCTGAAGAAGTAAGGTCTTTTTCTGAAAAATATGACTCAATAATTTTCTTCTCTGAAGAGGGTAGGATCTTATATAAAGATATGATAGGAAGGGTGATCTTCTTTTCATAAAAATCATCACCAATATTTTTACCAAAATTTAAATTAACATCATAATCCATTAAATCATCTATAATTTGGAAGGCTATACCAAGATTTAAACCAAAATCATAAGCCATTCTTTTTTCGCTAGTACTTCTAGCTGAAATTACTGCTGAGGCCTGGCAGCATGCTGCAAATAATTCAGCTGTTTTTGCTTTAACAACATCAATATATATATTTTTATCAAATGAAAGATTATTCAAGGCTTCTAATTGCTTTACTTCACCATTTGCTATAATTGCAGAGGCTGAGGCTAAAATATTAAGAACATCTAATGAAGAAGATTTTACCATATATTTAAAACTTTCTGCAAAAATATAATCTCCTATTAATATTGAAGCCTTATTACCATATTCAAAATTTGTTGATTTATTGCCTCTCCTTTTGCTACTATTATCTATAACATCATCATGGAGTAAGGTAGCTGTATGTATAAGCTCAACAGCTACAGCTATATTATATATAGAAGCGTCATTAAAACTAAATAATTTAGCAAAAAGCAATGTTAATGATGGCCTAATTCTTTTACCACCAGACTTAAAAATCTTTTCACACGCATCCTTTGTTAAATCAGCGGATTCAGCAACGGAATTTTTAAGCATTTCATCTATAATTTTTAGCTCATCTCCAATCAAATCTTTAACTTGATTGATGTCATTATTATATGAATTTTTACTAGTGGACATTAAGAAAAAAAATAATTAATGGTGCCCTCGGCCGGACTTGAACCGGCAAGGGCAAATAGCCCCACGGATTTTAAGTCCGTTGCGTCTACCAATTCCGCCACGAGGGCACTTAAAATCATTAGGGATAATATTTAACTAATTTATAGATGCAAATAAAATATTAACTCAATTAAATAGCTTTTTTAATATCAATAATAATCTCTGGATTTACAACAGTAGATAAATCACCAAGATCTTGCTCGCCAACAACAATCTTTTTTAGCAATCTTCTTACTATTTTACCAGATCTCGTTTTAGGCAAATCTGTTACAATTTTTATTCTATCAGGCTTAGCAAATGATCCAATTTTATCTTTTACTAAATCAGATATTTCTGCTGCAATATTATTATTATTCGCAATAACAAAAGCAAAAATACCCTCACCTTTTACCTCATGCTTATAGGATATAACAGCAGATTCAGTTACTAATGAATGAGAATTAATCACATTTTCTAACTCAGCAGAACCAATTCTATGACCAGAGCTATTAATAACATCATCAACTCTACCAATTATTCTATAATTTCCATCACTAGATCTATATGCAGCATCACCTGAAAAATAATAGCCTTTAAATATCTTAAAATATGATTCTACAAATCTAGGATGATCATTATGTATAGATCGAGCTATAGAAGGCCAGCTACTAGAAAAGCAGAGATTTCCTTTAACATTAGACTCCTTAATTATTTTGCCATCATCAGATATTAATACCGCATTAATTGCTGGCAATGGTTTAGTGGCAAAGGTTGGTTCTCCGGATACGATATTTGCAATAGGAGATATCATTACACCTCCTGTCTCAGTTTGCCACCAACTATCAATTAAAGGAGATTTAGATTTGCCGATATTTTCAAAATACCATAACCAAGCTTCCTTATTGATAGGCTCTCCAACCGAACCAATAACTTTTAAAGAAGATAAATCATTGTTTGAAAAAACCTTATCACCATGCAGCATTAATGCTCTTATTGCAGTTGGAGCTGTATAGAAAATGTTAACATCATATTTATCAATAATATCAAAAAAGCGAGATGGGCTAGGATATGTTGGAGTACCCTCAAAAAGCACTATTTTAGCATTAGCAAGTAATGGGCCATAAACTAAGTAACTATGACCAGTAATCCAGCCAATATCAGCTGTACAAAAATATACATCATTATCTTCATATTGAAAAATATTAGTAAAGCTATATTGGCTATAAACCATATAACCAGCATTAGAATGGATTATACCCTTTGGTTTTCCAGTAGATCCAGAGGTGTATAATATAAATAAAATATCCTCGGAATCCAAAAATTCAGCTGAGCAAAAATCATTATAATTATTAATTTCATCCTGCCAAATAGTAATGTTTTTTAAATTAATTTTATTAATTAATCTTTTATAGCAGATAACTTTTATCTCACTATTAATTGAAATAGCTTTTTCAACATTATCAATTAAACATAATTTTTTCTCACCTCTATATAAATAATCAGCTGTAATAATTAATTTTGAACTAGAATCATTAATTCTCTCCGCTAATGAATCAGCTGAGAAGCCAGCAAACACAACATTATGTACAGCCCCTATTCTAGCACATGCAAGCATAGCAATAACAGCTTGATATATCATTGGCATATAAATAGTTACTACATCTCCTTTGGATATTTTTTTAGATTTTAACAAATTAGCAAACTGGCAAACATCAGCAAATAATTCACCATAAGTTACAGAATTTTTTTCATCATTCTGTTCATTACCTTCAAGATAAAGAGCAATATTATCTCTAATTTTGTCAATATTCCTGTCAAATATATTATAGGTTATATTATTTCTAGCTCCCAGAAACCATTTATTATGACCATTATCAAAATCTTGCTCTGAAACCTTATTCCATTTTTTATCCCAGTAAAATTCATTGGCTATTTTCTCCCAAAATTTATCATTATCAGATAATGCTAATTGCTGCATTTTTTGATAATCTTCTAGATTATTTATTTTAAATGACATAAGAAATATAAAAAGTTAACATCTCAAATCTAACATATTAATTCTCATTAACAAGAATGCTTTCACATAGAGAAGAAAAAATATTGCCTTTTAAAAAAACACAGCTTGCTGATTTGGTTCTGGATGTAGAAAAATACCCACAATTTCTACCATGGTGTAATGATTGCAAAATAATTAAAGTTGAAGCAAAAGATCACTTCTTTGCTAATCTTAAAATTGAATATAACAAGATATGTTTTTCCTATATATCAGAAATAAAAAAATTAGAAAAAGACAATAAAATAATTATTGATGTTACTTCAAGAAAAGGACCATTTAGAAAATTAAAAAATATATGGGAATTTGAAGATAGTAAAGATGGTTGCAAAACAGATTTTTTTATATCAATTCAACTAAAATCAACAATATTAAATAAATTACTTAAGCTAATATATAATAAAGCATATGAAAAAATGCTAGAAAGCTTTACAAATAGAGCTCATAAAATTTACAAATCATAAATCATTTTAAGTGCATAATAGCATGATAATAATTTTATTCTGTCGCGGCCACCTGAAAACAAAAATCTTCTAGTAATAATATTATTGTTAAAGAATATAGAGATATAGACAGTACCAATTTTTTCTATCCCTCCATCACCATCAGGACCAGCCAATCCTGTAGTTGAAATATTTATATCTGATTTAGAGATATTAGCTAAGGATTCTGCCATTAATACAGATGTTTTTTGACTAACTGGAGCAAATTCCTTTATCTTATCTATATCTATTTCTAAAATAGATGCTTTAGCATTAGCGCTATAAAGTACTAATCCCATATTAAAAAAATTTGATGAACCTGGATATTTTGTTAGATATGATGCTAGCAAACCAGATGTACAAGATTCTACCGAAGAAATAATATAATTATGATTTCTTAATTTCTTAGTAACTTTTTTTAATAAAATCCTAAGCCGTAAGTTAAGAAATAACATAATAAATTGAAAATAAAAAAATAGTTACTAATGCTGAGAAAATACCTGCAACAACATCATCTAGCATAATTGATAGAACTCCTTTTAATTTTTTGTCGCAATAACCAACTAATGATGGCTTAACTATATCAAATATCCTAAACCAAATAAAACTAACTATTATTAGATATAAAATATTAATATCATCAAAAAATAACGATAAGATGCTAAAAGAAAAAAGCTGGGCTATATATTGCCCTACATATTCATCTGCAACAACTTCGCTAGGATCCTTATCATCTAAATTTTTAACATATAAATAAACAGCAAAAGTTAATATCGGAATTATAATAATTAAATGAACATAATAACTGCTTAAATTTTTTAACTGCAAAATATCTAAGTAAAAATAAAATTCAGCAGCAGGCACAATTGAGCCCAATGTACCTGGAAAATATTTAAATTTCCCTACCCAAAATAAAGTTGAAATAATTAAGAAGGGATTGAATATAGATATTGGTTGTTTTTTGTTAGACATATTGATTTATTAATGAGTTTGCAATAACGGTCATTCCTTCAGACCTACCATTATATCCCAAGCCCTCAGTAGTGGTTGCCTTAACTGATATAAATGATTGATTTAATTCCAAGATATTTGCTAAAGATGATCTAATATTATCTCTAAAATTAGAAATTTTTGGTGTCTCACAGATAATAGTCGCATCGATATTAATAATTTTTGCATTATGCTTGGCTAAAATAGTTAATATTTCTTTTATAAAGAAACTGGATTCTTTATTTTTATATCTTGGGTCATTATCTGGAAAATATTGACCAATATCTCCAAGAGCTAGAGCACCAAGAAGAGAGTCGGCAATTGCATGTAGCAAAACATCACCATCAGAATAAGCAATAATTTCATATTGACTTGGAATTGCAATTCCTCCAAGCATAATATTAAAATCACCAATTTTATTCCCAAATTTATGAACATCATATCCCTGTCCAATTCTAGTAACTAAATTTTTATTTAAAGTCATTTTTGCGTTATTATAATCATTAATATTTGTGATTTTAAAATTTAAATCCTCGCCTAATATATAATCTATCGGCAACCCCTCCTTTTCAATAAGGCTTGAATCATCTGTCATATTTAAGCCCTTATATTTTTCATGAAGATCTAAAATTATCTTATAATTAAAAATTTGTGGAGTTTGAATTCTAATAATATCATTTCTATTGATATACTTAATATTATAAGATTTATCTCTAATAGAATCATATATTGGTAGATATGGAACTACAAAGTCGCTACTAGAAGAATATAATCTATCAAGTAATTCATATGAAAGAAATGGTCTCGCCCCATCATGAATAATTACTTTTTCAATATTTAATTTATCATATTTGCTTAATGCATTATAAACTGAACCTTGTCTCTCCTTAGCACCAAAAACAATATCTATGTCAGGATATTTATTAGTTAACATACTGTAAAATTTCTTATGCTCTTTAGATACAACAAGGCATATTTTTTTAATATGAGGATGGCTACTAAATAATTTAATACTATATTCTACAATCATTAAGTTATGAAGATATTCATATTGTTTTGGATTGTCAGGATCATATCTCTTAGACATACCAGCAGCTAAAATAACAGCTAAATTCATTTTATATTGAAACTTAATTTGATTTATTTATAGTAACACAGTTTTAAATTAACAACTATAAAATTACTATGGCTAATCACGCATCTGCTAAAAAAAGAATAAAGCAATCTGAGAAAAAGAAATTATTAAATAATAATAAAAAATCTCAGATAAAAACATCAATAAGAAATCTTAATGAACAAATTGATAAAAAAGATAAAAACTCTGCTAAAAAACAAGTAGTTAAAGTTGAATCAGTAATCATGAAATCTGTATCTAAAGGAGTTCTAAAAAAAGAAACTGCCTCTAGAATCATTAGCAGATTAATTAAGAAAATAAAAAAACTTGGCTAAATAGCAAAATATTCGCATGAATATTTTTTCAGATATATCAATATTAAAAGGTGTTGGCTATAAATCCAAAGAAAATATTGTAAAGCTCATATCTGGAACAAGAATAATAGATCTATTACTTCACCTGCCAAATAAAATAATAGATAGATCTATCTCAAATAACATTACAAATACTGATCCAAATAGGCCATTTACTGTATTAGTTACAATAATAAAACATCAAAAAGGCTTTAAAAAACTTCCACATAAAGTAATTTGCAGCTCAGATTTTTATGATCATATAGAAATAAACTATTTCCATAGCAATATAAAATATCTTATGGATTTATTGCCTGTAGGATCTCAAAAAATAATCAGTGGTAAAGCAAGAATTTTTAATAATAAAATACAAATTAATCACCCTGAAAAAATAATTAACCCTGATAATTACAGCAATAATTATGAAGCAAATTATCCTTTAACAAATAATTTAGGGCAAAATTTAATTCAAAAATTAATCCTAAAAGCAAGCAATATAATGGATAATATGCCAGAGTGGCAAGATCCAGAGTTAATAAAGCAAGAAAAATTCCTTAATTTCAAAGAAACTATAAATAAAATACATAATCCAACAAATAGCAGTCAAATCGGACATAATTCAAGATATATTAGAAGAATTGCCTATGATGAATTTCTAAGTATGCAAATTGCTTTAAATATTGCAAATATGAATAGCATAGAAATAAAAACAAAACCAATAAAATCTAAAAGAGAAAAAGAAAAAATATTACGTGAAAAATTAAGCTATAATTTAACTAAAGACCAAGAACAGGCGGTTAAAGAGATTATCAATGATCTTGAATCAGAAAAAATAATGAATCGACTCCTTCAAGGAGATGTTGGTACAGGAAAAACAATTGTAGCTGCAATAGCATGTCTAAATATTATTGAAGCAGGTTATCAAGCTGCATTTATGGTGCCCACATCAATTTTAGCCAAACAACAATATGAGTTTTTTGTAAATATATTTGCTGATTTAGGCATAAACTCAGCTATAATAACAGGAAAAACAACAAAAAAAGAAAGAGTTATATTATTAGAAAAAATTAAAAATGGAGATATCCAACTTGTTGTGGGTACGCATGCATTAATTTATGAAGAAATTAACTTTAAAAATTTAGCGCTAACAGTAATTGATGAACAGCATAGATTTGGTGTAAATCAAAGAATAAATTTAATTGATAAGGGTCTTAAAAGTAATTTTCTATTAATGTCAGCAACTCCTATACCAAGAACATTAACCCTTTCATTATACGGAGATCTCGAGCTTTCTATAATAAAAGAAAAACCAGCAAATAGACAAAATATAGAAACAAGTATAATTGCAAATGACAAAATTGATGAATTAATTCAAAGAATTAAACACGCTCTCAGTAAAAATGAAAAAATTTATTGGATATGTCCCCTTGTAAATGAATCTGAAAACTCTAATTATATCTCAACAATTGAACGTTATGAGCAATTCAAAAAATATTTTGGAGATATTGTCGGAATGGTTCATGGCCAAATGAAACAAGATGAAAAAGATAATGAACTAAATAAATTTATAAATAATCAATATAAAATATTAATAGCAACAACTGTAATAGAAGTTGGTGTTAATGTTACTGATGCAACAATAATGATTATTGAAAATGCTGAATCATATGGGTTATCACAGTTACATCAATTAAGAGGTAGAATTGGAAGAGGTAACTTAAAAGGCAGAACATTATTAATTTATGATAAACATAAAGCTAGCAAAACCTCCTTAAAAAGACTCGCTATATTACGAGAAACAAATGATGGTTTTAAAATTGCTGAAAAGGACTTAGAAATAAGAGGTAGCGGAGAAATATTAGGAACCAAGCAAAGCGGGTTGCCACAATTTAAGATAGCCTCCCTTGAAGCCCATAAAGATCTCCTTATAAAAGCCCATAAAGATGCAAAAATTATTATCAATAACGATCCTGAATTAGTAAAAGAAAGAGGAAAAAAAATAAGAATATTACTTGAGATATTTAATTACAAAGAAAAGCTTAAATTAAAAAATTATGGATAATTATATAAAATATTGTTAAATAAATAAAAATATTAAGAAATGCCTAAATTCTACAAACCCCAAGAAATACAAGATAACGACCTAAATCTTATTAATTGTAACATCATAGACCCTGAATCAAATTATAATGAAACAGGAAATATAATAATAACAAATGGTATTATTAAGGAATTTGGTCCAAATATCAAAATAGATAAAAATATTAAAACTATTGATTGCAAAGGTAAAATAGTAGCACCAGGATTAATAGATATCCAAGTGCATTTTAGAGACCCCGGGCAAACAAATAAGGAAGATATAATAACTGGCAGTAAAGCAGCTATCTCAGGCGGAGTAACATCAGTAGTTTGTCAGCCTAACACTTTACCAACAATTGATAATACAGTAATTGCAAATTATTTAAAATATAAAAGTGAATTAGAATCATATTGCAATATATATTTATATGCTGCCATCACTAAAAATTTGAAAGGAGATGAATTATCAGAATTAATATCTCTATCAGAACTAGATAATGTTGTAGGATTCACCGATGACGGACTTCCAATAATGAATAGCTATATTATGAGAAGAGCATTTGAACATGCTAAAGCATTAAATATGGTAGTTGCACAACATGCAGAAGATCTTAATTTATCAAATAAAGGATGTATAAATGAAGGTAAAGTTTCAGAAGAGATTGGAGTAAGAGGAATACCTAATATTTCAGAATCAATAATAGTAGCAAGAGATATTGATCTAGTTAGACTAACTGGAGCAAGATATCATGTTCTTCATGTGTCTGCAAAAGAAACATTGCCCTATATAAGGCAGGCTAAAAAAGAAGGTTTACCAGTAACAGCTGAAGTATCACCCCATCATTTTACCCTAACTGAAGAAGATGTATTAAAACATAATACTAATGCCAAAATGAATCCACCATTAAGATCAAAAGAAGATAAGGAAGCGCTTATTGAGGCATTATGTGATGGAACTATAGACGCTATAGCAACAGATCATGCACCACATGATTATCATTCTAAAAATACAAGCTTAGAGCAAGCAGCATTTGGTATTACAGGTTTAGAAACAATGCTACCAATTAGCCTAGAACTTTATCATAAAAAGAAAATTTCATTAAATGATCTGCTTGCTAAACTAACATGCAAACCTGCGGATATAATTAATATTAAAGCAGGAAGAATCAAAAAAGGATATAATGCAGATATATGTATAATTGATTTAGATCAAGAATGGAAAATAGATATTAATAATTCACATTCTAAGTCAAAAAACTCGCCATTTCATAATAGGAAAGTTAAAGGCAGGGTTTTAAAAACTATAAAATCTGGAAAATTAGTTTATGAACTATAATCTAATAAAGATTATTTAGTAAATAAGCTGTAAATAAATATTGAAATAAAAATGTTAAGGGAAAGGCAATTATTGTTACAATAATAAATTTTCTAAATAAATATAAAGATTTTATTTCCTTTTTATATATATCCTTCTTATTAATTTCCCTTTCACTTATTCCAATTGGTAAAGCAATAAAAAAACAAATCCACCAAATACATAAATAAGCAATAATTATTGTCATTTATGTGCCTGTTGATCCAAATCCTCCCTCACCCCTTGATGTTTCATCAAGATTATCAACATAATCAAAATTTACATATTCATATTTAGCAATAACCATTTGAGCAATTCTTTGACCTTTAGTTACAATAAAATCATCCTTACCATGATTGATTAAAATAACACCAACCTCACCACGATAATCAGAATCTATGGTTCCAGGGCTATTTAAAACTGTAACAGAATTCTTTAATGCAAGACCAGATCTAGGTCTAATTTGCGCTTCATAACCCTCAGGTAAAGCTATAGCTATCCCAGTAGGTATTAATTTAGTAGAATTAGGTTTAATAATTATATCCTGATCATTATTAGCCCTTAGATCAATACCTGCGCTACCTTTTGTAGCGTAACTAAGATTATTACTTGATAAACTATTATCTAAGAGTTTTATTTGCAATTTCATTGATTTAAAGTTATTTTATTCAAAAATTAATTTAAACCATTATAATATTCTTTCAAGGTTTTAATAGTTATGGAAATATTATTATCTGCAATACAACCTACAGGAAATATACATATTGGAAATTATCTTGGTAGCATTACTAATTGGATAAAACTACAAAATCAATATAAGTCAATATTCTCAATTGTAGATCTTCATGCCTTAACTAATTCTAAGCTAGAAGAAAACCTTCATAATAATAGCCTAAAAACATTAGCTACCTATTTAGCATCAGGCATAGATGCAAATAAATCACTAATATTTAGACAATCAGATGTTAAAGCTCATTGTGAGCTATTTTGGATTCTAAACTGCATCACCCAAATAGGAAAGCTAAATAGGATGACTCAGTTTAAAGAAAAAACTGGTAAAAACAAAGAAAAAGCTAATCTTGGTCTTTATAATTATCCCATATTAATGGCCGCAGACATAATGCTTTACAAAGCATCTAAAGTTCCAGTGGGTGCTGATCAAAAACAACATATAGAATTAGCTAACGAAATTATTCAAACATTTAACCATAAATATAATAATAATTATTTTCAAAAAATAGAGGTAATAATTAATGAAAATAATAAAAGAATCATGTCACTTAAAGATGCTAATAATAAAATGAGTAAATCAGATCCATCAGAATATAGCAGAATAAATATTTTTGATGATAATGATCAGATAAGATCTAAAATTATGAAAGCAAAAACAGATAATGAGGCAAATTTATCAGAAAATCTCGATAATAGACCTGAAATTATGAATTTAATCAAAATATTCAGTGCCTTTACCGATAAAAACAGCCAAATAATTATAAATCAATATAATGACTTAGGTAATAAAAAATTTAAAACTGACCTTGCAGAAATTATAATAAATAAATTAGAGCCAATAAGAAATGAAGCATTGAAATTATTAGATAATAAAACAGATCTAGAAAATCTTCTTATAAAGAATTCTGAAAAAGCATGTGAAATAGCAGATAAAAATATTAAAGAAATAAAACAAATAATAGGTATTAATTAATGCAAGAAGAAACATTAATTCCCAAGATAAAAAACCTATTAAAAACTAAAAATGCAATATTGCTTGCTCATTATTACCAAAATGATGACATACAAGATATAGCTGATTTTGTAGGAGATTCTCTTGATCTATCAAAAAAAGCTGCGACTACTGATGCAGATATTATTTTATTTTCAGGAGTAAAATTTATGGCAGATGTTGCTAAAATTTTAAATCCTAACAAGAAAGTTCTAGTACCTGATTTAAATGCAGGATGCTCACTCGAGGAATCATGTCCACCAGATAAATTTAAAGAATTTTGTCAGCTACATAGTGATCATCTAGTCATAAGCTATATAAATTGCTCTGCAGAAGTTAAAGCACTATCAGATATTATAGTTACCTCATCAAATGCAGAGGCAATTATTAATTCACTAGATAAAAACGAAAAAATAATTTTTGCTCCAGATAAAAATTTAGGAAATTATCTTAATAAAAAAACTGGAAGAAATATGAAGTTATGGCAAGGATCATGCATTGTTCATGAACAATTTTCCTTAAAAAAATTAATCCAGTTAAAAGAAAGATTCCCAGATGCAAATGTGATTGCACATCCAGAATGTCCAGAATATCTTCTTGATGAATCAGATTTTATTGGATCTACATCAAAATTATTAAATTATGTTAAAGAATCATCTAATAATAATATTATTGTCCTTACTGAATCTGGTATTATTCATCAAATGAACAAGATTAACCCTAAAATTAATTATCATATAGTACCAGCAATAAACGATACAACATGCACAAATTGCAGTAACTGTCCTTTTATGAAGATGAATGATATTGAAAAAATATATAATACTATTTTAAATGAAAATAATGAGATTATATTACCATCAGAATTAAGAGATAAGGCGCAAAAACCATTACAAAAAATGCTTAAAATAATATGAGTGATGAACTTCAAAAAATAGCTAGAATATTATCTAAAGAGAGAAAGCGTCAAAAATTAAATAAAAAAACAATAGCTAAAGAACTTAATATAACTATAGATTATATTAATAAAATAGAATCAGGCAATCTAGATGAGCATATCAGCAAAATTCTTACATCTAGATATATAAAAACCTACTGCAATTATCTAAATATTAACCCAAAACAATATATTAAAAACTATCTTCATGACAAAGATAAAAATAATAAACTATCCAATAAACATATTATATATAAAATTACAAAAAATAACATAGCAAAACTATCAGCCATTATATTTTTTATATATATAATAATAGTTAATATATATTTAACTCAAAATAAAAATAATCATAACGAACAAAAAAATAATAAAATTATGATTCTACATCATAATTAGTTATTTTCTATCATCTGCCAGGAAAGAATAGGATTTCTTGCAGCACTTGTCTCATCTAAACGTTTTTTTGGAGTGCTTACTGGAAATTCTTTAAATTTATCACCCCTTCCCTCTGAGATTTCTATAGCAATATATTTCATTGTAGCTATAAATTTATCCAATGTATTTTTATTCTCTGTTTCAGTAGGCTCAATAAGCATAGCACCAGGAACAGTTAGAGGAAAATACATTGTCATCGGATGAAAACCAAATTCAACAAGAGCCTTAGCTATATCAAGAGTAGAAATGTCATATTTAGACTGAATCTTATCAGTAAAAAGACACTCATGCATACAATTACCAGAATATGCTAAATTATAATGATCCTTTAATTTAACCATAATATAATTTGCACTTAAAACAGCATCTCTACTAACCATTCTCAAACCATTAATACCATTGCTAAGCATATATGACAAAGCTCTGACCATAAGGGTAAATTGACCATAAAAACCTTTAATCTGACCAATTGAATTTTTAGAATCTCTCACAAATATAAATTTATTATTAAATTTTTTTACATAAGGAACTGGAAGATATTCTGATAATTCTGAAGAAACTGCAATTGGACCACATCCAGGCCCACCACCACCATGAGGTGTTGAAAAAGTTTTATGAAGGTTAAAATGCATAACATCAATACCAAGTTCTCCAGGTTTAATATAACCAACTATAGCATTAAAATTAGCTCCATCACAATAAAAATATGCCCCAACTGAATGAATAAGATCTGCTATTTTTACTATATCCTTTTCAAACTTACCGCATGTATTAGGATTAGTAAGCATTATAGCTGCAATTTCCTCACCATAATGAGATATAAATTCCTCTATTTCTCCTAAATCACAAAATCCATCCTTAGTAGTCTTTACAGTTAGAATTTTATATCCACATGATGCTGCTGTAGCAGGATTTGTTCCATGCGCTGAATCAGGTATAATAACATATTTTCTTGTATTACCCTTTACCTCATGAGCCTTCCTTATTACGCTCATACCAGCATATTCACCATGTGCACCAGCAGCAGGATTCAATGATACAGAATCAAGGCCACTTAATTCACTTAACCATTTTTGTAGCTCATACATTACTTCTAAACAACCTTGAATAGTTGATTCATTTTGCAATGGATGAACATCTCTAAAACCACTCAATCTAGCTACAAGTTCATTTATTCTAGGATTATGCTTCATTGTACATGAACCAAGGGGATAAAAGCCTGTATCAATAGAATAATTTTTTTGTGACAATCTAGTAAAATGACGAATAATATCAGGCTCGCTATGTGAAGGAATATTTAAATCATCCCTTTCCTCTACACCTATATATAAATCAAAATCATCAAAAGAGTAATCCTCAATATCAACACCTGATATTTCTTCATCTCTACCAGTAGAAATTAATAAGGGAACATCATAGTCAAGACCTCTTCCCTCAAAAACAGGTTCTATATTTACAGAATGTATTTCAGCTTTATTTTTCATAATATTTCCTTAATATTATTTACATAATTATCAATTGAATCAATATTATTTAATTCTGTAACAGTAACAAGAACCTTATTATCTGAAATAGCTATACCTGCCATAATATTTTTTTCTAGCATTTTATCTAAAAAAATACTTGCATTACATGGTAATTCTATAACAAATTCATTAAAAAATGATTTGTTAATTATATTTATATTTTTAATAGAAGATATCTTCTTAAATAATAATTGAGCTCTATAATGATTTAGCTTTGCAAGTTTTGTAAAACCAGATTTTCCTAAGAGAGCTAAATGAATAGTAAATGCAACCATATTCAATCCTTGATTTGAGCATATATTGGATGTAGCCTTTGCTCTTCTAATATGCTGCTCTCTAGCATTTAAAGTAAGTACAAAACCATCCTGACCATCCTTATCCTTAGTTAAGCCACATATTCTACCAGGAATCTGTCTAAGATATTGTTTTTTACATGCAAAATAACCTAGATGTGGGCCACCAAAATTCATACCTACACCTAATGATTGAGCATCTCCAACAACAATATCAGCTTCCTTAGGAGGCTTTATTAAACCAAATGCTAATATTTCTGTGTTTACTACAATTAATAAAGCTCCAATTTCAGAGCAAATTTTCTTATATTCATCAATAATAGCAGGTGAACCATAAAAATCAGGGGTTTGCAGAATAATCGCTGATATATTATCAAGATCATCCTTGTCCAGTGAAATATTTACCTTACCAATATATGACTGTAAAACATTTAAATAATCAGGGTTGATTTTATTTGCTATAAAAACTCTATCCTTCTTTTTAATTCGTTTAGACATTAAAACAGATTCAACTAAAGCTGTTGCACCATCATATAATGAAGCATTTGAAACATCCATTCCTGTTAATTCACAAATTAAGCTTTGATATTCAAAAATACATGCCAAAGTACCTTGTGAAATTTCAGGTTGATAAGGTGTATATGATGTTAAGAATTCTGCTCTTTGAATAATATGATCTACAGATGCAGGAATATGATGTCTATAACAACCCCCACCAAGAAAAAAATCTACATCAGACGCAGAAATATTCTTATTAGATAATGACTTAAAAAAATCAAATACCTTATGTTCAACTAAACCATCAGGTAGATTAAAGCTAGACTTAATATTATTAGGAACGTCACTATATAAATCATCAATTGTTTTAACTCCAATTGCTGAAAGCATTTCATCTCTATCCTTGTTACTATGAGCTAAGAATCGCATGTTATTTTATTTTACTATTCTTCATCTAAAAAAGAGCTATAACCATCTGAACTTAACAAATCATCTAATTGATCAGGATCATCAAGTTCGATTTTAAATAACCAACCTTCATTATATGGATCCTCATTAATAGCTTCTGGATGAGAATCAAGATGGTCATTAACCTCTATAATATTACCAGTAACAGGAGCATAAACCTCGCTTGCAGATTTTGCAGATTCAACAACAGCAACTTCATCGCCTACTTCAAATTTTTCTCCTTCATCAGGCAATTCAACATGGACAATATCACCCATAGAGGATTGAGCATGATCACTTATCCCAATAATAGCAATATTATCATTCTTATCATCTCTAATTACCCATTCATGATCTTTTGTAAATCTATAATTTTCAGGTATATTTGTTTTTTCTGACATAATCTAAATATAATAAAAAATAATAATTAATCCTTATATATATATTTTTAAAACTAGGAAGCTTTTTTTAATTTTGGATTAAACAACGTTAATTTTGTTATAATAGCTTTTTTAAAATTACCCCTAATTTTAATAAAAATTTCATTATTAATAAGAGAATTATCAATATTTATATAGGCTTGACCAATTGAACAAGATAATGATGGTGAATA
>JADHLN010000041.1 GCA_016780625.1 Rickettsiales bacterium
CAGCTATTTACCCGAGAAGATTTTGATTTTCTTAAATATGATGCATTAAAGCTAAGCCAAACTGCTATGAAAGCAGATATCTGCTTCATGGACCCTCCTTATAATAAGAATTACACTGATAAAATATTAACAAACTTACATGAAAATTCTCTAATTAATAAGAATGCGATCATAATTGTAGAAGTTAGAAAGAATACTCCTATTAATTATGGCTTAGAATATGAAATAATTTGCAATAAAATTTATGGAAATTCTCAATTAATATTCTTTTGCTATCAGGGAAAAGATTAATTATTATTTTTCTTAAATAAGTCGCCTATATTTTTTAGAGCTGATGGTATAAAAGCAGAAAAAGGGTTTATATTAAGATCCTGCTTCTCATTATTTCCTTTAACAGTAAATTTTGCAGATACTAATCCTTGATTATCTTATCCTGTTAATATTTTTCCAAATACAGGTATATCACTAATACCAAATAGGTTGTTTAGCTTATATGCGGGTATTAAATATCCTTCTATATCAAAATTTTTAGCTTCTCTATCATATTTACCATTTAAGTTTACACCTAGAATATTTCCGTAAAATAGAGAGTTTTTTATCAAAATATTTTCTTTATCAAAAGAAAAGTTAGCGCGCCCTTTATCAAAATATATTGCTTCTATATTTACTTTTTTAAAAGGATCTAACTTGCTGATTTTCCTAAAAAAACTTTCATTTTCTATTCTAAAATCATTAATTGCAAAAACACCATCATATTCAGATCTTCTAATTTCTGACATCTCTATCTGAGCATCACCGAATTTTAATTTATTTGTTATATTAAGATTTTTTAACAAATCTCCTAAATTATTTGTAACAAAATCTATTTGTGATTTATTTTTATAGGGAGAGGATTTTTTTAGGATAAAATGATCATTTTTATTAAAATATGCTTCAATATAAAGCATTTGGCATATTTTACGACAATCAAGATTACCAGAAATTTTAAATAAGCTGTTATTTAAATATAATTTATCAATTAGAATATCTAATTTTAAATTTTTATCTTCTTGTTTTGAACTTAACTTAAATATTTCATCATCAAGATTTATTCTATCTGATATAATTTTACCTGATAAAATTTTATCATCTAACTCTAAATTGATAGCAAATTTATTTTCATAAAACTTTGCATCATCAAAATTTATTTTATTTAACTTCCCTCTAAAAAACTCAACTTTACCCTGAATATCTGTTTCTTGATTTGTTATAATGATATTATGAAAATTTAGTTTTTCTTTTGTTGCTATAACATCTAACTTTACATTTAGAGGAATATTTGGCGCTTTGATATTTTTTACATATGGTAAGGAGAAATATGCTGCTTGCAAATCCGCATTAATTTTAAAATTATCATTATATTTTTTATCTAAAGTAATTTTAGTGGTAGAATTTTTAGGTATATAATTTTTAATTATACCCTTAGCATCACCAGTAAAATTAATTGCAATATTTTTTATATCAAATGGCTTTATAATTTTTATATTTAGAGACAAATCTCCATCTAGCTTAAGAGCATTAAAATTTTCTGTAATTTGATTTAGCTGTTTATTTGAAAGCTTTTCTTCAAGCAGAAATCTTACTATATTATTTACCCTAATATCATCTATATTGCCTTTAATTAGCAATTCTAATGGTTTTATTTTGTAATTAATTTTAGCTGTAAAATCTGAGATAATCTCATTTTCTAATTTAGCTTCATAATTATGGATTTTAATTATTTGATTATCTATCAATATTTTAGCATTAATATCTTTTAGATCTTTGATTTTTTTGGCAAATTTTAAATCACCTTTCTTTAAATTAAATTCTCCGGAAATATCATTTAATTTTTTATTTTTTTTATTAATATCTAGAACTAATGAGAAGGAACCTAAATCTGTGTTGCTTAAAGATTTTTCTAACCATCCTCTTATTTTACTAGCGTAAATTTGGGGCCAAAATAAATATATCTCATTATTTGTAAAATTTGTTCCAGATAACTCAAATTTTAATCTTTCATTAATATGATCATCAATAATTTTAATATTTGAATTTTTTTCATTAGCTGCAATTTTGAGATTTACTTGGTTATTTTTGGCATTGTGAATTATTTCTCCACCTATGTTTATTTCTGGATATGAAATAATTTTCTCATTATATTTGCTCTTAAAATCAGTAATAATAAGATCCGTAATAAATTTTAAATCTTCATTATTTATAATCTTAAGGTTTAAATCAATATTTGCAAAATCGAGTTTTTCAGATTGGTATTTTGAAGCAAAAAAGCTTTTTTTGACATTATTTACCATTAAATCACATATCTCTATAACATATTTCTTTTTTATTAGACATGAGGATTTGAAATATAGCGAGCTATCTTTATTTATTTTGTAAGAAAAATTTAAAATTACTTCTTTAGTTTTTCTATTATCTAGAAAGTTAAATTTTATATTATTAAATTTATGTATGAGATTATTTTGGCTTAACTCTAATTTATGTATATTTACGTTATGTAGGATTGATAATTTAGAAATATCAGAGTTGATTAATTTTGATATATTATTTTGTAGTTCTAATTTGTTAAAATTTTGACTATTAATTTTAGGATCTTCTTTTAATGAGATTGAAAATTTAGGTATATTAATTTTATCAATAAGAATTTTTCCAAGCAGTAAATTTCGTCTACTAATATCTAGGGTCAAAATTGGAACAAAGCTTGAAAAACTTTTATTACTTATTGTTGTTTGTAAAAAATTAATATCAAAAGTGAAGCTTCTTTTATTCCATGCTATTTGGGCTCTTTCTATATTTATATCAAAATCATTACTTAACTGATAATCTAAAAGCCTTACTATTGGGGTAATATCCCTTGGCTTAATAATTACTAAACTGACAAAATAGCTTATAAAAAATATAATTATTAGAATAATTATCAATATTGGAGTAAATATATTGCCAAATAATCTTTTAATCATTATGTGATGATTTTTTAAGAATTGCTTGCTTTTTTCTACCCCACTCTCTTTCTTTTATAGATTGTCTTTTATCATGTTTTTTCTTACCAGTAACTAATGCAAGCTCTAATTTTACTATATTTTTATTATTAAAATATAATTTTGTAGCAATTATAGTAAAACCTGTTTTTTGGCTTCTACCAATTAATTTATTAATTTCTGCTCTATGTAAAATTAATTTTCTTAACCTTAAGCTATCTACTTGAAAATTATTACTATGTTTATAAGGGGCTATATATAAATTTTGAATAAATAGCTCTGAATTTCTTGAGATGACATAGGAATCATTAAAGCTTACCTTGCCTTCTCTTAATGATTTAACTTCAGCTCCTTTTAAAGCTATGCCAGCTTCATATGTTGCTAAAATATTATATTCATAGCCAGCTTTTTTATTTTGTATAATAATTCGAGAAACTGGCATCTATTTAAATAAGAGAAAGATTTTTCAAGGCGTTACGCACTTTGACTTTTGATGACTCCTCTATATCAGTTAACGGCAATCTAATTTCAGAATCACATAAATTCATTAAGCTTGCCGCATATTTAACCGGCATTGGATTAGTTTCACAAAATAATGCCTCATTAATCTCCGTCAATTTATCAGTTAATTTATTGGCATTTTCTAAATCATTATTAAAAAAATAATTTTGTTGAGTAACACAGATTTCAGGAATTATATTGCTTGTAACGGATATACAGCCTTTTCCACCTGCTTTATTAAACTCTATTGCAGTTGCATCTTCGCCAGAAATTTGAATAAAACCATTCCCAATTTCCTTAGATATTATTTTGGGTAATGATAAGTCACCTGTAGCATCCTTTACCCCTACTATACGCGGAAGCAAAGCTAATCTTTTAAATAAATCTACAGAAATATTAACAATAGACCTACCCGGTATGTTATATAATATTATAGGTATATTTGTATTATCATGTATTAATTTAAAATGCTCATATAAGCCTTGTTGTGATGGCTTATTATAATATGGTGTTACTATCAAAGCTGCGTCAGATTTTATTTTTTCTGCATATTTAGTTAATGATAATGCCTCTTCAGTTGAGTTAGAACCTGTTCCGGCAATTACTTGAATTTTATGGTCTACAATATCTAAACATGTTTTTAACAGATAATTATGTTCATCATGTGATAAAGTAGGTGATTCTCCTGTCGTGCCAGCTATTACAACTCCTGATACACCAGCTTTTATTTGCTTTTCAAGAAGCTTTTCAAGAGATTTAACGTCAATTTTACCGTTTTTAAATGGTGTAATTAGTGCTGTATATAAGCCTTTAAACATAAATATAAGTAACCAAAGTTATTCTTATATCATTAAGCTTTTTTGTAAAAAACTCAATATATTTATCGTTGAATATAATAGATATATATTTATTTATTAATGCATAACCTTAAAGGAAAAATATTATCAAATGGAATTAGCAGATATTATCATTTTATCCTTTTTATTTTTTGGCGCAATTATTGGCGCTGGAAGAGGTTTAAGCGGAGAAATATTGTCAATTATTAAGCTGATAATTACGGCAATAATATGTGTATTTGCTGTGGATATGATTGAAAAAAACCTTGATATTAATATTTTCAAATTTGGTTATGCAATATTTGCATCTTTTTTTTCTATTTATATATTTACGGGCTTTTTTATAGGGATAATTCTCTTTCCGATGGTAAGTTTTTTAAGAATAATCACTCCTGTTATAGTAGATAAAACATTAGGATTTATAATTTCTCTATTTAAAAATATTGTAATTCTGATAATAGCATCTTCATTAATTTTAAAAATAAATTACGGCCTTACTCCTAATTTGTTAATCGATAGCGTTATTTTTAAACAAATTAAAGATTACAAATTTAATTTCTCTGACTTAACAAAAAACATTAAAAATTATAACCCTCTTAATTATAAAAATATAAAGGATAAAAAAGCAAATAAGGAAGGTAAAGAAGAACCTGATAAAGCATCCTCTACTCAAGAATCATCCCCTTTAGGAGATAAGGTAAATGAGATATTTGATGTAATAGATAAATATAAGAAGTTAAAAGAATTTAATGTAGAAGAAAATAAAAACACAATAACTGATATGGAGCAATTAATTGATGAATTAAATAGTGAGTAAAAACCTTGTTAATTAAGATAAAATTGCTATTTTTATGAAAAAAATTATATGGATTCTTTAGATTTACAATTTGATCAATTACATGAAGAATGTGGCGTTTTTGGAATTTATGGTTCTGATGAAGCGGCAGTTTTGTCTGCTTTAGGACTTCACGCTTTACAACATAGAGGTCAAGAAGCTGCTGGAATTGTTAGCTGTAGAAACCAAGATTTTTATTGTCACCATGATAATGGACATGTTGGTGATATATTTAATGATGCTAAAATTACTAAAAAATTACCTGGAAATATTGCTATTGGTCATGTTAGATATTCTACAGCTGGAAAGAAAAACACCAATAATAGCCAGCCAATTTTTGCCGAATTATCGTTTGGAGGCCTAGCAATTGCTCATAATGGTAATATTACAAATGCCTTAACCTTAAAAAATCAACTTATTAAAGAAGGAGCCATATTTAACTCGATAATGGATACTGAGGTAATTTTACATTTAATTGCAAAAAGCAAAATTAATAATATTGAAGGAAAAATTATTGATGCCTTAAACAAAATCAAAGGGGCTTATTCATTAGCTTTTCTTTGCAATGAATCTTTAATTGCAGTTAGAGATCCTTCTGGAATTAGGCCATTAATTTTAGGCAAATTAAATGACTCATATATTGTAGCATCTGAATCATGTGCTCTTGATATTATTGGGGCTAATTTTATTAGGGATATTAAGCCAGGAGAAATGATTATCATAAATCAAGATGGTCTAAACTCATATAGCCCTTTTCAGAAAGCTAAAAGCAAGTTCTGCATTTTTGAATATATTTATTTTGCAAGACCTGATAGCATTATAGATGACAAATCCGTATATAAAGTTAGAAAAAACATAGGTAAAATTTTATCAAAAGAAAACCCAGTTGATGCAGATATAGTAGTTCCCGTACCAGACTCTGGAGTACCAGCGGCCATGGGATATTCTGAACATTCTAAAATTCCGTTTGAATATGGCATAATTAGAAATCATTATGTTGGCAGAACATTTATCGAGCCTACAGATAATATAAGAAATTTTGGTGTAAAATTAAAACATAATGCCAATAAATCTGTAATTGAAGGAAAAAAGGTTGTGTTAGTTGATGACTCCATTGTCAGAGGAACCACGTCAAAAAAAATAGTAGATATGCTAAAATCTTGTGGGGCAAAAGAAATTCACATGAGAATATCTAGCCCTCCAACGACACATTCATGTTTTTATGGAGTTGACACACCAGATAGAAAGCAGTTATTAGCTGCGAATCATAATATAGAGGAAATAGCAAACTTAATAGGAGTTGATTCTTTATCTTATATCACTCTTGATGGCTTATATAAAGCATTAGGATACTCCAAAAGAGACTCTTCAGAACCTCAATATTGTGATGCCTGCTTTTCTGGTGATTATCCAATAGAATTAGAAGATAAAAATCAAAATTTACTACCTCTTTTAGATAAATTAAAATGACCAAAAATAATATTAATCACATTAGCTCAACCAACTATAAAATATCTTGTGACGGAAGCCAAAAATCTTCTAAACATCCAAGAATCTACCTTTTTTTATCAGATAAAAAAGATAGTATTTGCCCTTATTGCGGCTTTAAATTTTCTTTAGATAAAAAAAAGAAATAACTATTTAGAAAGAATTTCAATAATAGCTTGCCTTACAGCAATACCATTTTTCACTTGTTCAAGTATAAAGCTAAATTTCTTATTATCAGCTATATCAGATGATAGTTCTACCTCCCTATTTATTGGGCCTGGATGCATAATTATAGGAGATTTTTTTGCTTTTTTTAATAAATCTAAATTTATACCACAAAATTTATAATAATCTGAAAAACTCGTAACAAAAGAATTCTCCATCCTTTCTCTTTGTAATCTCAAAATCATTATTATATCAGAATTTTCTACAGCCTTATTAATGTCCGAGGTAATATTTATATTTTTACCTAACCAATATTTAGGTAAAAGAGTTGGTATAGATGCAAGAGTTATTTTAGTACCTAGATGTGATAATAATTTAATATTTGATCTTGCTACTCTACTATTAATAATATCCCCTGTAATAGTTACATTAATTTTTTTAAAATCATCTAGCGACTTCATTTTTAGAGCTCTATATATTGTAAATGAGTCAAGTAATGCTTGAGTTGGATGCGCATGTGAACCATCTCCTGCATTGATAATTGAAGCATATTCACTACAAGTTGCAAGCTTTTCTACTATGCCGCCAAATTTATGCCTTATTGTAATAAAGTCTGGCTTAAATGCATTTAGAGTTAGGATCGTATCTTGTTCTGATTCTCCTTTTTTACTAAGAGCTAAAGAAGAAATATCCATATTAATTACTTCCAAACCTAAATTTTTAGCAGCAATTTCAAATGAAGTACGACTTCTTGTTGATGTTTCAAAGAATAGATTAATTAATTTTTTTCCTATATATT
>JADHLN010000042.1 GCA_016780625.1 Rickettsiales bacterium
GACAGAAGTAATTTTTCTACCAGGAAAAATCATGCTAACTAATTTTTCTTGATCTTTTCTTAGAAGGTAAATTTCATCATCAACATGCACCAACATAGCTTGATGATATAGATGTGATTTTAATTTATTAAAATTACCTTCTCCATTTTCTTTTAGTTTAAACATCAGCAAAGCAGGGTTTACAGTGCTTTCTTTATATCTAAAATCTTTTTGATCACAAATATAGCTTGCATATAGAGATGCTGTTTCAAAACTGTGCCTGTCTTTAATATTTATTTCTTCTAATCCTGCTGGTGCCGTTTCAGAAGGTAAAAAAGCACGTATTTTTCTATGCCCACAGTCTGGGTTATTTTGGTCTGGGTACTTTAGGTCCTCAAAATAAAATTTTCTCTCACCAAGCTTTAACTCAACTTCCTGTTCAATGAACTCTTTTTTAAGATTAGAATCATTTATTTCCTTAGCATATATATCTAACCCGTTATCTAAAACTCTTTCTGTCTCGCTATCATAACTTACTTCACTATTATCCCTATCTATTTCATCTGAAGATGTCACACCATAGCTAAGCAATATTTTACTGGCTAGAGATTCTATATCATTATATACATCATCTGTTTCTAAAAATACAGCCAATAATCCATCAAATTTCTCAAGCTGAAATTGATTCCCATCACCATATGCATTATATAAAAAATTTATAGTATCATTATCAAAATTACCATTTTGAATTATTATATCTATCTGTTTTTTGATCTCATTATATAACATAACATCTACTTGTTTTTGTAGTTTAGTATATTTTTCTTTGTTAAATACGTTGCAATCAAACAATATTTGTCTTGCTAGAGATACTACGTCATAGCTATCTCTACATGGATTATATATAGCATCTTGTTTACTATATAATTCAGTTGCTTTTTGTAATTTATATATATCAAATACGTAGCCATCAATTGTTTCTTCGGAGCCATATTTAGAGAATAAACTAGATTCATTCTTATCATTAAAATCATCGCCTTCAACAAAGCATCTTAATTGTCTATGTTTACTTAACTGTTTTGATAGCTCTTTATGTAAATCCAATGCATGTTTATTTAACTCAGTAGCTAAAATATCAGCTCTCTCTTTACCATTTCTCATATCATAATCTCTTAAAATAGAATAGATTATAACATAAATTTAAGATGAATTAACGTGAAAAATAAAAAATATAATTACAAATTACAATTATAAGTTATTATTTTGTAAGGTTTTTTTTAATTCAGCAATTTTTATATTTTTCTGAGATTTTAGGAATAAAATTCTGATAGTTACAATTTGAAAAAGAAAAAGGAATAGTTTTTTCTTTAACTCCCTTATCAGTAAATTTTGGTACTGCAACATGCATATGTAAATGAGGTCCTGATGAATAGCCAGTATTTCCTGAATAACCAATAAATTCTCCAACCCTTACTTTTTGACCTTTTTTCACTTTTACTCCTTTATAATTTAAGTGAGCATAAGTAGCTGATGTACCATCATTATGTAAGATTTTTATATAGTTAGATTTACTAGAATATGAAGGATCATTTCCAGATTCTTTAAAATTATCTGCTAAATTAATAACATAGCCAGATCTAGCCGCATAAATATAAGTTCCTATATCCATGTTCCAATCTACAGCATGCTTCATATTATCCTTATGAGTTTTTTTTCCATTAAAAGATTGTCCAACCAAGTAAGATTTATTAAAGCCATATGGAAGCCTATATGGGTAATTACTCCTGCTAACCCGATAATCACCATACATCCACGAAAAATTTGTATTATATGATATAGAATTTTTTGTTTTCTTAAATTTAATATTATCTATATCTGCTTTTTGCCTAGAATTTAATACGAATATTTTAGGAAATCTTTTAGGATATAGTAATAATGATTTTGGCTCTAAATTAATTTTAACCGAGACAATATATGGAGTCTGGTTAATTACCTGTATTTTACTAGTAAGATTTTTTTTATTTGTAATTTTTAAACATACTTCCTTTCCCTCACATGAGTCTTTTTTTTCATTAGCAAAAACTAACTCAGCTGAAAATAATAAAAAAATAACTAAAAATATAGGCATAAAAAAAGGAAAAATTAACCTCCATATTAATATAGAAATTAATTTTTCCAATAATTATTATCCAATAAATAATGCAGTAGCAACAGCATTTATAATAGAAGCAATTCTTATAGTATCTTGAATTGCATTCTTACTAATGCCGTTTTTTTCTAATTGATCTCTATGTGAGTCAATACACATACCACAACCATTTATTGCAGAAACGGCTAATGAATATAACTCAAAGTCTGTTTTATCAACTGATGGTCTCGCAATGACATTCATTCTTAACCTTGCAGGCATTTGTGAATAATCCTTATCACTAGATAAATGTACAAATCTGTAATAAATATTATTCATAGCCATAATAGTTGCACTTTCCTTCGCGGCTTGAATTTCATTTTCTGCAATATTACCATTTGCTTGCAAAAGAACATAATCTACTAAATTTTGGTTTTTTGTAGCATATGCAGATGCCAGAGCAATGGTGTATATTTGATTGATTTTCAAATCAGAATTTGAATCTTCATTAAAGATATTACTTAAATTTAAATCAATATCTTTTGCATAATCATTAAATTCGATCGTCATCATAACCTCATTATTTTTGTTCTTTTAAGTTAATGGTTTTTTCACCTTGTTGCCAATTACAAGGGCATAATTCATCTGTTTGTAATGCATCTAAAACTCTTAGAACTTCTTTTACATTTCTACCAACATTTAAATCAGTAACCATTGCAAATCTGATAATACCATCAGGATCAACAATATAAGTTGCTCTTTGTGCAACTCCAGCTTCTTCATCAATAATGCCTAAATTTGCTGATAAATCTCTTTTAATATCAGAAACCATAGGAAATGGTAAGTCTTTAAGTTCTTCTTTGCTATTTTTCCATGCAAGATGAACAAATTCAGAATCTGTGCTTAAGCCCAATATTTGAGCATCTCTTTTCTCAAATTCTTTATTCATTTTACCAAATTCAGCAATCTCAGTTGGACATACAAAAGTAAAATCTTTTGGCCAAAAGAAATATATTTGCCATTTTCCGACATAACTATTATTTCCAATATCATGAAATGCATGTTCTAGGTCGTTACCAATAACAGCTGTTAATTTAAATTCTGGGAATTTGTCGCCAACTCCTAACATAATTTACCTCAATAAAAAATTAATTAAGTTTTAAAATAACTAATAGTGATATATAATAAAAATATATATTTCTTATTATAATAATAATTAAAACTTATGAATACTAGAACATTTAAATTTATAATCTATGTAGATAAATATAAAAATTTTAGTAAAGCAGCAGAAAAAGCTAATGTATCGCAACCAGCATTAAGCCAACAAATTGCTAAATATGAAGATCAATTAAATTGTCAAATATTTGAACGAAATAATAAAAAAGTAATAACTACTAATATAGGCAAGGAAATTATTGAAAATATAAAAGAGATCTTGCTAAAAGAGCAGGCTATAAAAGAAATAGCTCAATATGGTTTAAATTCAGATATAGGCAATGTTAATATAGCGGCATTCCCAACTCTTGCACCATTTATTTTTCCTAAATTAGTAAAAAATTTAAATAAATCATACCCTAAATTAAAATTATTTTTAATTGAAGATAAAACAGAAATTTTAGTTAAAAAATTATTAAATGGAGAAATAGATATAGCATTTCTAGCTATGCCAGTAAATGAGGAACAATTAGAATATAAATATTTATTTTCTGATAAATTTTTTCTTGCTGTAAATAAAAATCATGAATTAGCAAAAAAAGAAAATTTAAAAAAGTCAGATATTGATAAATTCAAATTATTATTATTAGATGAAGGACATTGTTTAAGAGATCAAGCAATAGAATTTTGTACTAAAATAGGTATGGGGCAGCATAATTTTAGAGCTTCTACCATTGAAACATTAAGACAAATGGTTATCTCAAATTCAGCAATTACCTTAATTCCAGAAATTGCTAAAGATAATGATCAAGATATTAAATATTTAGAATTTTCAGATATTAATCCAGATAGAAAAATAGCAGTTTTTTGGCGTAAATCTTATAATAAAAAGCAATTAATAAATAATATTGCAGAATTATTTGAGCATAATAAAGCTTAAATTTCTACCTGTATCTTTTGTGTTATCATGTGTAGCCCTTCTATGTGAAAAGCAAATATCACTATTTCTATAACTATCTATTTTAAGGTCATCAATATTATTGATTTGATAATTTTTACAAATATCTATAACAAATTCTCGCAAATCAAATTGAAATTTATTATTATTATTTTTTGTAAAATATTTTTTATTATGAACATTTTTCGTAATAAATTTTTGATAAAACTCAAGATCCACCTCATAAGATTCAGCGGTAATTGATGGCATAATTGCAATATGTAATAAAGAGATATCAGCTCCTAAATTTTTTAATTCCTTTAAAGAATTTTCTATAATGCCATTAATAGCACCGATCCAACCAGCATGAATTGCCGCAATGTAGGAGATATCTTTGGCATATATTAAAATTGGAACGCAATCTGCTGTAAATACAGAAATAGCTATGTTCTTAAGATTTGTAATAATTGCATCAGCATTATAATGTAATTTTGCAAATTCTGAGGTTTCTGTAAAAATTAAAACCTTATTGGAATGATGTTGATTGACAGTAATAATTTTATTTACATCAATATTTAAATCATTAGCTAAAATTTTAAAATTCTCTAAAATATGATTTTTATCATCATTACTATTTAAACCAAAATTTAAACTAGAATATACCCCCTTACTAACGCCACCAATTTTACTGCAATAAGCATGGCTTATTTCTGTGAAATTATTTAAGGCATTACTTTTTATATATTTTAGCATAATAAATTTCTCAATTTTACATTTTTAATTATATTTGTTAAATTAATAAGTGGAAGTGGAGACAATCGCAAGGTTATTCTTGAGGAAAGTCCGGACTCCATGGAGAAACGGTGCTTGGTAACGCCAAGCTGAGGTAACTCAAGGGAAAGTGCCACAGAAAATATACCGCCAATTAATTGGTAAGGGTGAAATGGCGAGTTAAGAGCTCACCGCATTTTTAGTAATAAAAATGGCAGGGTAAACCCCACCGGGAGCAAGACCAAATAGGAATGAATTTATTCTCCATATCTCATTCGGGTTGGTTGCATGAAATTAATAGTGATATTAATTCTAGATGAATGATTGTTTAAACAGAATCCGGCTTACCCACTTCCATTTAAATTAAGGCATCAATAATTATTACTGCAAAAAGTAAAAATAAATAAAAAATAGATATTAAAAAAGTTTGGATACTATTTTTAGCATTAGGGTTAAGATATAGTCTGATTGTATAGAAACTATAAATAATATTGGCAATTACACAGCCAATTAAATAAATATAATCTAATTTATGACTAATAAAATATAGAGAAAAGCTGCTAATAGCTAAGATAATTGTATAAAAAACAATATTATTCAAGCTATGTTTTACTCCTTTTACAACAGGTAACATTGGAATATTTGCCTTTTTATAATCATCATTCCTATATAATGCTAATGCCCAGAAATGAGGAGGAGTCCATAAAAAAATAATAAGAAAAAGCATAATTGCCTGTATATCAATATTACCAGTAATTGATACATAGCTAATTAATGGTGGAAATGATCCTGCCGCACCTCCTATAACAATATTTTGTGGAGTTCTTCTTTTTAGCCATATTGTATAAATAAATACATAAAAAATTATGGCAATTAAAAGTAAAAAAGTGCTAAGAAAATTACTAGCTAGAATATTCAATATTAAAGAAAATACACATAAAATAATACCAAAAGCTAAAGCATCAGACGCATTAATACTACCTATAGGAATGGGTCTTTTTGCAGTACGCTTCATTATTTTATCAATATCAGAGTCATACCACATATTAAGCACAGCAGAACCACTGCTAGCTAATGTTATGGCAAGTAATGTAATTGCCATTAATAATATGTTTTTCTCTCCATCTGCAAGAACAAAGCCTGATATAGCTGAAAAGACAATTAGGCTAATTACCCCAGGCTTTAGCAGTTCATAATAATCTCTAATTTTTGCATTAGAGGTCATTATTTTATCTCAGGTTGTTTTTCAAATGAATGAAATGGTGGAGGAGAAGTTAAGCTCCATTCAAGAGTATTTGCATATTTTCCCCACGGGTTATTTCCAGCAGCTTTACCGTTTTTGAACATATCATAAATAACATAGACAAAAAATATCGCTGCAAAAAATGATATATAAGAACCAATTGAAGAAATATAATTCCAGCCAGCATATGCATCAGGATAGTCGACATATCTTCTAGGCATTCCAGCAAGACCAAGAAAATGTTGAGGAAAAAATGTTAAATTAACTCCAATAAACATTAAATAAAACTGAGTTTTACCATAAAATTCATTGTAAAGTTTGCCGCTAATTTTAGGTATCCAGTAATAAAATGCCGCAAAAGCGATAAATAATGCCCCAAGAGACATAGTATAATGAAAATGTGCAATTACATAATATGTGTCATGAAGTAACACATCAACACCTCCACTCGCAAGTACAACTCCTGTTACTCCTCCAACTGTAAATAAAAATAAAAATCCTATTGCATATAGCATAGGGGTATTAAATTTTATTGATCCTCCCCACATTGTAGCAATCCAGCTAAATATTTTAATACCTGTTGGAACTGCAATAATCATTGTAGCTGCTGTAAAATATGCCCTAGCATTAACTCCTAATCCAACAGTGAACATATGATGAGCCCATACAGCAAATCCTATTATTCCAATAGCAGACATTGCTATAACCATTCCTGCATAACCGAAAATTGGTTTTTTAGAAAATGTTGCAATGATATGGCTGATTATTCCAAAGCCTGGTAATATTACTACATATACTTCTGGGTGACCAAAAAACCAAAATAAATGTTGGAATAATACAGGGTCACCACCACCTGCAGGATTAAAAAATTGCGTACCAAAATTACGATCAGTAAGCAACATAGTTATTGCTCCACCTAAAACAGGTAAGGCCATAATAAGTAAAAATGAAGTTACTAAGATTGACCAAACAAATAATGGCATTTTAAATAAGGTCATTCCAGGTGCACGCATGTTAAAAATAGTAACAATAAAATTTATAGCACCTAAAATTGAAGAGGCTCCTGCAAGGTGTAGCGCAAATATAGCAAGGTCGACAGCCTTACCTGGGTGTCCAAGAGAGCTGCTAAGAGGAGG
>JADHLN010000043.1 GCA_016780625.1 Rickettsiales bacterium
TTAATGACATTATTGATTCAATAGCTGCAATGGATGCAGATGTAATTTCAATTGAAACATCTAGATCACAAATGGAGCTTTTAGATGCTTTTGTTGAGTTTAATTATCCAAATGAAATTGGACCAGGTGTATATGATATACACTCTCCTCGCGTTCCTAATAAGCAAGAAATGAAAGCATTATTGTTAAAAGCATTAAATGTACTTCCTGCAGAAAAAATCTGGGTTAATCCAGATTGTGGCTTAAAAACAAGAGGCTGGCCTGAAACTATGGGCGCTCTTAAAGAAATGGTTGAAGCTGCAAAGGAAATTCGTGATGATATTGAAGCAAAAGCAAGCGCATAGCTTTTCATTTTCTCTTGAGTTATCTGGAAAATTTTCTAATAATAATTTATTAGGTAAAGCTTCATCATCTATTTTAGATGGTTATAAAAAATTAATTAGTGATAAAAATCATATTTCTTTGCTTGATATTTGTAATGATGATTTTGAATTTAAAATTTCTAAAGATATCGCTATTGAAATTTCTAATAAATATAAAAAGCTGATTATTTTTGGTATTGGCGGCTCGTCTCTTGGCGGTCAAGCATTATGTGGAAGCAGATTTTACCAATATCTTAGCTCAAAAACTATTGAAATAATTTTTATTGATAATTTACATTATCATAATTTTAACATTTTTCTGGAAAATTTAGATTTTACATCTACAGCTTTTTTAACTATTTCAAAATCTGGAAAAACTTTAGAAACATTATCCCAGATTTTAGTAACTCAGGATTTTTTTAAAAAAGACATTGAAAAATTAGGAGCTGAAAATTTTTATTTCATAACTGAAGATAGCAAAAGCCCTTTGAAGGATATTGCTGATAATTTAAAAAGACCAATTATTCCTCACTCTAAGCAAATTGGTGGAAGATATTCTTGCTTTACTTCTGTTGCAATGATTCCTGCTATTTTAACTGGCATAAATATTTCTGAATATATTAAGGGAGGCAAAAATATAATTGATAATTTTCTAAATGAAGCTGAAAACTCAATAGTGTTCAAGGGTGCCTCTATTATTAAAGCTGCAATGGATTCTGGATATAGTAATCATGTTTTTATTCCTTATCTGCAAAGGCTTTATCAAACTACTTATTGGTATGCACAATTATTTGCAGAATCTCTTGGTAAAAATGGGATGGGAATGACACCTATTAAAGCTTTAGGTAGTGTGGATCAACATAGTCAGTTACAGCTTTACCTTGATGGACCTAAAGATAAATTTTTTACTTTTATTACACAATCAACAGAAGATATGGGCAATGAGATGATTATACCAAATAATGTTCAGGATATTGATTATTTTAAAAATAATAAATTAGGTGATGTTATTTTTGCTAACCAGGAATCAACTATTGAAACTTTGATTGAACATAAATGCCCTTTAAGAAGAATTCACTTTGAAAATTTTTCAGATAAGGCTCTAGGTGAGATCTTAATGTTTTTTATGTTAGAGACAATTTTGCTTGGCTATGTAATGAATATCAATCCTTTTGACCAACCAGCAGTAGAGACCGGTAAGATTAAAGCTAGAAATATTTTATTAAAAAATAATATATAATACTGCATTTATTAATAGTTGTTTTTTAGCTATTCAGCATGTAAATCTGGTTCGATATTATATTTGATGTAAAATGAAACCTATAAATGTTAAATTCAGAAAATTAGAGTTATTTTATATAATTTTAACTTTTTTTCTTCCTATAATTGCTTTATTTTCTTCTAAGGCCTTAACTCTTTTATTAGTTATTTATTCGCTACCTTTTATATTTTACTCTTTTAAAGAAAAAAAAAACTTAAAAACATTATTTTCTATTAAAGATTTTAATTTATTAAAGCTCTCCATCTCATTATTTTTTCTGTGGATGCTAATTGCTGTATCTTGGTCTCCTGATATTGTTAAAGGATTTAAATTATGGTTCAGAATTTTATTATTATTTGTTATTTTTTTTATTGCCTTTAAGCAAATAAACAAGGGTAAATCTATAATTTTACCTAATGATAAATTATTAAAAATATTAACTATTTCTATCATTATTTGTTTGATATTTTATTTTACGGAAAGATTTTTTGGTCAAAATATTTTAAATTTAATTAAAGGCCCTAATTATAGGTTAGATTATATTTATAGCAGCGGCATTTGTTTTATTGCTATGATTTCCTGGCTTTCAATTGATTGGGCTTATAAAAACTATGGTAAGTTTAAGGCGTTCTTCTTGTGGTTATTCATATTTACGGGAATTATTCTTACCATTAGTGAGGCTGCTAAAATTACTTTTTTTACTTCCTCTATTATTTATTTATTACATATTATATCTCCTAGGCTTAGTTTTAGATTAACCTCTTTTGCTGGAAGTTTTTGTATTATAATTTTTTTATTAGCCCCTAACTTTCTTAATATTCAAAAATTAAGTAATGACTTCCCTATTCCTCCAAGTCAAATTGCAAGATTATGTATGTGGCAATATATTGGTAAGCTTGTGTTAGACAAACCAATAATTGGCTATGGCTTTAATAGCTCTCGTTATTTAACTGATGAGGAAGAAGGTTGTGTTATACCTGTAGATGAGGCTAAATATAATGATGATTTAACTTCAAATTTTGGCATTTACATGCATCCACATAATATTTTTTTGCAGTCTCTGTTGGAGATGGGAATTATAGGTTTTAGCTTATTTTTCTTATTATTTTTATCTGTTATTTTTAATGTCTCCAAGATTAAAAATCTTAATTTACAAAGAATCTATCTAGTTGTATTTTTAAGCTATATTTTTATTGGGCTAATTGGATATGGTATCTGGCAAAATTGGTTTATTTCTGCTTTATTATTAGCTCTATTAAAGACACATAATTTGTTAATTAGTAAATCTTCATAGTTAAGTCTACTTTATAGCCTATTATTTAAATAGGCGATAGAACACCCTTAAAATACTTATAAGTGGTTTGAGCAGTGTAAACTTATATATTTTTGCATCTATTATACAAAGGCCATCATTAAAATTTATTGTATGTATACCTTTATTGTAAATGTTAGTAAAATTAGGAAAAATTTCTTTCACCTGCTCTTCTTCGAAATCTTTAACAGTTAATTTAGTTATATGATTAATTATAATTGAGCCACCATAGGTTTTGCTGCAATTTTGTGCTGGACGATATAGCTTATTGTTTTTTATGAAAAAATTACCAGCAGGACGGGTAGATTCCAAGCCAGTTTTTACTGGATTCTTTGGATGAGGCTGCCACTCTCCATGTAAATTATCACTGTAACTTATGTGTAATTCATATGCTCCTTTTATATAAAATAACCAATATATATTATTGTACTTTACAATAGTGGAATCTATTGCTTGATCATCAATAATAACTTTCTCTTTTTGCCATTTAACTGGAAAGTTTTCAGATTTATAAAGAGTTAATTTTTCAGATCTACAACATTCTGGTAACATAAAAAAATTATTTCCTTGTTTAATTATCTGAGGGTAAGAAAGATGAAATTTGGATTTTATTATATTAAAATATTTTTTTATAATTCTAAAATTATTATCCAATAATAATAGTGATATCCTTCCCTTACGAGATATTGAATTATAATCTTCTACAAAAAGAAAATTATTTTTACCCTGCTTAATAAAAAAAGGGTCTGCATAATAATGCCAGAAATATTTCTTAGAAAGCCATGTAAATTTTTTATTTTCAATATCCTGAAAATGATCATTTTCATTCCATTCAGCAAAGCCTATATTCCAGCTTTCATATAAAAATATTTTAAGGATTTTTTGCTTTAATTTTCTTAACATTTTTCTTATATTTAATAATTTTTTGTAAATTATCTTCTATTATAGATGCTATATTTTTACTGTAGTAATAACCTGATGTTTTATAGGCATTTTTTGACATTATTTTATATATTTCTGGTTCATCTAACAAATATGATATTTGTTTAGACATATCTTCAGCATTATTTACTTCGCATAACAAACCATCATATTTATGTTTGATAATAGCTTCAGGACCGTGGCATTTAGTTGCTATAATAGGAATCCCCCTTGCCATTGCTTCTAATGCTACCATTGAAAAAGTTTCATAGATTGAGCTTATGCATAAAATATCTATTTTACTGTAAAAATCTTCCTTTTGTTCATCACTCACCCAGCCAAGCATGGTTATTTTATTATCTAGATTATTATCCTGAATATATTTTTGTAGATTATTCTTTTCGGGTCCTTCTCCTCCTAGAATAGCTTTAAAATTCTTCTTTTTATTAATTTTACATGCTTCCAGAAAAATATGATTAGCCTTATTTTCATCCATTCTATTTAACATGCCAAGAATTGGAGTAGATTTTAATTTTCTTTGTTTATATTTTTTTAATGGTAAAGAATTCAAGAAATTGGGAACTATATAAATTTTTTTTTCATTATGTTTTTTACGAATTAAAAACTCTTTAAAATAATCAGTCATACAGAAAACGGCATCACATTTTCTAGAATGTTTAACATTATCAAATAAATGATTTATAGCAACAATTGGAGCTAACTTAAAGGCTGATAATTTAGCAATTTTCATTGCTCTACCATTGTGACAAATGATAATATCAATTTGATTTTTTCTTATAAATTTTCTTACTCTCAATATAGTAGAAATATTTGTAAAATTTCTAAATTTAATTGTTAAATAATCTGCACATAAATTGCTTATTTTTTCATTATAACAAAAATTATAATTAGTAATACTGTAAGAATTATGTTTTCTTGCGTTCAGTGCATTAATATAATTAATAAATACTTGCTCTGAACCACCCTTACCTGGACTATAAATTATGTGTAATATTTTCATGTAAATAAATTTTTCTTAAAAGCAAAATATTTGCCACAAATACTCCTATTAAGGTTGATATTGCAGCTCCAATAGTTCCAAATTGAGGTATTAAAATTAATAATAAAATAATAATAATAATTAAGCTAATTAATGAAATTTTAAATAATTCTTTTTGCTTACCACTAATAATCAAAATAGATGATAATGATGTTGGAAAAAGATTAAAGGCCTGAGCAAAAGATAATATTAATAATATTTTATAGCTTGAGATATATTCGTCACCAAAAAAACTAAGAATAAATTTTCCTGTAATAGCCAGAAAAGCTAAAGTTAATAAAGAAAATAACAATGCAAATATTATAATGATTTTTAGCATTTTTCTTATCTCGGCATATTTTTTCTTATGGTATAATTCTGCAATTAAGGGGTTTGTTATATTAGAAATTGCTGCATTAATAAAAATAACCAATCCTGCTATACGCCCTGCAACCCCATAATTAGCTATTTCACTTGTGAGCAAAAATAACCCTAATAATAAAAGATCTATTCTATTTAGTAATAAGGTTATTAAATTATTAAATGTTAAAATTATAGATTCTTTAAGCCAGAAAATACTATTGCTAATTTTAGGTATAGTAGGTTTTATATTATAAAATTTAAAAACTAATATTGAGCATGTTAATGCAAGTAAAAACATAATAAATCCATAGCTATTTATTGCATATTGGAAGTTAAATTCAGCTTGCTTATTAATAATAATTAATAGGATAAATAATAATAATATAGGCAAGATAATTTGTTCAAATATTTGGGAAAAAAATATTTTTTTTATAGCTTGGAGTGAGCTTTGCATATTTCCTAAAATGGCATAAAAAGCTATTATCCAAGCTATGTGCATATATGACATGCTTAAAGCATTTGCTGGATTATTTAGTAAAAAAACAATAAAAATCATCAGTAATAATATTAGAATGCTAATAATTATTGGAAAAATAAATGCTAGGCTTAAATATTCTTGTAGCTTTTTTTTAGAGTTTTTTTCTTTATATAAAGTTGCAAATCTTAGCGCATTATTTTCTAGGCCACTTCTTGAAATTAAGGCTAGAATCTGCAAAAGATTTATAGAGTAAATATAGAGTCCATAATCATTTTTACTTAATGTTCTAGCAAATAATATATGAACCAAAAGCATTAACCCTACCCCACCTAACCTTATAAAAAGAGATAAAGAGCTTGCTTTAATTATTAATTTGAACATTATTTGCAAATATTTGTTAAGTTTTAGCATAATCTTTTAGCATAATTTTTAAAACATATAATGAAAAGAGCTTTTGATATTTTTTTTGCAATTATTTTAATTGTAATTTTGTTTCCTCTATTTTTGTTAGTTTCTTTATTGGTAAAGGCATCAAGTAAGGGCAGTATATTTTTTACACAAGAGAGAATCGGAAGAGATTTGAAAATATTTAAGATGTATAAATTTAGAACAATGATAATGGGAGCTGATAAAGCAGGCCCTTATTTTACTAAAAAAAATGATGTAAGAATAACTAAAATTGGTAAATTTTTGAGAATAACTAGCATAGATGAATTACCACAAATTTTTAATGTAATGCTAGGTGATATGAGCTTTGTTGGCCCAAGGCCAAATGTAGCTGCTCAAGAAAAGCAATTTAGTAAAAAAGATTGGATTGAAATTCATAGAGTTCTTCCAGGTATTACTGGCCTTGCTCAAATAAATGGTAGAAGCAATTCAACTCAGGAACAGCAATTAGCTGATAATTTAGAATATGTTAGAAATCATAATTTTTTTCTGGATATAAAAATTATTATAAAAACTGGATTACAGTTATTTTCCGTATTTTTTAACAAAGCAAATATTAATTAATATGTGTGGAATTTGGGGAATATATAAGATTAATCAGTATGATTGTGACCAACCAATAATTAATAAGTTAAATAAAATACAATCTCATCGCGGTCCTGATGAGAGTGATTATTATCAGGATAATAATGTTATTCTTTCTAATCAGAGATTATCTATTATGGATCCTCTAAATGGTACTCAGCCTTTTATTTCAGATGATCTTGTAGTTATTCAAAATGGTGAAATTTATAATTATCTTGAACTTAAAGCGGAATTAAAATCACTAGGATGTAAATTTAAAACAAATTGTGATACAGAGGTTATATTAAAATCATATGAGATATGGGGGCAAGATTTTGTTAAGAAATTGAATGGTATGTTTGCTATTGCAATTTTTGATAAAAGAAAAAATTCATTATTTTTATATAGAGATAGGGTTGGGGTTAAACCGTTATATATTTATAAAAATGATAAATTTATTGCTTTTGCATCAGAAATAAAAACATTACTGCCTTTATTAGATAAAAGGGAAGTTAATTTAGAGGCTATACATCATTTCTTATCTTTTAATTATAT
>JADHLN010000044.1 GCA_016780625.1 Rickettsiales bacterium
AAACAGCTCGCGACATAATAGAATATAGAGTCAATAAGCAAAAAGATAAAGAAGCAGCAAGAAAAAGTAAAAAAACATTAGAGGATATTTTTGCTGGCATGACTAATGACTCTAAAAAGAAGTTAAGCATAATTGTTAAGGCTGATGTTAATGGATCAGTTGAAGCTATTAATAACTCAATTGAAAAGCTTGCAAATGAAGAAGTTGACATTCAAATTATCCATAGCGCAGTTGGAGGTATTACTGATTCAGACATTATTTTAGCCAAAGCTTCTGATGCTATAATTATTGGTTTTAATGTTAGAATATCAGCAACTAATGAAAATGAAGCAAAGGAAATAGATATTAGATATTATTCTATAATTTATGATTTAGTAGATGATATAAAGCTTGCAGTAAAAGGAATGCTTAAACCTGTTATAAAAGAGGTTCAAAATGGCAAGGGAGAAATTAGAAAAGTTTTTGATTTATCAAAATATGGTAAGATCGCTGGATGTTACGTAAATTCTGGTCTTGTTAAGAGATCTTCAAGATGCAGAATAATAAGGGATTCAGTGGTTATTTCTGATAGTGCTATTAAAGCATTAAAACATTTTAAAGATGATGTTAAAGAAGTAAAGAATGGATCTGAATGTGGTATAAGTTTTGAAAATACTACAGATTTTCTATCAGGGGACAAATTAGAGTTCTTTGAGTTAGTTGAAGAAACAAAATAATTAAAATGATTAATAAATCTCCAACTTCACGTCAGTTAAAAATAGCTGAAAATCTTAAAAGAATCATAGCAAATCAATTTATATTAGATAAAATTCAAAATAATTTTATAGGAGAAATGCATATTACCGTATCAATGGTAAAAATGAGCTCTGATTTAAAGATTGCTAAAATCTACATTATTCCCGATTGTAAAGAAGATGATTTAGATCAAGTAATAAAATTATTAAATGAATTTTCTCACATTTTTAAAAAATCTATAGCTAGCAAAACTAATTTAAAATACATACCAAATCTAAAATTTTTTTATGATGATGTTTTTAAGCAAGTAAATAATGTTGAAAACATTTTGGCAAATCTAGATAATGAATAATTTAGCTATAATATTAGTAAACCCTCAGTTAGGAGATAATATTGGAGCTATTGCAAGAATAATGGCTAATTTTGATCATGATGATTTAAGGATAGTTAATCCAAGAGATGGTTGGCCAAACCGCAAGGCAGAAATTGTTGCAGCAGATGGTTTAGAGGTAATAAAAAAGGCTAAAATTTATGAAAAATTAACTGATGCCATAGCTGACATTGATAATTTATATGCAGCGTCAGCAAGAGTAAGAAAAATGCATAAAGAGCATTATAATATTGCAGAGCATATTACAGAAGTTAAGGATAATATTTCGATGCTTACAGAGCAAAAAATTGGTGTTATGTTTGGGTCAGAAAGATGTGGATTATTAAATGATGAGATAATTTATGCCAAAAAAATTATAACTATTTCTACATCTAAAAAGACCCCAGTGTTAAATTTATCCCATGCAGCTGGATTGATTTGCTATGAATATTTCAATATTCAAAATAAAGTAAAAATTAACAGTAAATATCAGAAGAAATCATTAAATAAAATAGAGTTAAATTATTTTTTAGATGATTTAAAATCTAAATTAGAAGAAACAGATTTTTTTAAAAATGATGCTAGAAAAAATAAGATGTTTCAGGCTATTTCAAATATATATACCAGAAATAATTTAAGTGGTCAGGAAGTTAAGACTTTAATAGGAATAACCAAAGAATTATATTATTTTAAATCTCAAGGAAAACCTAAAAAACTTAAGTAATTTAAATTGACAATAAGATAATAATTTGTAATATCACTGCCTTACTGAAGATAAAATATGACAAAAAGAGTACAAGCAAAACATAAAATTTCTAGAAGATTAGGGGTGAATTTATGGGGTTCTCATAAATTTAAACAAGATAGATCTTATCCACCAGGTGAGCATGGTCCATTAAATGTATCTAGAAGAAAAACCGATTATGGCTTGCACTTAAATGCTAAGCAGCAGTTAAAAGGATATTACGCTAATATATCTGAAAAAAAATTTAGAAAAATCTATAAAGAAGCAAAAAGATTAAAAGGAGATACTAGTGAAAACATTATATCTTTATTAGAATCTCGTCTTGATAGTATAATTTACAGAGCAAATTTCGTGCCTACAATGTTTGCTGCAAGGCAATTTATCAATCATAAACATATTGAAGTTAATGGTAGGGTGGTCAATATATCAAGCTATCAAATAAAAATTGGTGATGTTATCTCAATTAAAAATGCTTCTAAAGAGTTATTGATTGTATTAGAAACTATTCAGAAAAAAGAAAGAGATGTACCTGATTATATTGAGGTTGATTACAAGCAAAAATCAGTAAAATTGCTTTCATTACCTTCATTATCTGATGTTCCATATCCATCTATAATGCAGCCAAATCTAGTTGTAGAATATTACAGCGCATAACTTAGATTAATTAAAAAAAGTAGCTAAGAAAATATTATAGTAGTATATTAGATTATAATCCTAAATTATATAAAAATAATATTATAGCTGGCAAGTAGAAGTGCTTCAAGGGAACTCAAATTCAGAAGGTGAGTGAACTGAATTCTAGGTCACTACGTACTTCACTATCATCTTTAGTGTGCACAATATAGGTTTTTGCTTTTAGGAGTTGTTCTAGAGAACGCAGAAGTTCTTGGAGTAAATTTTAGGTCACTTACTTCACAATCGCCAGTAGCATTTTTAAAAGCATCAGATATTATTTGTTATCTCATTCTTCTAGGTTCTGTATAAGATTGTGCTGCATCATGTACTGGTTTAGTAACTTCTTTGTTTGTTTTCAATCTGTTTGCTGGCTCTGATTTTTTATCTGCTAACGAATGCTGGGTCTTGCTGGAGTTGAAGGACTATCCTCCAGACCCCCCAATTTAGCATGAGCTCTTGAATATGACCATCGTATATCATCAGGTCCACCTAATGGTAATCCTGGATTAGTTTGTTTATCACATTTTTGATTGACATTTTTTGTTTCTTTATACGCCGTCTTAGGTTTTGATGGATTATCAGTAGTACGTACAAAAGCTTCTCCTATTGCTGGTGGTGATGAAGAAAGAATTGTAATTGTGTGTTCAGGATAAGATCTTGCTTGTTGTGATGAAGAATTATCCATATCTGTTTGTGATCTTAGAGTATCATCACCCTCAGCTATTTCTGATGATATATGATTTTTGGGTACCTTTACACCTGCTTTTACTAGCACTTCACTTTCTTTTAATGGCCAAATCATATCTAGTAAGCCTACAAAATCTTCAGCTTTTGGAGATTTTATTCCAAGGCAATTATGAAATGATTTTATTATGCCAGAAAGGCATTTAGTGTTTCTACTATTTTTAAGAAATAATTCTAAATCATTGAGATCCCTTTATTTAAAACATAATCATGCCTTTTACTCATTATATCAGGAGAAATTTTTTGTATCTCAAGTAGTAAATCTTCTTTTTCTTGTAATACAGCAATACAACAAGCTAAATGCTTCGATTGATAATCTAATGACGAGAATGCATCTGACGAGAATGTTGGTGGGTCATTTTCTTGCACAAATTGATAAGCACTATTTATCTCTTTTAATTTAGAAGTTTTTTCTTTTATCTCTTTTAATTTAGAAATTTTTTCATTGTTGATATCTGAATATAAATTTGAATCTAATTCAGTGTTTTCCAAAATAGCATATACAACTTCAGTTTGTTGATTATCAAGAGCTAAATCTAAAGCTGTTTTACCATCTTGATTTTCAAGTTTAGCTATATCAGTATAATATTGCATAATATTTTTTATTGCCTCTATATTACCTAATTTTACAGCTAAATGTAAAGGAGTGTCTCCTTCTGTAAATGCAACAACAACAGATTCAACTTTAGGTGTAGATGTATCAACAGCTGATTCAGCTTTAGTTTTTAATTCTGTTTGACCTTCTGGTGATGTATTTATTTCCTCAAACTTCAAGCCTGAATTTGCAAATATTAAATTTACTATTTCTATTTTATTTTTATTTATCGCTATATCTAAGGCTCTTTCATCATTAGAATTTTTTTCGTTTAAAATTTTTGGAAATTTTTCAAGTAATGCTTCTGCTGCTTTTATATTGCCATGTGTAACGGCTATATGTAAGGCTGTATCCTCATCATTATTTGTAATAAAAGCATCATGTTTATCAAAATGATATTTTTCAATAAGATTAAGATCGGGATCGTCAAATATAGCGGCAAGATGCAATAAGGTTCTGCCATCTTCATCAACATGTTTTTTTATTATATTACCATGAACTTTATAATGAAAAGTTGATTTTATGAGTTTTGCTTCTGTTAAGATTTTACTAAAGCGACCTTGATTTTCTGTAGCGCTTATCTCCTTTTGGTATTCTGACAAGGTTTTATCAAAATTATCGCTTTTTGCAAGCATTAATATATGTGTTAAGTTTGTTATTTCTGTACGATTATAACTAAGCATAGCTTTATCAAGCTGTGATTTCAATAGCTTATATATTTTATCTATTGCTTGATTAAATTGTGACTGAACACGAGTATTTATTTTTTGTTTTTTTAAATCTTGTATAAGTTTTTTTAAATAATCAAAAATATTATCGCCTTTACTATCTTCAATAGTCATATCCGGTTTAAGCTTAAGCATTCTATCTAAAAGATGAAAATCTTGATTCTCAATAGCATATAAGAGCAATGGTTGTTCATAGAGTTTTCCATTTTTTTGAATTTTTATAGGGTAATTCAAAGCATATGTTCCAATTACAAAATTAGGGTTTCCATAATAAACTTTTTGATTGGATTGAAGTTCTCTATATAATATGTTAATATAACTATTGTTTTTATCCCGATCTGCGCCATGTGATAACAATTCTTTAACGATTTCCTCCTTATCTAACTCTGCTGCTACCTGTAATGCTGTTTTTCCCGTGTCGTCTTGTAGCTCTAAATCAACGCCGCAATATAGTAACCTTTGGATATCTTCATTGTCATCATTTTTTATTGCATCATGAAGATATTCTCTATATACTTTTTTCTGATATGGTTTATAATCTTTGGGTAAATTTTTAGGTGCCACATAACTCTCTTTTTAAATTAATTCAGCTAATTATATCATAATTTGAGGTGTAGAACAAATTAAAAATAATTTTTTATTTTTATTAAATAATCTGCTAGGATTTTAAAAAATAATTAAAAAATGAAGATAATTGGCATTACAGGTTATATTGCGTCAGGGAAAACAACAATTGCAAATATTTTTTTAAAAAAAAGATATAATCTATTTGATGCTGATAAAATGGTTCATAAAATCTATGATAGCAAAGACGCTATAGAATATTTTCAAGAATTAATTCCTGAATCGATAATTGATAATAGAGTAGATAGAAAAACTATAGTTGATAAAATAATTAAAGATGAAAATTATTTGCAACAAATAGAAAGTTTTATTCATCCAAGGGTACGTAAATTATTAGATGAATTTATTACGGAAAATAAAATTAATAATTCTGAAATAATTATATTAGATATACCTTTATTATTTGAGTCTGGTCTTGATAAAATTTGCGATTATAAAATATTTTGTAAAGCTAGCAAAGAGATCATGTTAACAAGATTTTTGGAAAGGGAAGGTGGCAGTAAAGAGCAATTTGATTTTTTATTAGAAAAGCAACAAAAAATTGATAAAGAAAAGCTAAGTGATTTCATCATTGAAAATAACCAAGATATTTATAGCTTAGAGTCACAAATTAATAATATTATTATAAAAATTGATAATTAAAATGCGTGAAATTGTATTAGATACAGAAACTACGGGCTTAAAATTTACTGAAGGAGATAGAATTATTGAGATAGGTTGTGTGGAGATAATCAATAAAGTAAGAACTGGAAAATATTTTCATAAATATATTAACTCACCAAAAGAAAGCTCAGCAGGAGCATTGAAAGTTCATGGCTTAACAAAGGAGTTTTTAGCAGACAAGCCCGAGTTTCATGAAATTAGTAAGGAGTTTATAGATTTTTTAAGCGATTCTCCTTTGGTTATTCATAATGCAAAATTTGATATGGGCTTTATCAATCATGAATTCAGCTTGCTATCTATCAAACAATTGCCAAACCAAATTATTGATAGTTTAATTTTAGCTAGGCAAAAATTCCCTGGTGCAGCAAATAATTTAGATGCTTTATGTAAAAGATTTAATATAGATTCTAGTAAAAGAATAAAGCATGGAGCATTACTTGATGCTGAGCTGCTTGCAGATGTTTATCTTGAATTATGTGGCGGAAGCCAAATATCCTTATCCTTAAATGATGATAATGAAAAAAAAGAGAAAAAAACCAAAAAGACTATTTTTCCTCACAGGGAATATAGCCTATCTCAGGAAGAGAAATATTTACATAAAGAAATGCTAAAAGATATCACTGAACCATTATGGAAGACTAAACATAATTAATGTTTATTAGGATCAGTTTCCTTATCTGAATTATTTTGTTCTTTTTTTTCAGTTAGTTTTCTAAAATCAATTGGATCCATTATTAATGGAGGAAAACCACCATCTCTTGTTACATCAGCTATAATTCTTCTAGCAAAAGGGAAGATAAGTTGCGGTGCTTCTATTAGTAGTATTTTCTTTAATTCATCTTCATTCTCATAATCGCTAATGGAAAAAATAGAAGAATATAATAATTCTATTTGAAAAATTATGTTTTGCTCACCCTCACTTTCCTTAGCAGATGCTTTAATATCCAAAGCAACTTCAAAATAATTCTCATTAAGCTTATTTGCGTTAACATTTACATTAAATCCTATATTAGGGTTTTTTGCAATTTGAGCCAAGCTTTGAGGGGCGTTGGGGTTTTCAAAAGATAAATCTTTTATATATTGTGAATGTAATTGAATTTTTGCTTTATTTTGCTCTTTCATTTCTGGTTTTTTAAATTTAATTTATTATTATAGTAAATCTAAATTTAGTAAAGAATAACATGATCGATATAATTATTTTTGCCATTATAGCAGCTGTTATTGCTTATAGGCTCTATAATACTCTTGGTGCAGAAGATAATAATTCTGAAGAGGTAAAAGGTAAAGTTATTAATTTGCATCCT
>JADHLN010000045.1 GCA_016780625.1 Rickettsiales bacterium
TACCTTTAATCACAGAATTAGCTAAGAGCCATTCAATAATTTTAACAACATCAACAAAAAGCTCGGCACTAATAGCAAAAAATCGCTTACCAAAAAATTCATTTCATATTTATGCACCATATGATTTCAAAGATTACGTTACAAAGTTTTTAAATCATTTCAAACCTTATCTTGCAATATGGACAGAATCAGAATTATGGCCAAATTTAATTAACGAAACTAAAAAAAGAGGCATAAAAACTATCTTAATCAATGCTAGAATATCAGATAAGAGAGGCCTAAAAAAAAATTTATATAGTTTTTTTGCAAGTAATTTAATTAAAAAATTTGATCTTATCCTTCCGCAATCAAAGCAAGATTTAAATAGACTTAAAGAATTAGGAGCAAAAAACCTTAAATTTATTGGCAATTTAAAATTAGATACCAAACCTCTTCCTTATAAAGAAAATTTATATAAAGAAATAAAATCACAATTAAAAAATAGAGTAATTTTTTTAGCTAGCAGCACTCATGCTGGAGAAGAAAAAACCATCGCAGAAATTCATCATAACTTAAGAAAATCTCTTAAAAATTTAATTACTATTATTATCCCAAGACACCCAGATAGAAGCGCTGAAATTAGCGAATTCCTTAAAAATAAGAAACTCTTAGCAACAACAATTCGCTCTAAAAAAGAACAAATAACCTCACGTACAGATATATATTTAGCAGACACAATTGGCGAATTAGGTATATTTTATAAATTAGCTAACATCTCTTTTATAGGTGGCTCTTTAGTTGATATTGGAGGGCATAATCCAATTGAAGCTTTACAATTTAATAATGTAATTTTAACAGGAAATTATACAGAAAACTTCAAAGAAATTTATATAAATCTAGCAAAAGAAGATGCAGTAATTATATGTAAAAACCCCTCAGATCTTGAAGCAAATATTTATAAATTACTAACTGATAAAAAATTATTTAACAAAAAACAAAAAAACAGCAAAAACTATCTAGATAAAAACCAAAATATTTTAAAAGACACCTTAAAAATAATAACAAAATATCTAGACTAAATTTCTAAAGAAACTGATATAGTCGCATGATCTGAGGGCCTATCTGCACGTCTTACATCTTTATGCATTTCATATGCAACTAAATTACTTTCTAAATCACTTGTTAACCATATATGATCTAATCTTCTACCACGATCTGATTTTTCCCAATCTCTAGCTCTATAGCTCCACCAACTATATAGTTTTTCTTCTAAATCTACAAAAAATCGCGCTGAATCAATCCAATTTTGTGCTAAACTCAATTCTTTTAAATGAGAAACTTCAATAGGCGTATGCGAAACAACATCTAAAAGCTGCTTGTGACTCCAAACATCATTTTCATATGGAGCTATATTAAAATCTCCTAAAATTACAGTTTTAGTTAATTTTTTTTTAGAAAATCTTGCCGTCATTTCTTTAACAAAATCTAATTTATGGGCAAATTTTGGATTTTTAGAAATATCAGCTATATCTCCACCTGCAGGAATATAAAAATTATGGATTGTTAAATTATTTTCTAATTCAACAGCAATATGTCTTTTATCTCCCTTGTTACACATATCATAAAAAAAGCTATCTTTAAAAGCTATCTTAGACAAAATTGCAACCCCATTATATGATTTTTCTCCCCTAAAAACTATATGCTTATAGCCAATTTTTTTTATCTCCTCAATTGGAAATAAATCATCTTGAACTTTAGTTTCTTGTAAACATAAAATATCAAAATCATATTTTTTCTTAATCTCTTGCAATAAATCTAATCTAAGTCTAACCGAATTGATATTCCAAGAAGCTATTTTCATTTAATCTTATCAAATGCTTGTTCTAAATCAGCTATTATTAAAGATACATCTTCAATACCTATATGGAAGCGCAGTAATAATGGCTCTTCTGGGATATAGTTTTTATAAAACATAATTAAACTCTCAAAACCTCCCCAAGAATAACCAAGCCTAATATGCTTTAAATTATCGATAAATTGCTTTGCTTCTTTTTCAGAAACAGAATCCTTTAAACTAATTGTTAACAAGCCATTAGCCCCAGAAAAATATTTTAAGAAACGCTCTTTTTGTTTAAAATTCGGAGATAATGGATAAAAAACCTCTTTTACTTTAGCATTAGATGCTAAGTAATCTGCTATTTTAAGAGCATTTTCTTGATGTTTTTTCATGCGTAACTCCATAGTATTAAGCCCTCTTAAAGCTAAATAACAATCTTGTGGACTTGCATGGCTTCCCAATTGATAAAATTCAGGCCAAAAACGTTTAAATATTGCTAATTTTCTAAATGAAACAGCACCTAAAATAAGATCAGAATGGCCACCAGCATATTTAGAAAGTGATTGAATAGAAACATCAATACCTAAATTATGAGGTTTAAACAAAACTCCACCAGACCAAGTATTATCAATTACTGTTAAGATATTTTTTTCCTTCGCAAAATTAACAATTTCATCTAATTCTTGAATTTCAAAAATAATTGAAGCCGGGGATTCTAATAATATTAATTTTGTTTCATTTTTAGCTAATTTTTTAATCTCATCACCATTTGCATCTCCTGAAAAACAATCATAACTAACACCAAATTTATTAAGCATTTTTTCACAAAAATCTCTTGTTGGCTGATATGCTGTTTTACAAAGCAATATATGATCTCCTTTTTGCAAAAAAGATAATAAAACATTAGTAATAGCAGCAAGACCTGATTCAACTATAACTGACCTTTCAGCATTTTCTATCCTTGCTATTTCACTCTCTAAAGCTGCATTAGTTTCTGTACCAACCCTACCATATTGTCTTTCTGAACCTTCTAATTCAGAGATATTTTCAAATAAAATAGTTGATGATTGATATATAGGAGGGTTTACAGACCCAAAATATAATTTATTTAATTTACTCATTTTAATCTAAAAAGGCCTATATAACAGAATTGCAGAAAGTTGCAAGAGTAGCTTTATCCTTTTCAAAAAAGGAAAAATATGATATAATTAAATTTTAATTAAAGTAAAATTACAGATGGAAAATTTTTTCAAGATCTTATTCAAAACAACTGACGAAGTTGAAAATGCAAAAAAAGCCATCGATGAAAGGGATTTCACTAAATTAATTGAAGCTTTAGAAAATAATTCAAATATTGATGATATAGAGCAGATACTTAATTACGCAATGGAAAACTCTGATGAAAAAACTATTGATATTATAACTAGTAAGATAGATCCTAATAAAAAAGATGAAATAATTGATGCTGCTTTAAAAGGAGCTTTTGAAAAAAAAAATCCAGAAATTATCAAAGCATTATTAAATAATCTAAAAGAGCCTAAGCCAGAATCACTTGAAAACTTACTTATAAAAGCATTAAAACTTGGAAATCCTGAAATTATCAAACAATTATTAGATAAAGGTGCAAAAGTTAGTGAACAAAATATAGATGGATTAATTGAGATAGTTATATCAGCAAAAAATAAAAATTTTTACTCATTTAAAAATATAGTAAAATTATTAACAGAAAAACTAACAAAAGACACAACCCAACTCCTAGAGAAGCTAAGGCCAGATGAACAAGATAAATTATATGAAGAGCTAGCAAAAAAATTAGAGCAATTAAAAGAGTTAACAAAGCTAGAAGAGCTAAAAGAAAATAAGGAACAAAAAGAAGCATCACCAAGAGAGCAAGCAATTGAAGAACTAATGAAAGCAGTAAAATCTATAAAAGAAAACAAACCTGATGATGCAAAAATTCATCTTGATAAAGCATCCTTAGCCAGACATAATCCAGCTCTCAATAAAATTGCAAGTGAATTAAAAAACAATTTAGATAAATGGCAAAAAAAAGACAATCGTGAGCCATTCGGAACATTTACAAAACAATTAAGCTCAGAACAACAATCACAAGGACGCTACATAGAAAGAGGCTAAATTATTTTTAAATATTTATATCTATCAAATAATCTGCCAATAAATCTCCATCTCCAAGCTTTATAATTAAGAGATTATGGTAAAAAACTATTAAATAAACAACCCCCTTTTCTTAAGAGAATTTTTGTGATATAATACTTACACAAACCATATTATGAGAAAGATTATGACGCAAGAAGAATTAAATGAACAATTATTAAGAGCAGCTAAGGATGGTAATAGTGAAGAAGTAAAAAGATTACTAGAAGCAAAAGCTGATGTTAATGCTAAAGATGTTGACGGACAAACACCCTTACAATTTGCAGCTGAATATGGTCATACTGGAATTGCCGCTGCATTAATAGCAGCAGAAGCTAATGTTAATGCTAAAGCTAGATATGGAATAACACCCTTACACTTGGCAGCTAGAAACGGTCATACCAACATTGTACAAGAATTAATAGCAAAAGGAGCTGATGTTAATGCTAAAAATAATATTGGATATACACCCTTACTCTATGCAGCTGCAAATGGTCATACTAAAATTGCCGCTGCATTAATAGCAAAAGGAGCTGATGTTAATGCTAAAAATACATTTGGAGGAACACCCTTACACTGGGCAGCTGCAGTAGGCAAAACTGATACTGTAAAGAAATTAATAGAAGCAGGAGCTAAGGTTGATGCTAAAAATACATCTGGAAAAACAGCTCTAGATATGGCTATAAGTAATCCTGAATTCTATAACATAGTTATTGATGCTATAGCTAAACAAATAAATCATACCTCGATTAAAGGAATGAAAGCTTTTACGATGGGGACTCTTGTTAAAGAAAGAAATCAATCTCCAGTAAATATGCTTGGTGGTGAGAAAGGTTTATTTCAAAAAATTCTTGGTAAGGTAGTGTCACTCAAACTAAGTGATATACCAGAAAAAGAAGGACATCGCAAGGCAGTTGAAGCAAAGCTTAATGAATTACAAAGAGAACATGCTGGTCCACATGCTGCACAAGTTGCTGCAGGAAGAGGTGGTGACCTTCCACGAGGTCGTAACTGATAACATCCAACCATTAATAATAAAATAGTTATTAATAACCCTGCCCTAACCTAGTAATTATTAATTATTTTTTATCTCCGCTAGTAAATATATCCGTTTCGTGTAACTTCTTTAAAAGAATTTTAGTTATTGGAACGTCTGTTTCTTTATGTTTACTATATATAATATTATACTCCTCCTCACTAAGCACTAAAGTAATTTTTTTGTTAGATTTTTTCTCTCCAAGAGGCAGAGCTTAGGGAAGAAAGTTCCAACTAACAAAATCTAAAGCTATGCTAGCACAAAGAATAGCAAAATAGAGATAGTAAAATTTCTGATCTATGTGAAGAGCAGGTGAGAATAACCAAACAAACTTTATATAGATATGTTTCACCTACTGGAGAATTAAGAGATTATGGTAAGAAACTATTAAATAAATAACCTCCCTTTTCTTAAGAGTATTTTTCTGATATACTAATATTTATATGTGATGAATATAGAGGTATAGAATGACTCAAGAAGAATTAAATAATGCATTAGCAACATCAGTTTTACATAATAATACCGAGGCTATAAAATCATTAATAAATGAAGGAGGTGAAATTAATTCACCCTGTAAAAAATTTAATGGTAACACTCCCCTAATATTAGCAGTTGGATTAGATAATATTGAAGTAACAAAATTATTATTAAAAAATGGAGCTAATGTTAATCTGAAAAATGATATAGGTGCAACAGCCTTGCATATAGCATTAACAAAATATATTTTTAATGATAGAATTATAGAGGTGCTGTTAGAGGCAGGAGCAGATATTAATGCAACAAATGCTATGGGTAAAACACCTCTTGATATCGCCCAAGAAAAACCTGAGCACTATAATAAAATACAAGAAATTATAGCCAAAAAAAGCTTAACTTCTAAAGCGAAAACTGATATTGTTAATGATATTATAAAAACTAAAAATACACCTGATACCAAATTATTATCATTATTAGGTAATTTTGAGGCTTTACAAGAAAGGTTAGATGATGACTACCTTAAATTAAAAACATCAATTGAAGAAGCTGACATTGATAATTGCACACATGTTGCTATTCGATCTATACCTCAACAATATTATAATATGTCTGCTCCACCAACAGATAAAGCTCTAGAAGAACAAAGTTTGAGAGCAGGATTTGAATATGTAGAGAACTCTGTAAAGAGTAAAGAAGCTTATCCAGCTATTGCATTTTCTATAAATCCATCACAAACTCCTTTGCTTAAAACTTATGCATATCAAGCAACAGATGAAAATATTTTAGGAAGAAAACATCAACGAGATGCTGTAATTATTTTGCCATTACCTGATGAGAGAACTATATCACTACTAGATAAGTGGAAATCATTAAAAAAATATGTAAAGGAAGAAGAATCATTAAAAGACAGGGAAAAAATACTTGAGTTAATTTCAGATAAACTTGATGGATTAACATATATTTCTGCTGCATATCAACAAGATGCATATTCTAGTTATTCTTACAAAAATGGTAAAATAAAAATATCATCAAATGATGATGAAGTAGATTTAAGCTCATTATTTAAAGATCGAGATACAGTTGGACATTCAGAAGTTTTTATAAAGTTGAGAGGAGTTCATCCCAAAATATATTTAGTAAAACTAGATGTCCCAAAACAAGACAGAGATAAATCCTCTGGAATGTTTGCAGGGTCATTTAAAATTACTAGTAGATTTCAAGATCTTAAAATATTAAGGACCATAGCTTCATCATCAAAAAAACCAGAAATGGTTGGTCCTCATACATCAAGAGCTCAAACAAGTAGATCACCCTCTCCAGCAGGTCGTAACACCTAATATCTAGCCATTAATAAAAACATAATTATTAAGGAGCTTTCCCTACAGCTAGCGATTATCTCTTTTATTTATACAAATAAAACATTAGCTCTCATTGGAACTTTAAACAGTTTATTCACAGCAAGGTTTTATTAACAATTCAAATAATCGCCCTCAAAAAGCTTTATAAAACTATTATATAGACTAATTGACAATTATAAAAAACAAGATTAAAGATAACACTTCATTTTTATT
>JADHLN010000001.1 GCA_016780625.1 Rickettsiales bacterium
AATTTTAAATTTTTAGGTGATTTATAATCGCTTACAAAAACTCCCACAAATTGAACAAATTCATCGCTTACATATGAATCCTCTTTTACTGGCTTTAGGGTAATAATATTTTTTGGATTATTATATTTTTCCATAAAAAGATCACTAGTAGAAATATATAAATCACTTATATCAAATTTAATTTTTAGGAGTGAAGCGCTATCAATATCAAGAAGCGTATTTCTATTTTCAAGTGAATTAGCAACTCCACTTGCAAATAGCAAAATCATTAATGTCATCAATATCAACTTAATCATTATATTGGATCAATCTCTATAATTTAATTATAGCATAATTTATGCCTTAATTCAAATTTAGAGCCATATCATAAATAAAAAAATAATTAAGATAAATCAATGTCTTAAAGGGGGTTGCTAGATGGTAAATTTACTTGACAGAAACATAAAAAAACTATATCATCCCATAAATACCCATGATAAACCATAAATTTACATTTTTATGTTATTTTTATCAACTTACATCAATAAAATAGATAAAAAAGGCAGAGTTTCTGTTCCTGCTAATTTTAGAAGTATTATCAGAAAAGATGAGTTTCAGGGTGTTGTTGCTTATGGTTCATTCATTCATAATTCAATCGAAGCATGTAATATGGAAAGAATAGCTTCCATTAATGAAACTATTGATTCGCTTGATCCATATTCAGAAGAAAGAGATGCTTTTGCAACAGCAATATTTGGAGGTAGCTACCAATTAGCATTTGATAATGATGGTAGGATTAGCTTACCAGAGGGCTTGTTGGAATTAGCTTCATTAAAAGATAAGGCTTTATTTGTTGGAAAGGGAAAAACATTTGAAATATGGAACCCTGACAATTTTAAGTCATATGAAGAAAATGCAAGAAAACTTGCATTAGAGAAGAGGTCTGTTTTGAGAGTTAACAAATCATTAAAGGAGTAATTATGATAAATAAAATCAAAAATATAATATTTATAAATCCAGCAAATATAAGGGAAGAAAAAAAGCCAGAGCCTAATTATAGCAATGATTTAAAAGTAATAAAAATTGGAAAATGCAAAATTGTAATGCAAGTAAGAGCAAAAAATGCTAAATAGCAATTTTAACCATAAATCTGTAATGTTAAACGAGGTTTTGGATAGTTTAGACCTCAAAAATAAAGGTGTTTATATAGATGCAACCTTTGGAGCAGGTGGTTATAGTAAAGCAATATTAGATGCTAATGAAAAAAATCAAGTAATTGCCTTTGATAGAGATGAAAATGTCAAAGAATTAGCATCTTCATTTAAAAAGCAATATCAAGAAAGATTTAATTTTTACAATGAGTGTTTTTCAAATATTAAAAATATAAAATTAGCAGATGACATAGCTGCAATTATTTTTGATTTAGGGGTTTCTTCAATGCAATTAGATGAGGCGGATAGGGGTTTTTCATTTAATAAAAAGGCAAAATTAGATATGAGGATGGGTAAAAATTCTATTTCTGCCTATGAGGTAGTAAATCAATTTAAAGAAGAGGATTTAGCAAATATAATATATCAATATGGTGATGAGAAATACTCAAGAATTATTGCTAAAAATATATGTAAAGAAAGAGCAGTTAAGCCAATAAGATTTACGACAGAATTAGCAGATATTATAGCCAAAGCCAAAAATAGATATTTTAGCAAAACTCATCCAGCAACAAAAAGCTTTCAGGCAATTAGAATTTATGTAAATCAGGAATTAGAAGAGATTAAAAATGCTCTTGAAGCTACAAAAAATCTCTTAAAAAGAAATGGAAAATTAATAATAGTTAGTTTTCATTCTTTAGAAGATAAAATTGTTAAAAATTTTTTAAAAAAACACTCCAAAACAGAAAATTCAAACAGATATTTGCCACTAAATGATAGAAATAAGCAAGAAGCTATTTTTAAAATATTAATTAATGGCAAAAAAACTAGTAAAGATGAAATAGATAGTAATATTAGAGCTAGATCTGCAATATTAAGGGCGGCGGTTAGATTATGAAAAAAACTAATTTAACATTGCTTTATATTTTAAATAGCTTTTCTGTTTTAATGGTTATATTTTCTATGTTTATAACTGTAAATTTTAAGCTTGAAAATTTTCGTATTAGTAGAGAAATAGATTATTTAGAAAAAAAAATATCTGCTCAAGATAATTCCTTAAAAATTTATCAGGCAGAATTAATGCTTCTGACTAGTCCAAAATCATTAAAGTCATTATATAAATCATATTATAATAAAACAAATATAGAATTTAAAACAAATATGGCTCAAATTAAAAATATAGAACAATTAGCCAATCATTTTACAGTGAAGAAATACTCACTTAATAATTACTAGCCATAAAATGCAGAAAACCATTAGTAAAATTAGGCTAAATTTTACCTTTTTCATATTAATTCTTACATTTATTCTTTTCGCATTTAGAGCTTTTTATTTACACAATAATTACGAGGTAAAAAAGCGCAGTAATTTTGCAACAGAAAAGCCAAGAATAGATATATTAGATAGAAATCAAGAAATTTTAGCAGCTAATTTAGTAACATACACACTTTATGCAGAACCTACCAATATAAGATCTTTAAATAAATTAATAGTTGATCTTAAAAAATTATTTCCTGAACAAAATTGGCAAAATATTTTTAAAAGATTAAGCAATAAAAAATTAAAAGGTAGGGTTCTTTTGATTAGAGATTTATCTCCTAAGCAAAGATTTGAAGTAAATAATCTAGGTCATGTAGGTTTATATTTTCATGAAGATAATAAAAGGTTCTACCCCCATAAAAATATTATTTCTCACATTATAGGTTATGTAGATTATGAAGAAAAAGGTCTAACAGGATTTGAAGGTTATTATGATAAAAAATTAGCTGAAAAATCTACAAATAATAAAATAGAGTTATCAATTGATATGAGATTACAGAATATAGCTCATGAAGAATTAACAAATTCAGTTAATAAATTTAGAGCTAAAGGAGGCGTGGTTATTATCGCTAATGTAAATAATGGAGAAATTTACGCCCTTGTAAGTAACCCAGATTTTAACCCATATGACCCTGCTAAAAGTTTATTTGATAAAAATTACAATAATAAAGCCAGCTATGGCTTATATGAAATGGGCTCTACATTTAAAATTTTTACAATGGCTCAAGCTATTGATAAAAATCTAGTAAATTTAGAAGATAAAATAGATGTATCTAAAGATATTAATATTTCAGGCTTTAGAATAAAAGATTTCAAAAGAATAAAAGAAGAAATAAGTTTAAAAGATGTATTTGTAAGATCCTCAAATATAGGAACTATCGAAATAGTTAGAAGATTAAGTTTTGATGAACAAAAAGATTTTTTTAATAAATTAGAATTATTTTCTCCATTAGAGATAGAATTAATTGAAAAATCTTATAGTAAAATGCCTAGTAATTGGGGTTTAACTAGACAAATGACTGCATCATATGGTTACGGTGTAACTGTTAGTGCTATTCATCTTAGTCAAGGAGTGGCCGCTATTGTAAATGGAGGTAAATTTAGGCAATTTACAATTATCAAGGATAAGTATAAAGACAATATCAAGCCAGAAAAAAGAGTTATTTCTAGCGAAACTTCAGAAATAATCCGCACTTTAATGGGTGAGGTAGTTAGTAAAGGAACTGCAAGAAGAGCAAGATCATCAGCCTATAATATAGGTGGTAAAACTGGTTCTGCTCATAAAATAGGAATTTATGGTTATGATGAAAATAGATTATTATCATCATTTATAGGTGTTTTTCCTATTGAGCAGCCAGAATTTCTAGTTTATGCTTTCCTAGATGAGCCGCAAGCAATTCCAGGAACAAATGGCTATGTTACAGGAGGAGTTACCGCAGCACCACTTGTAAAAAATATTATTGAAAAAATAGCTCCAATCTACAATATTGCACCTAAAACTGATTATGAATAAAATAAATGAAATTTTACAAAAATTTAACCCAGAAAATATCAGTCTAGATTCACGAGATATTTCAGATAATTCTGCCTTTATTGCGTTAAAAGGAGAATTTTATGATGGAAATGATTTTATTGATGCAGTTTTAGCAAAAAAAGCAAAACTAATTTTTACAGATAATAAAAATAAAGAAGCTGGAAATATATTCTATATCCCAGATTTAAAAAATAAATTAACTGAAATAACCGCAGCAATTTATAATAAATACCCCAAAAATATAATTGCAGTAACAGGTACTAATGGTAAATCATCAATTACAGATATTATCAGGCAAATCTATATTTTGCTTGAAAAAAACATAGCAACTGTTGGAACAATTGGTATTTATCTGAATAAAAAATTAGAAGAAGAGTCAAATTTAACTTCACCTGATATTTGTAAATTTTACAAAATCTTAAATAAATATCATCAATCTGATAATTTTATTTTTGAGGCCTCAAGCCATGGATTAGCTCAAAAAAGATTTGGGGATTTACAAATTAATCATGCAATTTTTACAAATTTAAGCAAGGAACATTTAGATTATCATCTAAATATGGAGAATTATTTTAAAGCAAAATCACTTTTATTTACAAATCATCTTAAAGAAAAGGGGCATGCCATAATAAATAGCGATGATGAATATGGTATAAGATTAATAAATGAGCTTAAAAAAACCAATAAACAGCAAATTATTGAATATGGTTATCAAGCAAAAGATTTTAAAATATCAAGTTTTACACAAGATTTATTTTTATTTGAATATAAAGGCAAAAAATATCAAGGTGAATTTCCTTTTACAGGAGAATTTCAGCTCTATAATTTAATGGCGGCTCTTAGTTATTTTATATCAATTGGTTATGAAATTAATAACTTATTAGAAGCTATCGCTAAATTAAATATAGTAAAAGGCAGATTAGAAAAAATCATTTCTAAGCCATTTGAAGTATTTATAGATTTTGCTCATAGTGAAGATGCTTTAGAAAATATCTTAAAAACCTTAAAAAACTATTCAGATAAAGATATTATTTTGGTTTTTGGTTGTGGTGGTAATAGAGATAAGGGTAAAAGATCTAAAATGGCTTTAATAGCAGAAAAATATGCAAAACATATCATAGTTACAGATGATAATCCTCGCTTTGAGGATCCTGAATTAATTAGAAAAGAAATTTGCAAAAATCTAAAAAATTATTTATCAATCGGTGATAGGGCCAAAGCTATTAAAACCGCTCTTGATAAAGCAACTAATAAAAATATAGTATTAATTGCCGGAAAGGGTCATGAAGAATATCAAATTATAGGTGATAAAAAAATAGCTTATAGCGATAAAAAAGAAATAATAAAATACTTTAAAAATGTGGAATAACAAAAGCTTAAACGAGGCACTTAATGTTAAGCTTGATTTAAGCCTAGATGGTAATCTAATAGTAATTGATAGCAGAATTATAAAGAAAAATGCAATTTTTCTTGCTTTAAAAGGTGAAAATTTCGATGGTCATGATTTTATTGAGCAGGCTCAAAATAACGGAGCAAAAGCCGCAATTGTAAGCAAAATAAACAAAGATGTGAGTATTCCACAAATTTTAGTTGCTGATACTTATGAGGCATTGATTAATCTAGCCAAATATCGACGCAAAATAAGTAAATCCATATTTATTGCTATAACTGGTAGTGTTGGTAAAACAAGCTATAAAGAAGCATTATCATTAATTTTAAATAAATATGGTGCAACATATAAAACCAGCGGTAATTTTAATAATCATATTGGTTTACCATTATGTTTAGCAAATCTTGATTTAAATGCTAAATATTCTGTATTTGAACTTGCTATGAATCATAGCGGTGAAATAAAATTTTTAAGTGATATTTTAAATCCTGATATTGCCTTAATTACTAAAATAACTGATGCTCATTTAGGAAATTTTGCAAATAGAGATGGTATAATATCTGCAAAAGCAGAAATATGTTCAGGTTTTTATGATAATTCTACAATTATCTTAAATAAAAATGATGAAAATTACCCTAAGTTAAGAGAGCATATAATTGATAAATATCATTTAAAAAATAAAAATATTAAAAGTTTTGGTAGCTCTGAAGATAATGATTTAATAATTGAAGAAATAAATATTAAGGAAAATAAATTATTTGCTTCTATCAATTTAGAAGATAAAAAATATCAAATTAATTTTTCAATTTACAATAAAGCTGTTGCAGAAGTTATTTCCTCAATATTACTAATTCTAAGGGAGTTAAATCTTGATCCGGAAAAAGGAGTATCAGCATTTAAAGATTTCAAATCTTTAGAGGGTAGAGGAGAAATTAGTAAAATAAATATAGAAAATAAAAAAATTACCCTAATAAATGATAGCTATAATGCAAATTATCTTTCTATGAAAGCAGCTCTTGAAACATTGAATTTTGTTGCTAGTGAAAATAATAACAGGAAAATTGCAATTATTGGTGATATGCTTGAGCTAGGTCCTGATTCAGACAAATTTCATTTAGCTTTAAAAGATATAATTATTGAAAATAACATTGATAAGATAATTACAGTAGGAAAATTTATGAAAAAGCTCTATGATGAATTACCAGATAATATTAAATTATTATCATATGAAACCATACCAACAGATATAAATTCTATAATAAGTTCCTTAAAAAATAATGATGTTATTTTAGTTAAATCTTCAAATAGCATAAAAACATCAATAATTGCTAAGAAATTACAGGAAGAAAATAATGCTATATAATTTTTTTGAACCATTTTTTAGCGATAACTCATTTTTCAATCTATTTCGTTATATATCTTTTAGAAGCGGTGGAGCCTTTTTTACTGGCCTAATATTATGTTTAATTATTGGTCCAAAAGCTATTAAATATTTTAAATCTCTTCAAGGTGCAGGTCAGCCAATAAGAAAGGATGGCCCTAAATCGCATCTTAAATCCAAAAAAGGTACTCCAACAATGGGTGGTTTAATAATTAACCTATCAACAATTATATCTTTAATATTATGGACTGATATAAGTAATAAATTTATTCAGATTGCTATTTTTATCTTAATATCTTTTAGTTTTATTGGTTTTTTAGATGATTATTTAAAATTAAGACAAAAAAATACTAAAGGCATAAATGGCAAAGCAAAAATAATTTTACAAATATTATTTTCAACAATTGCTGTAATCTGGCTAGAAACGAACCTACCACAAAATATAAGTACCTCCTTATTTTTTCCTTTGCTGAAAAACCTGATTATAGATTTAGGTTATTTTTATTTTATATTTGCAATATTCATAATTATCGGCTCATCAAATGCTGTAAATTTAACAGATGGTTTAGATGGCCTTGCTATCGTTCCTATTGCGATAGTTGCTTCTTCATTTGCATTAATCTGCTATTTTTCTGGAAATATATTATATGCAAATTATCTACATCTGCCATATATTGAAGGTGCTGGAGAGTTAACTATTTTAGCTGCTGCATTGGTTGGAGCCTGTATAGGTTTTTTATGGTTTAATGCTCCTCCTGCAAAAATATTTATGGGCGATACAGGTAGTTTATCAATGGGTGCGCTGTTAGCATATTTAAGCTTAGTAAGCAAAAATGAATTCACCCTAGCAATTATAGGAGGTTTGTTTGTATTAGAAGCACTATCTGTGATAATTCAAGTATATTCATTTAAATTAACCGGCAAAAGAATATTCAGAATGGCTCCAATTCATCACCATTTTGAGCAAAAAGGCTGGTCTGAATCAACAATAGTTATAAGATTCTGGATAATTACAATAATTTTAGCTATTATTGGCCTAATAATTTTAAAAATTCGATAATTAATGACTGCAATAAAATATAAAAATATCTATATAATAGGTATGGGTGTTTCAGGTATTTCTGCAGCAAAAGCATTATCTGAATTAGGTCATAATATTTACATTTACGATGATAATAAAAAATTCAGTGACATATCAGAAAGTCTAAGTAATTGTGAATTTATTCACTATGATAATATAAAATGGGACGCGCTAGATTATCTTGTTTTAAGTCCTGGTATTCCTACTAAATTACCGAAAGCTCATCCAGCTATTAAATATGCAATTAAACATAAAGTAAAAATCACAATTGATATTGAGTTATTTTTAAATTTAGTGCCTAAGGCTAATATAATTGCTATAACTGGCACTAATGGAAAATCCACTACCACGGCCTTAATAGAGCATATTTTTAAGCATAATGGATATAATGCATTTATGGGGGGTAACATTGGTAAAGCTGTATTTGAATTACCAATTAAAAATCACAAAAAAACTTACTATATCCTAGAATTATCTTCATTTCAATTAGAATTAATAGATAAAGCTCGTTTTAATGCAGCAATATTATTAAATTTATCAGAAGATCATTTAGATAGACACGGTAATATGGCTAATTATCTTGAGGCAAAATTAAAAATATTTGCCAATCAAAAAGAAAATGATCTTAGCCTAATAAATAAAGATTTATCTGATAATAAGCTTATCAAATCTTTAGCTAATCAGATAAATTTTTTCTCAGCTAATAATTTAGAGCTACCATCTGATATTAATATTGCAAAATTTGGAAGTAATGAAAATTTAATATCAGCAATTGAAGTGGCAAAATTTTATAATATTACTCATTTAATTATAAATGAAGCATTAAAAACTTATAAATCATTACCACATCGACTTGAATATTTAGGGGAAATAAATAATGCTGTAATATATAATGATAGCAAAGCAACAAATGCTGAAAGTACTAAAAATGCATTAGTAAAATTTTCTAATATATGCCTGATTTTAGGAGGGGTAGCAAAATCATCAGGTATTAAATCTTTAAAAAATCATTTAAAAAATGTGAGCTCAATATTTCTAATTGGTGAAGCTAAAAATGAATTTGCCAAAGAATTAGATCAATTTAATTATCAAAATTATTATAAAGCTTCTTCACTTGATGAAGCTTTCAAAAAAGCTCTTAATTTTGCTGAAAATTCCTCTGAAAAAGTAACTATTTTACTCTCACCAGCATGCGCATCTTTTGATATGTGGCAAAATTTTGTTGAAAGAGGTAATAATTTCAAAAAATTATTTAAAGAACATAAAGATGGAGAAACTCTATAATAGAAACAGCTCCAAAATTGCAAAATGGTGGCTAGCAATTGACCATAATATTATTTTTTCATTTTTAGTTCTTATATTGTTTGGAGCTTTAATGTCTTTTAGCGCAAGTCCAAATGTTGCTGAAAAAATTGGTCTCAATTTTGATTATTTTTACAATAAGCACCTGTTTTTTATTATAATTTCTATTTTTACAGCAATATTTTTTTCAGTTCTTGAACCAAGAGTTATTCTACGAATTAGCCTAATTAGCATAGTAATTTTCATTGCTCTTATATTTTTGATTATCTTTACTGAAACAGCTTCAAAAGGGGCGAAAAGATGGATAAGAATATTAGGTTTTAGTGCTCAACCATCAGAATTTGTAAAACCATTTTTTATAATAATTAATGCATGGTTTTTGAGTAGAAAATTTGTGAGAAAAGACTTTAAAGGCTATTTGTTATCTATGATATTACTAGGAGTAATTCTATCTGGTTTAATATTACAACCAGATATTGGTATGAGTATAAGTTTTTGTGCAGTTTGGGCTAGTCAGATATTTATAGCAAATATACCTATGATAATAGTTTTTATATTAATAATTTTGGGCATAGTTGGTATAGTAACTGCTTATTTTAATTTTTCACATGTAAGATTTAGAATAGATAATTATCTTTTTTCTGATGGTAATCCAACTTATCAAGTAAGAAAATCACTTGAAGCAATTGAATCAGGTGGTTTATTTGGAAAAGGAATGTTTGAAGGTGAGGTTAAAACTATACTTCCAGATGCTCATACAGATTTTATATTTGCTGCAATGGTTGAAGAATTGGGAATGATTGTAACATTTCTAATATTATCTCTTTATTTTTTTATTATCATAAGGATTTATATAAATATTAGATTTATAAAAGATCCTTTTATCATAATTTCTTTAACAGGGATTGCTAGCCAGCTAGCATTTCAAATTTTTGTAAATATAGGTGTGAATATGAATTTTTTGCCAACCAAAGGAACTACATTACCCTTGATAAGTTATGGAGGTTCATCTATTGTTTCAACAGCTACATTAATAGGAATATTACTTGCCTTATCAAAAGAAAAATATGGTAAATTAAAGCAGCCAAATTATGGATAAAAATTATAATATTTTACTAGCTGCGGGAGGTACAGGTGGGCATTTATCACCAGCAATTGCAGTTGCAGAGGATTTAAGTGAAGAAGGAATAATTGCTCATTTAATAACTGATCAAAGATGTAAAAAATATTTACCGCAAAAATATAATTATAATATTTCAGTTATAGAGCATGAAGTTTTTTCCAAGAAACCTTTAAAATTTCTAAAATTCATTTTTTCTCTTATAAAAAATATTATTTTTGCAATAAAAATAATAAGAGAAAAGAAAATTGATTTAATTATAAGTTTTGGTGGATATACCGCAATAACTATTAATATTGCAGCAGTAATTAGCAAAAAAAAATTAATTTTACATGAACAAAATGCTTGCATTGGTAGAGTAAATAAAATTTTTGCAAGATGGGCTGATAAAATAATTATCTCTTACCCAAAAATTAAGGGTTTAAAAAAACATAATCATAAATTATCATTATGCTCTTTTCCTACCAGAAAGAAATTTCAAAAAACAAATGCCAAAAAGCATAAAAAATTTACAATTTTAATTATTGGAGGAAGTCAAGGTGCAGGTATATTTAGTAAAATATTTAATAAAATTATAGCTACAAAACTTATTGATAATCTTAAAAATATTAAATTATTTCAACAAGTAAGATCTAATCAATTACAAAATATAAAATCACTATATAAAAAACATAATTTAAATTTTGAGGTTAATAGTTATTTTCATGACATTAATTATAAAATGTCAGAAGCTGACTTAATAATATCAAGAGCTGGAGCATCTTCAATTGCAGAAATTATAAAATATGAAAAACCCGCTATATTAATACCATATCCACATGCAAAAGATAATCATCAATTTTATAATGCAAAATATCTACATGATTATAATGCTTGTTATTTAATAGAAGAAAATAAGCTTGATATTACAAGATTTGCCCAATTATTAAATAATCTCCAAAATAATAAAGAAAAATTACAAGATATTCAAAATAACATAAAAAAATATAAAGCTGACACTAAATATAATGATATAATATCAGAAATAAGCTCAATATTAAAAGATTAATTATATTTTCGTTAATATTATATTAAAAGTAATTGAGTGATTAGTTTTTGTCGAAGAGTTATTTATATATTCCTTGCTATAACCTAAATCATATCTCACGCAATCATCCATAATATTTATAAAAATTCCTGATCTAACACTACCAGAGTCTAGGCTAATTGATTTGGGTAGTAAATTTCTTTCATGGTTTATAGCGATTAATAACTTATCATTTAATTTATAATTAAAATTTGATGAAAGATAGTCTACATATCCTAAATAAGAGCTTTCAACCAAGTGATATTTATATTTTGTATATCCTATGGAAGCAGATAGGATATTATTATTATAGCTTATATTATAAAATTGATGATATGGATTATAGTCATTATTTCTTAATTTATAATTATAATTAATGTTAAATTCTTCATTAATAACTAATGATAGCTTACCAATAACATCTGAAAATCCTTTGCTAAATCCTGATTCTCTTTGTAAATCTTGATCTTCAATGAAATATAATTGCCCAATATAATTTTTAAGAGAGAAATATTTGAATTTTAAAACATCATTAATACCATAACTTAATCTACTGCCATTAATAAACATATCTTCACCTGAGATAATATTTCCAGAACTTATATTACTATGATTTATTTTAGAAGAAGAGCTAGTAATATTGGTTACTGAGCTACTATTATTATTATCATTAGCAATAAAGAAGTTAAGCTCTGGAGTAACAATATGTTTTATTTTTCCTTTATGTATAAGGGGGTACTTATTTTTAATTATAAGCTGAGGATTTGTATCAATATATAATTTATCATCTGATAAAACATCATTATGATATATTCTTAAATCATTTTTAAAACTAATATTGGTAGCAATATTTTGCAGTAATGAATAATTTTTAGATATTGTAAAATTATAATTAATATTTTCTCTCGTAAATTTATTGTCATATTTAAGAGATTTAAAACTTAAATCATTCTTTATAATAAAATTACCATTTTTATTATGAGAGTAATATTTAAGATAGGGGAGGTGATAATAATCATTATGATTAAGTTGATCATCTTCAAATTCACTAAATTTAGCAGTTGATAAAATTAGAGAATGATTATTTTTAATATAGGCTAGATCAATATTTGATTTATAAAAATTATCATAATTATTATTATATCTTTGATTATAAATTTGATCTGATAAATCATGCAGATTAACATCAAGAGACATATTATCATTTAAATCAGCTTGCGAGTCTAATTTAATTGACCATTTATTTTTACTCAGATTTTGCTCATTTGTTTCATTGGTAAGTTTTTTCATTTTATCATTTTCATTAATATAAGAGATATTAAGAAGTGATTTTGATTGCTCTGAAATATGTCTAAATTCTAATTTATGATTAATATTATTAACCATTGTAAAAATATGTGGAGTATATGTTAGATCATAATTTGGAGCAAGATTAAGAAAAAAAGGTAATGAGATTATATCTCCATATAAAGAATTATTATTATAATCTGCTCTTAAAAAACCTGATTGTTTAACATTTCTCTCTTTAGGATAGAAGAAATAAGGCATGTAAAATACAGGGATATTATAAATTCTAAAAAATGAATTATAAAAATAAATATTCTTAGCATCAGCATGGTTATAAACCTTACTAGCAGATATTTTCCATTTTGGTATTTGATGTTTTTTACCATCACATATTTTACATGGCGTAAAACTACCTTTTTTGACAATAATCTCTTTACCTTTTCTTTCTATAAATTGCGCATAATAAGAATTATCATTTGGTAGCATTAATAAAGAATCATATAAGGTAAAATTAAGGAAGTCTTTACTTGCCTTAATTTCCTTAGCAAGAATTTTCTCGCCGCTTAGCTTATTAAAATATTTAATATTATTTTTAGCATTAATTAAGTTATTAGATTTGCTATATTTAATATAATCAGCTTTAAGATTATAATTAATGTAATCAATATTAACATTATCTTTAGCAATAATATCCTGATTCTTATCAATTAATATTTCTTTGGCATTTAAATCTATATCATCAGCATTAATATTTGTGCTAATAAATAAAAACAGGGTAAAATATAAAGCAAAATTAAGCATTAAAAATTTTATTAAACTCAGATATTAATATTTTATCAAATTCCTCCTTACTAATATCAATATTTAACTCCTTTAATGAAGTTATTCCTAAATTTTTTTCATTTATACCGCAAGCTATAATTTGCTCAAACTTTGATAAATCTGGAGAAATATTAATCGCAACTCCGTGAAAGCTTACCCATTTTCTAACTCTAACACCAATTGCAGCTATTTTATCATGACCATTTGAAATATTAGGGTTTTTTACCCATACACCTATGTGGTCGTCAAGACAATATGCATTAACACCAAGATATTTTAACGAATTTATTATCAAATTTTGAATATTCGCTATATATTTTTTTATATCACATGCATTACGTTTTTTTAAATCTAGCATTAAATATAATATCCTCATACCTTTACCGTGAAAGGTTATCTTACCACCACGGCCAGTTTTTATTATATTTATATCCTTATTTAAAATATCAGTGAAATCTGTGCTAACTCCTGCTGTATAAATATCTTTATGTTCTAATAACCAAACTACTTCATTAGCATTATTGTCAATTATATCTCGAACATAATTTTCCATTCTCTTAAGAGCGTCATTATATTCAATTGGTGATTTACTATTAATAAAATCGATTTTCATTTAGATTGGAGTCAGGCTACAATTAACTACTCTTAAGTCATAGATAGAGTGATCAAGGCTATTAATTGATGGGCTTGATGAAAACATCCAGCCATTAAAGATATTTTTTTTGCTAGAAATTTCATTAACTTCTAAAAGTAACATATTTTCAGGTGAAGATTCGGCAGATGATTTAAGGCAATTTCTAGTTATAATTTCAAGATTACGATATTTAAGCTTACCACCAATTTTAGTACGAAATTTATAGTTAAAACCATCAATTTTATTAAGAATTTGGATATTTGCATATTCAGCAAAACTATAATTTTTATTTTGTTCTGTATTTAAGTTATATTCGTAACCATTATCATCATCTAATTTAGGTAATTTATAAAAATTATGGTTATTTATTTTAGCAAATATTAAGTCATATTTTTTTTGCTGCTCTGAAGCTTGGTTTTGAAGGTTTAATTTATTAAGGATGATTATGTAATTATAATAATTTTCTGCTAAATTATCGATGCTACCTAGCTCTTCGTTAAGCCCTATAGCAAGCTCCATATATGATTTAGACATTTGGATGTTTTCTTTAAAATAAAAATAGCTAAGTCTAGTATAAATATAAGGGAATTTATCAGTGATTTCTATATTGAGTGATTGATCTTCACTATTATTTTCTTCAATTAATTTATTGATTATAGTTATGGTTTCTTCGTATAATTTAATTGCATCTAGATTATTTTTTTGAAAAAACCTAATATTACCCATTTTAAGCAAAGATGAAATCTGAGTTTGATAAAGACCTTCTTCAATGCTAAATTCATTAATTAATTCAAGCAAATCTATGGCTTCATCAAGGTTGCGTTCATCTATTAATATATCAGCTCTTTTAAGAAGATTCGGAATATTATCAGTTTTTAAATCATAGATATAAGCTATGTTTTTTTCTTCTTGTTCCTCTTTTATTTCTTCAATAGAAGAATCAGATAAGCCATCTAATATATCATTAATAGTTTTATCTTCTTCAATTCTTGCAAATGAAATATTATTTATAAATAGCAATGTAAATATAATTATAAATCTCCCCTTCATAATCTACCAAATATTACTCCTCCGGTTTCCATGCCTCATATAAATTGTTTTTATTAGGCTTGCTTTCAGGGCTGTAAGCATAACTAGTCCCTGTATAATTTGGAATATGAGGTTTTTGCCAAGACATATTTTCTCTTTGATTTTTATTAGGAATATCATTTGTTGTGAAATGTAACCAACGATGCCATAAAGGAGGTATTTTAGTTGCTTCAACCAAACCTTTATATATAACCCATCTTTTTTCTTTTCTATCATTTGATCTACTTCTATAGTAAGAATTTTCATGCTCATCCTTTCCAACAAACTTACCAAATAAAAAACTATAAATCAAGGTTGCAATATGCATGCCAAAATATATTCTATTAATAAAATCGCAATCTATTACAAACAAATATATAATGCAACAAAAACCCTTTAAGCTAAATGCAAATTTTCAACCTGCAGGAGATCAGATAAATGCTATAAAAGAAATTGAAAAAAATTTACAGGCAGGGCAAAAAGACCAAGTATTACTTGGTGTAACTGGGTCAGGTAAAACTTTTACAATGGCAAATGTCATTGCTAATAGCTCAAGACCAGCACTAATATTAGCTCATAATAAAACATTAGCTGCTCAACTTTATGGAGAAATGAAAGAGTTTTTTCCTGAAAATTCTGTTGAATATTTTGTATCTTATTATGATTATTACCAACCAGAAGCGTATATCCCAAAAAGTGATACTTTTATAGAAAAAGATGCAGCAATTAATGAGCAGATCGAAACTTTACGAAATTCAGCAACTAGAGCATTACTAGAAAGAAGAGATGTTGTCGTCATCTCATCAATATCATGTATTTATGGTCTTGGATCTCCTGAGTTATATGCTAAAATGACTATTAGAATTTCAGTAAATGAGCATATTAAAATAACTGATCTTGCTTTAAAATTAGTTGAGTTACAATATGAAAGGAATGACTTAAGTTTTACAAGAGGGAAATTTAGAATAAAGGGCGATATTTTAGATATTTTTCCAGCGCACCTTGAGTCAACTGCATGGAGATTAAGTTTTTTTGGCAATGAAATTGAAGAGATATATGAAATTGATCCATTAACTGGTAGCAAAAAAGCTAGAATTAAGGATTGTGTAATATTTGCAGCAAGTCACTATGTAACTCCAGAAAATATTCTAAAAAATGCTATAGTTAATATTGAAAAAGAATTAGAGTTACGAGAGGCTTATTATAAAGAAAGAGGTATGTTACTTGAGCAGCAAAGAATTAAGCAGCGTACCAATTTTGACATTGAAATGATCGAAACAACAGGAACATGTAAAGGAATCGAAAATTATTCTCGTTATTTATCAGGTCGTAATTCAGGTGAGGCTCCACCGACATTATTTGAATATTTACCTAATGACGCATTATTATTTATTGATGAAAGCCATGTTACAGTTCCTCAAATAGGAGGTATGTATAATGGAGATCGTTCAAGAAAAACAACTTTGGTTGAGCATGGTTTTAGACTGCCATCTGCACTTGATAATCGTCCTTTAAAATTTGCAGAATGGTTAAATTTAAAACCACAAACAATTTATGTTTCAGCTACGCCAGGAAAATATGAAATAGAAAAAGCTGATGGGAAATATGCAAGGCAAATTATTAGACCAACTGGGTTAATAGATCCTGAATGTTATGTAAGGCCAGTTTCAAATCAGGTGGATGATGTGATAAATGAAATTCAATTAACAATCAAAAATAATTTTAGAATATTGGTTACAACTCTTACCAAGAAAATGTCTGAAAATTTAACTGATTACTTAAAAAATATTAATATTAAGGTTGCTTATTTACATTCAGATGTAAAAACCTTAGAAAGAGTAGAAATTATTCAAGCATTAAGAGCAGGGGATATTGATGTGATAGTTGGAGTTAATTTATTAAGAGAAGGTTTGGATATACCTGAATGCGGCTTGGTAGCAATTTTAGATGCAGATAAAGAAGGTTTTTTAAGATCAGAAACTTCATTAATTCAAACAATTGGAAGAGCTGCAAGAAATAGCGAGGCAAAAGTTGTTTTATATGCTGATAAAATGACTAAATCCTTAACTAACGCCCTAAATGAAACTAACCGTAGAAGAGAAATACAAATAGCTTATAATAAAGAAAATAACATTACCCCAAAAACAATTTCCAAAGATATTTCCGATGTTATGAAAAATTTAGTTGGTGTAAAAATTAGCGAAGATGATAAAGATATAGAAGAGGTAATAGAAAATAAGCCAGAAAAAATATCTAAAAAAATAGAATTAATGCGTAAAAACATGTTAGCAGCAGCAGCAAATTTAGAATTTGAAAAAGCTGCAAAATTAAGGGATGAAATTGAAAAATTAGAGAAATTATTATTGCTTTAATCTAAAGATAATTCTGCCAATATGTAAAAAGAGATTGGTAAATATGCCTTTTAAAGTCTACTATATTAGCAGTTATAAACTCAGAATCTTGCCATGCCCATTCTTGAAATTCAGCCATAGCTGTATTTATATTAATTTCACTATCATTACCAATAAATTTACATAGAAACCATTGCTGGATTTGCCCTCTATATTTACCACTCCAAAATATCGGCCTTAAATTATCAGGAATATCATATTTAAGTAGCTTAGGATATTTAGCAATAATCTCAATTGAACTTATAGATGTTTCTTCTTTAACTTCTCTAAATAGAGCGTCTTCATAATCTTCATTATCATCTATTCCACCTTGAGGCATTTGCCAGGCATTTTCAAATTTATCAATTCTTCTTGCAGCAAAAATTTTATTTTTCTTATTTAAAATAAGAGCTCCCACGCATTTTCTGTATTTTGAATCATTATTTTGCATATTTATTTTTTATATCACCATATGGAATCATGATATCTTTATTTGATTCAAGAGTAATATTTTTATTGTTACTTAATCTTATAAAAATTATAGCGGTTAAAATAACTATTGAACCAACTATAAAGAAAATATTAGCAAATTTAAAATTTTTATGCATTTTTATCAAAATATAGCAATAAAATATAATATAATGCAGATGATACAAGGAAAAATAATTAAAAGTTTTGTAAAAAGAAAAGGACGAAAAATAAGTGAAGCAAAATTATTAATTATAAAAGAAAAATTACCTGAGATATCTATAAATGAAAATTTTAACTGTGATAATTTAAAAAAAATAATTTCTACAAATAAAAATATCAATTTTGAAATAGGTTATGGAAGTGGAGAGCATTTATTATATCAAGCTAAAAATAACCCAAATGAAATATTTATAGGTTGCGAGCCTTATTTTAATGGAACTGTTAAATTAATAACAGAAATCATTAAGGAAAAAATTAATAATATTTATATATATCAAGATGATGCTTTAGATTTGTTAGAAAATTTACCTGATAATTTTTTAAAAAAAATTTTTATTTTATTTCCAGATCCTTGGCCAAAAACTAAGCATCACAAAAGAAGAATAATTAATGAAAAAAATATCTCATTATTTCTAGGTAAATTAAAAAATAATGCCACATTACGCTTAGCAACTGATCATCAAGAATATGCAAATTGGATGCTTGCTAAGTTAATGAAAGAGGATGGATTTACATGGGAAATAGATAATGTAAGAGATTGGCATAAAAAACCCTTAGACTGGGTTAGTACAAAATATCAGTTAAAGGCCCTAGCTGGAAATAATTATTATTTTTTTAATTTTTGCAAAAAATGACTTTTTTTATCTCTCTAAAATTATATAATTTAAAAATTGTCGATAAAATAAAGTATATAATAATATTAGCTATTATAGTTATGAAAAGATAAAAATATTTATCAGATAATCCCAAATCTATAAAGCTTGGTATAGAATAGGAAGAAATATTAACAGTAAAAAAGAAACAAACTCCTAATAAAATTATTTTTATAAATTTTCTAGCAGAAAAATATTCTAAATTAGAATAGTTATTTTTACATATTAAGATTGTCAAAATAAAAACATTAATCCAGGCGCTTATTAATGTTGCAAGTGCAATTCCTAAATATGAAAAATATTGTACTAATATAATATTTAAAACTAGGTTTAAAAATAAGGTAAAAAGAGATATTTTTAAAGGAGAATTAAAATTTTCTCTAGCATAAAAACATGTTAATAAAATTTTACTTAAAACAAAGGCTGGAAGAGCTAAAGCAAAAATTGCTAAAATATCAGAAGTAGCCTTTATAGCTGAGATATTAAATTCACCATATCCATAAATAGTCATAATAATTTGCTCATTAAGACTAAATAATCCAATCATAGCAGGTAGGACAAAAAAACATGATAATTCTATTGAGTTAAAAAAAATTTTATTGGCTTCTTTATATTGTTTTTTGCTAATATTCTTACTCAAAAATGGTAATATTGCTGTAGTAATTGCAATTGCAATTAAAGCTAGTGGTAATTGGATTATACGATCGCTGTAATAAAGATATGAAACAGCTCCAGGAATAAATGAGGCAATCATAATATCAACCCAAGAATTTAATTGAATAATTGATGCTGAAAAAACACCTGGCATTAGTTTTTTTACTAATTTTTTTAATTCTTTAGATGATTTTTTAGGTTTAGTTGGTACTAAAATAATATTTCTTTTACGAGCATAAAAATATATTAATGTTAATTGCAATATACCTGAAAAAACAACGCCATAAATTACGGCAATTTTAGTATCTAAGCCAATTAAAAGAAAAATTGAGAGAATGATTGATATATTGTAAATTATCGGCATTAAACTACCAATAATAAATATTTTAAGTGAGTTCAAAACTGCATTTATCACAGTAACCGCTGAAATAAAAATTATATATGGGAATGCAAAACGAGATAAAGTAATAACCTCAGCATTATCTCTATATCCATAAGCAAAAATATAGATAAATTGCGGCATAAAAATTTCTATAATTACAACTAGCAAAAATAAAGAAATTAGAAAATAATAAATTACGTTATTGGCAAAATCTAAAGCAATTTTTTGTGATTTATTAACAAGTAAGGCACAAAAACTAGGAATAAAAGCTTGGCTAAAAGCTCCTTCTGCAAAAATTCTTCTAAATAAATTAGGTATTTTTAAAGCGATAAATAAAATATCAGAATTAGCTCCAGCTCCAACCTTAAATGCCAATAAAATATCTCTTAAAAATCCAAAGATTCTTGATAAAAAAGTTAGTAAAGAAATATTTAGGACAATTTTGAATAGCTTCATAACCTAATAATTAAACTTGCTTTATGCATAAATTTTAAATATAGATTTAATTATAATAAAATATAGTAAAAAATGAGCAATTTACAAATTGGTGATAAAGCGCCTAATTTTAATCTTCCAACAGATAGTAATTCATCAATCAAATTAGACTCTATTAAAGATAAGAAAAAGATTATTTATTTCTACCCAAAAGATGATACTCCAGGCTGCACAGTTGAAGCGCAAGATTTTAGTAATTTAAATAGTGAATTTGCTGCAAAAAATACAATAATAATTGGTATTTCAAAAGATAGCCCTAAATCTCATGATAAATTTAAAGAAAAATATAATTTAACTTTTACTCTTGCTTCAGATGAAGATATTGAGATTTGTAAATTATATGGCTCATGGGTAGAAAAATCTATGTATGGCAGGAAATATATGGGAATAGATAGATCTAGCTTCCTTATAGATGAAAATAACAATATCATAAAGATATGGCGTAAGGTTAAAGTTAAAAATCACGCCAAAGAAGTGTTAGATTCTATTTAATATTTAAATATCTTCATCATTAACAGAGTTAATAAGCATCATTATCCTTTTTTGTAATTTAGGATTTTTAATAGATTTAAATGACTGCACTAACTCTACTGATTTTTTATCATCTAATATTACCTCTTCGTGATTAGTTGTTTCTTCACTATATCCTTCAAAAAAGAAGCTAACATTAGTACCTAATATTTGTGATATTTGAAATAGCTTGCTAGCGCTAATTCTATTTTCACCTTTTTCATATTTTTGAATTTGCTGAAAAGTTAAACTAACTTTTTCTGCAAGATCTGTTTGAGTTAGACCCATCATTTTTCTTTTAAATCTAACTCTCTGACCTACATGTATATCAATTGGATGGTACATATTTAATATTTAAAAATTTACTAATAATTCTAATTATAACATAAAAAAACATAATTTGCACAGTTTTTTAACGTAAAAATTGATTCTCTACCATTTTTGGCTGTATTTGTTACGAAAATAAATCGCAATCGAATTAAATAATATCAAGAAAATTAGTAAAATCAATATGATAGCTGAAGTTTTTTCAACAAAGCCAATTTCTGGGTTATTAGACCATAAATAAATTTGCACGGGTAGCACTGTTGTTGGATCAAAAAAATTAGATGGTATATCAACAATAAATGCGATCATCCCAATCATAATTAATGGGGCTGTTTCGCCAAGTGCTCTTGCTACAGCTAGGATTGTACCAGTAAAAATACCGGGCATTGCAAGTGGTAATGTATGATGAAGAGCTACTTGTACCTTAGATGCACCAAGTCCTAATGCAGCAGTTTTTATACTAGTTGGTATAGCTTTTATGCTATTTCTAGTTGCAATAACAATTGTAGGTAACACCATTAAAGATAGTGTGAAACCACCAACTAAAGCCGAAGATCGTGGCATATGAAAGAAATTTATAAATATAGATAGACCAAGTAAACCAAAGATAATTGAAGGAATAGCTGCTAAATTATTTATATTAATTTCTATGAAGTCAGAAAATTTATTTTTTGGTGCAAATTCTTCTAGATATAATGAAAGCAAAACAGCAAGTGGAAAAGAAACTAGTAAAAATATTATCATGGTAAAAATGCTTCCAATAAATGCAGCTGCAATACCTGCTAGCTCTGGTTCTGTGGAGTCACCTTTAGTAAATAATGTATGGTTAAATTTCTTTTTGAAATCAGAGGGGGTAAAATATTTTTCATAAAGTAATTTATGCACATCTCCTAAGTTTTTGCTGTTTTTCTTTTTATATTGATCAATTTTTGAGGAAGTTTTCACCCAGATATAAACTTTTTCTCCAATTTTATCAGGGTTTTTTAAAACATATTTTCTGATATCAAGATCAGCTCTTTTAGAAAAGAAATTTAGAGCTCGCATTTTATCACGTCTATTATTATTAATTTCTTTATAGTTTTTAGATATAGATTTTAGGAGTACAGATCTGTAACGAAATTTTTCAAGATAATCTCTATCATCATTTTTAATTAAATCACTATCTAAATAAATTGGAGTTTTTACATATGTTGTAAAGAAAGCTCCGTTTGCTTTATATAGAATATTGAATATTAAAAATAATAAAAAACTACATGAAATAATTATGGCAGATAAACCTGAAATCTTTAATAATTTTTCTCTAGAATGCCTCCTAGCAAGTTTTTTTTGATATTTATCTGATAAAGAAAAATCTTTAAAACTATAAGATGTTATAATTTTTTGTTTACTCATATTTCTCTCTATATTTTTTAACAATTATTAATGCTATTAAATTCAAAATCAAAGTAATGGTAAATAAGGTTATACCTAGAGCAAACGCTGCTAATGTTTTGCTACTATCAAATTCCTGGTCACCAACTAATAATGTAACAATTTGTGCAGTAGCTGTAGTAACTGAATCTAGGGGATTAAAGCTCATATTAGCATTTAATCCTGCTGCCATAGTTACTATCATTGTTTCTCCTATAGCTCTTGATATAGCGAGTAATACTGCGCCAGAAATACCTGGTATTGCTGCAGGTATAACTACTTTAGTAATCATTTCAGATTTTGTTGAACCTAAACCAAGAGAGGCATTTCGTAATTGCTCAGGTACTGAGTGAATTACATCATCTGATAATGATAAAACAAAAGGTATTATCATAATTCCCATTACAATTCCTGCTGCAAGGGCGCTTTCAGCCTCCATAGAAATGCCAAATTTCTCCAAAAATAATTTCAAAAAAGGAGCTACTGTGAATGCTGCAAAATAACCGTAAACAACAGTTGGTATTCCTGCTAGAATTTCTAAAATTGGTTTAATATAAGATCTAAATTTTTTACTAGCATATTCTGTTAAATATATAGCAGAAAATATACCAAAAGGTACTGCTATAATTATCGCTATAAAAGTAATTAGAAAAGTACCTGAAAACACAGCTATTGCTCCAAAACTATTTGTAGCATCTCCACCATGCAAGGCATCTTGGGGATTCCATTTAGTTCCAAAAAGGAAATTTGCAATAGGTATCTCAGCAAAAAAACGTATTGCTTCAATCAATATTGATAGCACAATTAAAATAGTTATGGAAATTGAGATAATAGAAATTATTCTTAATAAAAATAAAAATAATTTTTCAATATGTTTTCTAGGGTGAAAATTTTTAGGTAAATTTTTTAATAAGAAAATATTACAAAATAAGGTAAGTAATAAAGATATTGTTACAAAAATCTCTATAGATGCTATATCAAGCAAATAAATTATAATAAGAGTTAAGGCTAATATGGATAATAACCAAGTAGTTACACAAATACCATAATAGTTTGGAGTAGCTTTTACTAGAGCTCTATTAATAATATGTTGCTTCTTGAAGTAATTTTTTGAAAAGAAAAATGTAAAACAAGAGAATGCTATAAGTAAACAAATATAAAACATTAGTTAATGTTATGTTATCAAAACTAATTATAATAATAAAATTAATTGTAAATATTTGATTTTATTTTGATCTATATATCAGTTTTTCTATATTCGGCTATTTTAAGGTCCGAAATTTCATAATTTGCATATTTTATTCTTATTAATCGATTTACTTGATAGCCTAAAAACTCTAAGCTTCTTCTAATCTCTCTATTTTTACCTTCGGTAAGGGTTATTTCTAGCCATGAATTAGTAGATTTGCGAATTACCTTAACTATAATTGGACGATATTGAATATTTTCTATTTTTATTCCCTTAGCAAGTTTATTTATGTGCTCTTCTGAAATTTGGCCAAAAATTCTAACTTTATAAACTCGTTTAAAATTATTTTTTGGTAATTCATATTTTCTTTTTAATTCACCATCATTAGTAAGTAATAATAATCCCTCACTATTATAATCAAGCCTACCAATTGAATGGAAATTAGCTAATTTTTCTGGTAATAAGGAAAAGATAGTATTTCTGTTTTGCGGGTCAGAATGGGAGTTAATATAACCTCTTGGCTTATAAAAAATATATAATTCAGCTTTATTAGCTTCTAATATTTTATCGTTAAAACTAACTTTATCACTTGGCGATACTATAGTTGCTAAATTAGTAACAATTTTACCATTAATTTTTATTTTTTTTGAGTTGATTAATAGATCAGCTTGGCGTCTTGAGCATATACCACACTTAGCTATATATTTATTTATGCGCATTACAATAATCTATAAAAGATGCAAATAATTTATGATCTAAGCTATTAACAAGATATTCTGGATGCCATTGCACACCTATCATAAAGGGGTAGAAGATATGTTCTATAGCCTCAATTATATCATCATCTGCTCTAGCAGAAATTTTAAATTCATCACCTAAATTTAAAATTGATTGATGATGTGAGCTGTTAACACCAATTATTTTCTTATCTCCGACTAGCTTATAGAGTAAGGAATTTTCTTCAATATGAATATTATGTGCTACTTCATTATAGGGTTTTTTTTCATGTTCTAGCTCAGTTTCTAAGTGATCATTTATATCTTGGGTTAAACTTCCGCCAAACATGACATTTAATAATTGCATCCCCCCACAAATACCAAATATAGGTTTTTTTTGCTTTATTATTGCTTTTGTGATTTTCCACTCAAATTTTGTACGTAATTTATTAAATTTAACAGATTCATGTATATTTAAGTCTCCATATAATATTGGTGGTATATCACTTGCTCCTCCTGTTAATATTAACCCATCAATAATTTTAGCATAATTATCAATATCATTCATAGAAAAAGGCAGGATTATTACAGTCGCATCCAGTTTATTCAATATTTCCACATAATTAGTTCTTAAGGCATAATACGGATTATTTGAATATCCATTTGCTTCAGAATAATCAGCTACTAGTCCAATGAGAGGTTTTGGCATTTATTTAGGCTGTACTTATATAATTTTTTTATTATTATATATGGTTTTTAAATATTTGCTAGAGCTAAAGAAAAATTTGCATATTACAAAAATTTAATAATATGAATAGTAACATATCATTGCCTATTAAAATTGGCTCAAGAACAAGTGAGCTAGCTATAGCTCAAGCCAACCAAGTAAAAAATAAATTATTAGAGTCATTTCCTGAGATTAAAAATTCTGATATTGAAATAATAACTATGCAGACTACAGGAGATAAATTACTGGATAAAAATTTAAGCTTATTTGGAGGAAAAAGTGTTTTTACAAAAGAAATTGAGGAAGCTTTACTAGCAAAGAAAATAGATATTGCTGTGCATTCTATGAAAGATGTACCAGCAATATTACCTAAAACACTTTTTATCAAAGCAATAGTTGAAAGGGAAGAGGCTACTGATGCTTTTATATCAAATAAATATAAAAATTTACTTCATTTACCTAAAAATGCAGTAATTGGTACTTCGTCAATTAGACGTAAAGCTATTTTATTATATTTAAGAAAAGATTTAAAAATCATTGATTTTAGAGGGAATATTAACACCAGATTAAGAAAGCTTAAAGAACAAGATATTGATGGGATAATTCTAGCTACATCAGGTTTAAAAAGAGTTGGTATAACCTCTGTAATTACAAAAAAAATACCAACTGATATGATGGTCCCTGCTATGGGTCAAGGTGCAATAGGAGTAGAATGTAGGGAAGATGATTATGCAATACATAAAATATTAGAAAAAATTAATCACAAAGAATCTGAGTTTTGTGTATCTTTAGAAAGAGAATTTATGTTGCAAATTGATGGAAGTTGTCAAACCCCAATAGGCTGTTTTGCTAAATTTGTAGGATCTGATATTCAAATAAAAGCAACTATTATCCATCCAGATGGCACAAAAAAAATAGATAAGAATATTATCGTCTCAAAAGAAGATGCCTTTACAAGCATTAACCATATTGTAGAAGAATTCAAAGAAAAGGGGGCAGATATAATAGAATATATAAAAAAACATAGTAATGTATAATATTTGTTGTTTTAGGCATAATAATGCTTCTCCTGACATAGGTAATAAATTAGCAAAGCAGCAAATAAATTTTTTTGATTATAAAATAGCTAATATTCACTATAATAGCTCATTAGATTTTAAATATTTAGAAAGTTTTTCTAAAATTATTCTTACAAGTAGAAATACAATTAGAGAAGAAGATTTAGAAAATTGGCAAAAATTAAATCTTAAAATAGAGTTTATAATTATAGGTAAAAATTTTTCTTCATATCTCAAAGAAAATAACATCAAAAACATTCAGATATTTAATTCAGTAAAAGATGTTGCTGCAATAATTAATGCAACAGATAGTTATTTATATATTAGAGGAGAAAATATTAGTTATGATCTAGCATTCTCTTATCCTCATATAAAAGAAATATTATTTTACAGGCTAGAATTTAATAATATTAATAAAAGTGATATCTTAAATTTCTTTCTAAAAAATAACATTAATCAAATTTTATTTTTAAGCATAGAAACTGCTAAATTTATTACAGAAAAAATTAGTAAAACAGAGTTACAAAAATTTGAAATAATTTGTTTAAGTAACAGGATAGCAAAATATTTTGCTGATTTTCATGATAATATTCTTTATCCTAAAGAGCCTGAAGTTGATTTATTAACAAATTTAATTCTAAAAAAATAAATGTTTGGCATCTCATTCTTTGAATTATTAATAGTTATTTTAGCAGCCATAATAATTATTAACCCAAATGATTATCCTAAATGCTTTAATTTCTTAAATAAACTTTATAACGAATTAAAAAAAGCCTATTTATCAGCATTAGATGAGTTTGAAAAATTAAAGCAAGAGTCAGGGTTCTCTTCTGAAGCAAAAAAAATAAAAAGTGATATTGAAAATTTAGATGATGATTTAAAAAAAATTATAGGTGATGATGGTAAGCAATATGATGCTTATGATGTTAAAAAAATAATTAAGGACAATGAAAAATAATTTTTTAAATCATATTAAAGAATTAAGAAATAGAATAATATTGATATTTATATTTTTTATTATCTCTTTTATTTTTTCCTATCATTACATAGAAGAAATCTATGATTTTATTTTATTGCCACTTAGTAATTTAAAAGAGGTTAACGAATCAAAAAGAATAATTTACACTAATTTAACAGAAGCTTTTACTTCATATATTAGGCTTAGCTTTACTTTTACCATATTAATTTTATTTCCATATATTATCTGGCATATTTACCGTTTTATTGCTCCTGCTTTATATAAAAAGGAAAAGAAAATATTTAATATAATTCTAATTTCTTCACCAATTTTATTTTATTTAGGATGTGCATTTGCTTATAAAATTGCTCTACCGTTAGCTTTTGATTTTTTTTTGGGATTTGAAAATCAAACCAGTAATTTACCATTAATATTAGAAGCTAAAATAAGCGAATATTTAAAGCTTAGCCAAAAAATCATAATAGCATTTGGCTTAGTATTTCAACTGCCAGTAATTGTAATATTATTAATTAAGTCAGATATTATTTCATTAGAGAATTTGAAAAAAAATAGGAAATACGCAATAGTAATATTTTTTATATTAGGGGCAATCATAACACCTCCAGATATAATTTCTCAAATAGCTATTGCAATACCTATGCTCATATTATATGAGTTAACATTAATAATTGCCAAAAAACTATAATATATTGCACAATGCATGATATAAATAAAATTAGAGAAAACCCCATAGAATTTGATAAAGAATTAGCCAGAAGAGGGGAAAAGAAACTAGCAGAAGAAATAATTGCTCTTGATAATCTGGTAAGAAAAGAAAAAACTAATTTACAAAATTTATTATCAGAAAAAAATAATATAGCTAAAGAAATAGGTTTTGTTAAATCTAAAAAACAAGATGCTTCAAGCCTATTTAAAAAAGCAGATGCCATAAAAAAAGAAATTTCCCAATTAGAAAATAATCAAAATCAAGCAAAGCTTAATGAAATATTAGCATCAATTCCAAATTTATTATCTTCCGATGTTCCAAATGGTGAAAGTGAAAAAGATAATATTTTAATTCGTGAGTTTGGTAATATTCCAAATTTTAATTTTAGCCCAAAACAACATTTTGAATTTGATGATGACTTAATGAATTTTAGTGATGCTGCTAAAATTAGTGGAGCTAGATTTGTTATTTTAAAAGAGAATTTAGCCAAGTTAGAGAGAGCTCTAGCAAATTTTATGCTAGATCTTTTAACTGAAAAATTTGGTTTTACAGAAATTTCAGTTCCATTATTAGTAAATGATAAAACAATGTTTGGTACAGGCCAATTACCTAAATTTGCAGAAGACGCTTTCAAGACTGAAGATGGGAAGTGGTTAATTTCAACTTCTGAAATTGCTTTAACAAATATAGCACAAGATAAAATCCTAAAACCAGAAGAATTACCAAAAAGATATGTAGCATATACACCATGCTTTAGAAAAGAAGCTGGATCTGCGGGAAAAGACACTAGAGGTATGATCCGTTTGCATCAATTTAACAAAGTTGAAATGGTTTGCTTAACAAAAGAAAGTGAATCTGATAATGAGCATGAAAAAATAACAGCCATAGCAGAAGAGATTTTAAAACAATTAGAGTTACCTTATAGAGTTATGCTTTTATGTAGTAAAGATACTGGTTTTAGTGCTAAAAAAACATATGATTTAGAAGTATGGTTACCTGGACAAAATTGTTATAGAGAGATTTCAAGCTGTTCAAATTGTGGAGATTTTCAAGCTAGAAGAATGAAAGCAAGAATGAAAAATAAAGATGGGAAAAATAGCTATATTCATAGCTTAAACGGTTCAGCACTTGCAGTTGGTAGAACATTAGTAGCAATTCTAGAAAATTATCAAAATGAAGATGGTTCAATTACTATACCTAAAGCTTTAAAACCATATATGAATAATAAAAATAAAATCCTAGCTTAAAATAATAAGCTCATCCTTTTTTAAATAAATTTTAAAAATAACATTTTTCATTAAATCAGCATTTTTTAAGCTAATTTGATCATTACAATTATTGTTATTTGCATAATTCACAACAAGATCAGATTTTAAACAAATATTTTGTAATTCATTATTATTTATTTTCTTTAAAATTAAGGCTATTTTATGTTTGTTTTTTTCATAAACACAATAATTACCATGACATTTTAAATTTTTATCATGAAAATTAGCAATATTTATGGAGCTTAAATTTCTAAAGTAATTTTGAGCTTTCTTTAAAATATATTTATTTTTGATAAAGTCTGGATAAATGTAATTATTATCAGAATTTACAATAAATAATTTATTATAACTTACAGTTAAATCTGGTTTTGGATCATAAATATAAGGGAAAAAATAAGAAGAAAAATATAAAGTAATTACTATGTAAAATCTTTTTTTATCTTTAAAAACTAATAAAATTAATAAAGCAATGAAGGCAAATATCAATGAATAGCCATTAAAATATAAATTTATTAAACTCACATTAAAAAATTCATTAAAAAATTTTGCTAAATAAATAAAATTATCAAGAAAAAATTCATAAATGAAAAATAAATTTAGTTTTTCATTAATTAAAACCAAAATAAAGCATAAAAATCCAAGAGGCACAATTATAAATGAAGCTATTGGTAACAAAAATAAATTAGCTATAGGTGCTATTATTGATGCATTATTAAAATGATAGCAAATAAAAGGAAGGGTGGCTAAAGATACTAAAATAGATGAATAAAAAATTTTAATAAAATAATTATTCTTACTGCTATGTTGGTAATATAATGCGATAATTAGAGTAGCTACAAAAGATAATTGAAAAGCAGGTGAAAAAATATTATCAGCATTATTTAATGCTATAAAAATTGCAGATATTAAAATTATCTTGGCAAAATCAATTTTTATTTCAAGTAATATGCCTATTACAAAAAATAAAATAAATAATAATGCTCTTTGACCAGAAATAGGAAAATTAGCAATTGCTAAAAATGCAAAACTAGTAAAAAGCGATAAAATTGCTGCAATTTTTTTGCTATTATAATTTAAAGATATTTTTGGTATTAAGCCAATTAATCTTCTAAAAAATAAAAAAGACATAAAAGCCACCCCTCCAATATGAAGGCCAGAAATTGCTAAAATATGAGAAATTCCAATATTAAAAAAAACTTCTTTTATTTCTTTCGGGATATATATTTTTGCTCCAGTAATTAAAGCATAAGCTAGATAATGTTTAGTATATTTTTCTATTATTGAAAGAGATTTCTCATGTAAATAATTTTTTGGATATTTTTCTTTATTGATTATTTGAACATCCTTTATTGGAGACAGAATTTTATAACATTTATCTCTAAAACAAATATTTGGCTTGATATATCCAGCGACTTTAATGAGATTTGAGTTTTGATATTTTTGTTCTCTATCAAATAAAATAAGTTTTTCATAATCATTTTTATCTTCTTTAACTATTAAATATGTATTATTTCTAGAAATAATGTGAAAATTTTTTTCAATTTTTTGATAGGAATAATATTTAATTTCAGCAATAGCAGAGTTAAATGGCCATATAATAAAAAACACACACAATATAAATTTCATTTAGTTAATATTGGTACCATTTTTGATTAGCATTACCAGTACAATCTCTTACATAAACCTGCTCGTTATAACCCATATCTGTAAGGCATTGATATGTTCCATTATCGGTATTGGTTATAAAACGGTTCTGATCATCATAATACCATTTTTGATTTTCATAATCACTATGAGATGTTGAATGACAACTATGTATTTTAACATCCCCATTATAGTCATTACCTTCTAAATCCATACATTTTTGGGAATAAACATCCTTAATTTGGTTTGTACCATGTCTATAAAATTGCCTATTTCCACGTGCAGCGCAATTATAAGCTTTTACTGCGCAGCCATTACTTGTGCACTCCCAATCCAAGCAATTACCATTTCCGCTTTTTAGCATGCTGAATATATCTCCTGTTAATTTTAACAATTCACAACCATTATTTGTAGCTGTAATAGCACCATCATAACAGCTTAAGGTAATATTATTATCATTATCAGAACTAGTTAAAGGGGAGTCATGATTTAAATCATTTCTATCTTTACATTTAATCACTGCATTGTCCCCCCATGTATGTAAGGTTCCAGCGTTAATATTTATTGATTTTACCCAACCACTAGGTTTGTAGTTATAATTTGATGCATCACATGTTCTTTTACAATTTGAATCATAATCTGTAGTTAACGTTCCATCATTACATTTTACCAGAGCAATCCTCTCAGTATTTAGAGACATAGATTCAAAATTATCACATAATTGCCTACTATCTTGACCTGAACTCATACCGCCTGAAGTTATAAAGCTCTCTACATTGTCATTTGAATAATATTTAGAACCACCAACATCTATATCAGCCTTACCAAAACACTTTCTTGCACAACCATTTGATTTTACTCTCAGAGCAAAATCTGATTGTCTACTTTCTCTAGATTTAGAAGTATTTCCTACATTTTGACATCTTATTTTATAAGTTCCGCTGAGAGGAGTTCCTCCAGAAGCGGTAAAATTACTACAATTATATGTTACCTCACTCTCAGAGTTAATATTTGATGGCATGTTATATGAATATGTTTTTCCTCCCTTACTGAAAGTTAAATTTTGAGCTGGGCATTGAATTCTTCGACAACTATCTGTTACTCTTGTGATATTATTATTCCAGCCAGCATTATTTGCTTTACAAACATCTCTTGCAGTTATTGTACCAGTATATTTATAGTCACAATAGGTTGTAGCACGATGTTCCTTATCAATTGTAGAATCTTGATTTCCTGCTTCAGTATAATCTGCAGTAGAAGCGGCAAAATAAAATCTTTGATTATTATGATCATCATTACCATTTCTACCATGATAATGGTAACTTCCATCAGATGCATATCTTAATCTCTGTGTACTATATTTAGCAGGGCATCCAGGTACACAATGTCCTTGTAAATAGTGCCAATTTCCATATTGATCACATCTTGATATAGGGGTTTTAACAGTATTTGATCCTGGAGGACATGTTCCAGACACTTGCAAGGTATATGGTATTGTTGAAGGAATGGTAGAATATCTTGCTACTCCATCATTATTAATGTTTGTATCTGTTGCAGGGCAATTTTGATAATTATGGCAAGCATTTGAAAAAGGAGTTTTTACTCCCCATTGGTTGCAATTTTCATAACATGATTTTATTTGCGAATAATCTGTATATTTATTAAAGCAATCACAGGCTTCATAATCTTTCAGCCTGTAATATAAACATAATTTTTGATTATTTGCTCCATAATCAACTATATTTTCCATTTCAATTTTAAGGTCATGATAATAATCAAACTTTTTGTGAATAATAACTGATTCCTTATCAACTCCAGAGCTTCTACTATTTGGTTTTGAAGGAGAGCTTTGTCTTGCATCAATAGTATTTTCAGGTTGTAAACCAGGTGATATCAAGGAGAAAATACTATTATTAGCTAAATCTACTGAACCATCATAAAAGCTATGTCTATTTTTTAAGATATTTGCATCAACCGAGAAGCTAAAACCAAATAAATCTACATTATTATTTAAGTTACCATCAACAAGCTGATTATTAGAATTAACAATCCTAGGATCACGATAAGATATTTTAATGTCGTAAATTGGGTTAATTGAGCTAAATCCCTGAGTGGTAGCTTCATTGAATGAATAGGTTTCCTTATGCATATTATAAGAAAGATTAAGTATTTTTCTAGGTAATATTGAGCATAAATTATGACCCTTCGTATCAGATTCAGCACCATATGGAGTATCATTTGTAAAATAAGTATAATAATTATCACCATCAGCTCTTCTTAATTTATAATCATCTTTAAAATGATTATTTATTTTTCCAGGAATATTAGCAAAAAAAGGCATTTGTTTTAGGGGATTATTTTCTAATTTCTCATTATTAGCTGTATCATTAGGCATAAATAATAATTTATCTGCATCGGCATGAGAGGTTAAAGAATTTGAATAAGCAATATTTCCAAACTGTCCAGCAGAGCTATATTTCTGGTTAAAAGCATTATGTAAACACATATGATTGTAAAATTTAGGATCTAAATAAGATGGATCATTATGCAAAATACATTCTTTAGTATAATTATTAACATTATTTGAGCTAGATTGAATATAGTCTCCAATAGTTATTTCCTTTTGAACTATTTCAGAGGTTTTAGGATAATAATATTGGCAATATTTTGTACCTATATCTATATTAATTTCTTGTTTTATTGTCATTAATTCAGGTCTAAGAACTATACCAGAATTGGAGTTTTTAATTGCATCTCTAAAAATCATTTCATTTCCAGTTAAGCTATTTTCAATTTCATATTTTTCATAAAGATTAATAACAGAATTAAGGCTGTTAATATTTCTTTCTTTCATTCTTATAGCCATTTTAGGAGTGTCATATGTTGAACCAATACCAAGAGAAGAAACCATTATAGATGAACCAGCTTCATCAATATTAAAATCTGCCATTTTAAAACATTTATCAGTTTTATTTAAGGGTAAATTAAATAAATCTTTAGCATTATCCCTTAAAGTTTTTTGGACAGTATTAACATAAGAAGCTAGATTATGTTCTCCGCTAACGACAGATGATGCAATATCAACAGAACAATATTTACTGCTTCCTTTATCATATGTGAAGCACATATATACACAAAGTTCAGGAGTTTCATTAACATTCTGGTTTTTCTCTGTTTGAGCATAAAATTGTAAATCATAATAATCTTCATATTTATAATTATAGATTTCATTTAATCCTATTTCTTTTATGTGCTCATCATCTTTACCTGCATTTATTTTGATTAAAGCTTTAGGGTTTAAAAAATTATTTTCAGTACCAGAAACTATCTCCCACATAAAAGAAGGTTCTTCAGGTTGAAAATAAACATCTCTCTTATCAATGCCAATTGTCCTAGGAAAAAATGGCTCTGATATAGGTGGGGGAAGCCTTAAACCTGCATATGGTTTTGGAAATGTTTTCTCTTCATATTCTATAGGAATAGCTGTAACTTCATCGGAATATTTTTTGGCAAATAATCCTGCAATATATGGGTTATTATAGCATTTTATGCCCACATCCTTATGATAATTATAGCCAGAATCCCCCATATTAAACAGACCCCTTAATTCATCAGAGCTTTTATCTTCAAAATCTGGATGTTCTGAAGGGTTATCAGTAAAGACATATGATTCAATTAAAGACCATCCTGCCGAATCTGTTCCTTCTTTATCTTTAAAATCACCTCTGTCATAAAAACCACAATGCTCCATAGGTTTCCAAAATTTACCATGAAAAGCAGGTTCATCATATTCTACAGTATTTCCAGATGATAATAACTGTTGATAAAAAACTGATTGAGAAGGTTTGATTTTAGAAAATCCAGATTCATTTATATTAAAATAATTATGATGACCACTTGTGCTTTCAAGGTTCCAAACATAGTGAGCTGAGTCTAACTTATCTCTTTGGGTGATGTAAAATCTAATTATTTTATCCTTCTCTCCTTCTTCATTTATTACATATTCTAGTCTAGGCATCACTGCATAATAATCTGATGGACCAAACACTTTTGCTGGACTTGCATAAACACTATCAAATTCTTCATATTCCCCAGTTTTGTCTTTATGCAAATAATCATTTAATTTATAATCAAATCTTATTGGGTCAATAATTGTCTCTCTAACAAATCCATCTGTTGGTGATTGGGTGCATTCGATAATTGTAAATATTGCTCCTGCAGCTACAGCAGAAAAGGTGCCCACAGGTCCAGCTACAACTGAAGCAACACCTGCTGCTCCGGCAGTTGCTGCTCCAGTAACTACAGATATAGATGCACAATTTACGCTTCTAACATCATATGGTCCACATGAATTATCATGCCCAAATTCCTCATATAATAAACTAACTTTAGCTGAAATAGGAAAACGGTTTTTCTCTCTAGCTATTACACTCAATACATTAACAGGATAATAACAATAATAATCTTTTTTTATTTCACCAGATTGGGTTTTTATTTGAGGGCATTTTTGGCATCCACCAGAAGGGCATTTACAATTGCCATTTTTATCTAGGGTTGCATCAGCTGGATAACAGGTGCTATCTATATAAAATACTTCATCACATCTATATGAAACACTCTCATCAATAATAGCAAATAATTTGCTATTAAAAGTAAATATTAAAAATATAATCAGAAAATATTTCTTCACAAAATTCTATTATATTATGTGGTGTTTTCAGTTTCTGTGCTCATTAAAACTTCTTTTCTTTCACGTGCTTCTTGCGCAGCAACTGTTAAATTTGCAACAGGTCTTGCTTCTAACCTTTTTAAACCAATTTCTTCGCCTGTTTCATCACAATATCCATATGTTTTATTTTCAATTTTCCTTAAAGCTGAATCAATCTTTGCAATAAGTTTTAAATATCTTTCTCTTGTCCTTAATTCAATATTAGTATCACTTTCAGAAGACGCTCTATCTGTATCATCAGGTTCCTGCATATGTTTTGATTTTAATGCTTCTAAAGTGTTTCCTGACTCTATAATTAGCTGTTTTCTCCAGGTAAGAAGTTTTATTTGAAAATATTTATAATGTTCATCACACATATATTCCTCCTTTTCCGAAGGTGAATAATTATCACTGATTTTAACGTCATTTAACCATGATTTATTATCACTATCTGTAAGAAAATTTACATCACTATTTGAACTTCCTGTGTTAACCATTAAAACCTCCAAATTAAAAGTTACTTATTAATATAATTATATTACAAATAACCTGTTAACTCAACAATTTTATTCAAATTTTCTACATGACTCTTCAATTGATTTTTCTAGATTGTTCATAAATAAATCTTTATTATCAATTTGAGAAATATAAGGTAAAAAATGAATATTTATGGTTCCTGGATATTTAAAAAAAGACCCCTTTGGCCAGTATTTCCCTGAGTTTAACGCTACAGGTATAATTTTACAAAAATTATTTTTTGCAATTGTATAAATTCCTGACTTATACCTAGTTCTTTGGTTAATAGCCGTTCTAGTGCCCTCAGGAAAAATTACTAAATTTCTTTTATCATTTATAATTATTTTTTTTGCCTCGCTAGAGATTTTTTCTAAAGATTTTTTACCTTTGCTTCTATCAATATATAGCATACCCATCATCATTAAATATTGTCCAAATAATGGTATATATAACAATTCCTTTTTTAGAATATATGCTGGGTTAATAAAAAATTTTAAAAAAAATATAGTATCCCAAGTTGATTGATGTTTTGATGCTATAACAAAATTTTCATTTTTAGGTATATTATCCAAACCTGAAATTTCTAAATTAATTTTACAAATTATCTTGAGTAAAAAGATATTTATTTGACCCCACATATAGCCAGTGAAAATAGCGGTCTTCTTGCTAAATATAGAAATTGGTAAGAATGTAATAGATAACAAAAATGTTATAAAAACAAACATTATATTAAAGGTTAAAGACCTTAAAAATAAAGAAATATTATTATTTGTTTTTTTGAGATTTTTCATATTTTCTTAATAATTTTACATTTTTATTATGTTCTGCATAACTATCTGAGAATCTATGTGAACCTTGGCCATCTGAAACAAAATAAAGATCTTTTGTTTCCTTTGGGTTGGCGGTAGCAAGAATTGAACCTTTGCTTGGATTGCATATAGGGGTGGGTGGTAAGCCACTTACATGGTAAGTATTAAAAAATGATTTAATTGTAAGATCTCTTTTTGATAATTGCCTAGGGAATTTATATTTACCTTTTGTAATTGCGTATATTGTAGTAGGGCAGGATTGTAATTTCATATTTCTTTTGATTCTATTAAGGAATATACCAGCAATATGATCTTTTTCTGAGTTTAGTGAAGATTCTTTTTCTACAATAGATGCTAGAATTAACAATTCTTCCTTTGAGTTAATAGATATAGATTTATCTCTGCTATTCCAAGCCTGTTCAAGAAATAAGCTCATATCATTTTGCATAGATTTTATTAAATCATTTCTATTATCTCCTCTTTTAAAAAAATAAGTTTCTGGCATTAATGATCCTTCCTTTGGTGTGAAGTTAATTTTGCCAGTTAAATATTTATTATTATTTAAATCATTAATCACATTAGTGATTGTTTCTCCTTCAATTACAGTGAATTTTCTTAAATAAATATCTCCGCTAACCAGTTTTTGTAGGATTATAAAATAATTATCTGTGCTGTTAAATTTATATTCCCCAGCTTTAAAAAATAGGTTCTTATTAAATATTTGCAGAATTCTAAAGATATTTTTATCTATATGTGGAGATGTAACTATTTTATTTTTATGCAAATTATCAAAAACTTGATACAGGCTTTCTCCATTTTTTACATAAAAAACTAAATCATTTTTTATGGGTTTATTGAAAAATAATAATAGTGAAATTAATAATAATTTTAGCGCAATCAATATTGCTAAAATTAAAAAAAATTTCTTCATTATATTTTTTTAAAGATCACTGAAGCATTGGTTCCGCCAAAACCAAAAGAATTTGAAAGGCAGATATCAGTTTTTTCCTCTTGTGGAGAGTTTGGTATAAGGTTTATACCATGGTTTTCTATGGAATTATCAAGGTTTAGAGTAGCTGGTCTTATATTATTATTTAAAGCCATAATTGAATAAATAGCTTCAACGCTACCTGCTGCACCTAAAAGGTGGCCAATAGATGATTTTGTAGATGACATAGAAAACTTAGGTGATCTATTTTTAAAAAATCTTGCTATTGTTTCAAGTTCAGCCTTATCTCCAACAGGTGTAGATGTTCCATGAGCATTTACATAATCTATTTGATCACTATTAAGCTTTGCATCTTTTAAAGCTGCTTGCATTGCTCTTGTTGCACCAATGCCCTCTGGGTGAGGGGATGTTATATGATGCGCGTCACCTGACATTCCATATCCAACAACTTCAGCATAAATATTAGCGCCTCTTTTTTTAGCTCTCTCATATTCCTCTAATACTAATATTCCAGCTCCTTCTCCCATTACAAAACCATCTCTATTTTCATCCCATGGTCTTGAAGCTTGTTCTGGAGTATCGTTAAAGCTTGTTGATAAAGCTCTGGCAGCAGCAAATCCTGCTATACCAATTTTGCTGATAGCAGATTCTGCTCCACCACTAATCATAACATCAGCATCGCCATATTTAATCATTCTAAAAGCATCACCAATAGCATGAGTTCCTGTTGCACATGCTGTTACAGGTGAGTGGTTTGGACCCAAGAAACCATGTCTGATAGAGACATGTCCTGAGGCCAAATTTATTAAGCTACTTGGTATAAAAAATGGGCTAACTCTTTTAGCGCCTTTTTCATTAAGTTGGACAGAATTATTGTAAATTTGTTCTAATCCCCCAATACCTGATCCAATTATTACCCCAGTATTAAGTAGGGTGTCTTCTGAATCACCAATATTCGAGTCTTTTATTGCTTCTTCAGCCGCTGCAATAGCAAAAGCAATGAAATCAGAGATTTTTCTCTGTTCTTTTTTATCTAAGAATGCATCAATATTAAAAGAGTTGCTATCTTCACCTCTAGGAACGTTAGCTGCAATTTTTGCGGATAAATCGCTAACATCAAAATTAGTTATTTTATTAATACCAGATTCGCAGTTAATTAATCTTTTCCAATTACAAGATGAACCTGACCCTAAAGGAGAGACTATTCCTAGTCCTGTTACAACAACTCTTCTCATATTAATTCTTATTGAGCTTCAATATGCTCAACAGCATCTTTAATTGTTATAATTTTTTCTGCAATATCATCAGGGATTTCGCAGTCAAATTCTTCTTCAAATGCCATAACTAATTCAACCTGATCAAGGCTGTCAGCTCCTAAATCATCAACAATACTTGATGATTCATTGATTTTTGCTTCATCTACACTTAGCTTTTCAGCAACTACTTTTTTTACTCTTGATAATGTATCACTCATAAAACGTAACCTTTTTAAAATTTATTTCAATTTCTACTATACTATAATCAATTAAGAATAAAGAAAAAATTAAATTTTATTAATCGAATCTAAAAAAATTATGCTAAATATAACCCTCCATTCACATGAATATTTTGTCCGGTTATATAGCCAGATTCCTTTGCTGCAAGGAATAAAGCAGCGTTTGCAATATCGTCCGCAGAGCCCATTTTTTGTAAAGGTATATTCTTTTTAATATTTTCAGCTTGCTCATCAGTTAACTTATTTGTCATGTCAGTTGCAATAAATCCAGGTGAAATAGCATTAACAGTTATGCCTCGTGAAGCAACTTCAAGGGCAATGGATTTAGTCATTCCTATCATTCCCGCCTTTGCAGAGCAATAATTAGCTTGGCCTGGGTTTCCACTAGATGCTACAACAGATGACATATTAATAATTCTTCCATATCTTTTTTTCATCATGCCCCTAATAGAACCCTTAATGAGCTTAAAGGCTGAGCTAAGATTGATATTTATTACCTCATCCCAGGCATCATTACTCATTCTCATTAATAAACCATCCTTTGTTGTTCCGGCGTTATTAACTAGAATATCGATATCTGAGCAATAATCTTTGATTAAGTTATCAATATCCTCGTTATTAGCTAGGTTTGCAGAAAAGAAATTACATTTCGAACCTAGTTCCTTAGCAGCTAATTCTAGTGTTTCTCTATTAGTGCCTATTATTGTTACTTCTGCACCATTTGCTATAAATTTTTCAGCTATTTTTTTTCCTATTCCTCTTGATCCACCTGTAATTAATGCTTTCTGGCCTTCTAAATTAAACATTTTAACCTCAAATAATTTTGCCTAGCATTTAAATCTTATAGCTGCTAATTACAAGTTTAATTATTTATCTAACAAATTTTAATTAGAGAATCATGAGTTTTTTTGCCTTTAAACTGTTTTTAGTATTATTGCTTCTTAATTTTTCAGCACATGCAAAAAATCTTGAAAAAGATGAGCTGTTAAAGATCAAGGATTATCTAGCAAATATTAATAATTTTCAGGCAGAATTTACTCAAATTAATAATGATGAATCAATAAATAAGGGGCGTATTTTAATTAAAAAGCCAAAAAAATTTAGATTTGAATATTATGATCAGCCCATAATTATTGCTTCAAATGGTAAATATATAATTTATTATGATAAAGAATTGGAGCAATCAAATTATCTAAATAATAACTATTTGTCAGAAATTTTGGTAGGAGGAAATATTTTTTTTAACAAAAACACAGAAATTATTTCTGCTGAATTAATTGATGATAATTATAAAATTGCTATTAAGTCATTATCTAAAGATGTTAATGATAAAGTTGTTTTCTTTTTTAGTAAAAAAGATCTGAAGCTATTGTCGTTTACAATCATAAGGGCTGATTTGTCAGAGATTAGTTTGGTTTTAAGTAATTTAAATATTAACCAGAGAGATTTGCCTGATAATTTATTTGAAATAAAAGATTCGCGCTTTAGATAGGTCTAACCAACTGAAATACCAGGATTTTATTATATCAAGAAAAAAATAGAAAATAAATTAAAATTATTCAGTAGACATTAAATAATCGTTATTTTACTATACCCCAAGATGTTGTGTGAAGAGAGCGTGCCTACCACTATATTTTGTGGGTACGAAAAATAACAATAAATTATACATAGTAACTAAAATGAGCGATATCAGAGAAGAGAATCTAGAAAATTATGAATTACCAATCTCAAATTTACAAATTAATAAAACAAGAGACGAAAATCTAACAGATTTTGGAAAAGCTATCTTAAAAGATAGATATTTACTACCGGATGAAGATTATCAAGAATTATTTATGAGAGTTGCCAGATATTATGGTGATGATGATGCTCATTCAGAAAGGCTATATAACTATATGAGTAATTTGTGGTTTATGCCAGCTACCCCAATTTTAAGTAATGGAGGTACAGATAGAGGTTTACCAATATCTTGTTTCTTAAATGAGGTTGATGACTCGTTAGATGGCATAGTAGATTTATGGAATGAAAATGTCTGGCTAGCATCAAGAGGTGGTGGAATAGGTAGCTATTGGGGTAATATTAGATCAATAGGAGAGGGTGTTAACCAAAGTGGAAAAACATCTGGAATAATTCCTTTTATTAAAGTAATGGATTCTCAAACCTTGGCTATATCCCAAGGATCACTAAGAAGAGGTAGTGCAGCTGTATATTTACAAATTGACCATCCAGAAATAGAAGAATTTGTAGATGTTAGAAGGCCAACAGGTGGTGACCCTAATAGAAGAAGCTTAAATTTACATCATGGTGTTGCTATAACAGATAAATTCATGAAAGCGGTAGAAGATGATGCTGATTGGGAGTTAATAAGTCCTCATAATAAGCAAATAATTACCACTATTAAAGCAAGAGATTTATGGGTAAGAATATTAACAGCTAGAGTAGAAACAGGTGAGCCTTATCTATTATTTATTGATAATGTTAATAAATCACTACCTAAGCACCATCAAAAATTAGGATTAAAGGTTAAAACATCCAATTTATGTTCTGAGATTACTTTACCAACGGGTAAGGATCATAAAAAGAAACAAAGAACTGCAGTATGTTGTTTGTCATCACTAAATATCGAGAATTACGAGAAGTGGAAAGATAATCAAAGATTTATTGAAGATGTTATGCGCTTTTTAGATAATGTATTGGAAGATTTTATTAAAAAAGCTCCTGAATCAATGAAACATGCTAAATATTCAGCCGGAAGAGAAAGAAGCATTGGTCTTGGAGTTATGGGTCTGCATTCATTCTTACAAAGCAAAATGATTCCTTTTGAATCAGCAATGTCTAAAGTTTGGAATAAAAAGATTTTTGAACATATTAAGAAAAAGACTGAAGAGGCAAATGAAAAACTTGCAGAAGAAAAAGGGGCTTGTCCTGACGCAAAAGAGGTTGGAATAAAAAAACGTTTTTCAAATACTATGGCAATAGCTCCAACTGCCAGCATTTCAATTATTTGCGGTAACTCATCTCCTGGAATAGAACCTTATGCTGCGAATAGTTTTACCCAAAAAACATTAACAGGTTCATTTACAGTGCGTAATAAAAATCTTCAAGCACTGCTTACTGAAAAAGGTAAAAATAATGAAGAGACTTGGTCGTCAATTTCTACTCATGAAGGTTCAGTTCAGCATTTAGATTTTCTTAATGAGCATGAGAAATTAGTTTTTAAAACAGCGCAAGAGATTGACCAAGCATGGTTAGTAGATTTATGTGCAGATAGAACACCTTATATTTCTCAGGCTCAAAGTCTTAATATTTTTCTACCTGGAAATGTTCATAAAAAAATACTACATAAACTACATTTTGACGCCTGGAAAAAAGGTGTTAAATCTATGTATTATTGTCGTTCTACATCAATACAAAGAGCAGAAAAAATATCGCATCAAGTAGTAACTGATAACGATAATAATAATGATATAAAAACAGCCGCAAATGATTCTATTCATAATCCTATAGAGCAAAATAGCTCGGGAAATTACGAAGAATGCTTAGCATGTCAATAATTTAAAAGAGGTAATAATGGCAACAACAACTTTATTAAAAGCAGCACCAGTATATAAACCATTTACATATCCATGGGCTTATGATGCTTGGGAAATGCAACAAAAAATTCACTGGCTACCAGATGAAGTACCTTTAGCTGATGATGTAAGAGATTGGAAAAAAAATCTTACTGAATCAGAAAGGCATTTACTGACTCAAATTTTTAGGTTTTTTACTCAGTCCGATATTGAGGTAAATAATTGCTATATGAAGCATTATTCTAGAGTATTTCAACCAACTGAAGTGCAAATGATGCTAGCAGCATTTTCCAATATGGAAACAGTTCACATAGCTGCATATTCTCACTTGTTAGACACTATTGGAATGCCAGAAACTGAATATACGGCATTTTTGCAATATAAGGAAATGAAAGATAAATATGAATATCTTAACCAATTTAATGTTGATACTAAAGAGGATATTGCATTAACACTTGCTGTATTTGGAGGTTTTACTGAAGGATTGCAATTATTTGCTTCCTTTGCGATTTTACTAAATTTTCCAAGATTTGGTAAAATGAAAGGTATGGGGCAAATAGTAACTTGGTCTGTAAGAGACGAATCATTACATTGTAATTCAATAATAAAATTATTTCATAGTTTTACTAAAGAAAACCCTGAAATATTAAATGGTGATCTAAAATCCAAAATCTATAATGCCTGCGCATCAATAGTGCATCTTGAAGACGCATTTGTTGATCTTGCATTTGAGTTAGGGCCTGTAGATGGCTTATCTGCAAGGCAAGTAAAACAATATATCAGATATATTGCTGATAGAAGATTAATGCAACTTGGTTTAAAAGAAATTTACATGACAGAAACTAATCCATTACCATGGTTAGATGAAATATTAAATGGAGTCGAGCATGCAAATTTCTTTGAAAACAGAGTTACTGAATATACGAAAGCAGCAACTAAAGGTACATGGGATGAAGCTTTTGCTGCATAAAAATTATTAAGATAAAATAGCTTAGGATAATATTAGAATAATTCTAATATTATCCTTCTATAATGCCATAAACTAATTTATTTCTGGCTGGGATAAAAATTATCCTAAAGTAAAATTTAATTCTTTTCTGTTTATAAAAATATAGAAAATGCAATTTTCTTGAGAATTTATTAAATTACTGTTATTATTTGCGGCAGAAATATATATTTATGTCTGAAAATCAAGTAATAACATTTGGTTGCCGTCTCAATATTTTTGAAAGTGAGATAATCAAAAATAATTTAGAGGCGAGTAATAAAAAAAATAGCTTAATATTTAATTCATGTGCAGTAACTAGTGAAGCTGAAAGAAAGTTGGGGCAAGCTATTAGAAAATATCATAAAAAATTTCCTGAAAAAGAAATTATCGTAACAGGTTGCGCAGCACAATTACATCCAGAGAAATATATAAATATGCCAGAAGTATCCAAAGTAATTGGTAATAAAGAAAAAATAGATATCAGATCTTATCAAGATAATAAAAATATAATTGTAAGTGATATAATGCAGCTGGAAGATGCAGCAAGTCATTTAGCGGCAGATTTTAACAATAAAGCTAGAGCGTATTTAGAAATACAAAATGGTTGTAATCATCGTTGTACATTTTGTATTATTCCCTATGCAAGGGGTAATAATAGAAGTGTTCCCATTAAAAATATCATTTCTTCATGCCAAGCTATTTTAGCAAAAAATATTAATGAAATTGTTTTAACAGGAGTTGATATAACTGACTATGGAGCAAATTTAAAAGAGAAAATAAATTTAGGAAAATTACTAAAAGAAATTTTTAAAGAGTTACCAGAATTAAAAAGACTAAGATTATCATCTCTTGATGTAGCTGAAATAGATGATGATTTAAAAGAATTAATAGTAACCGAAAAAAGATTAATGCCACATTTTCATCTTTCCTTACAATCTGGGGATAATATGATTTTAAAAAGAATGAAAAGGAGGCACCAAATAGAAGATATAATAAAATTTTGTAATTTTGTAAGGCAATATAGGCAAGATGCGGCAATAGGAGCTGATTTAATAACAGGTTTTCCAACAGAAACAGAAGAAATGCATCAAAATACTAAAGAGTTAATTAAACAATTAGAGATATCACATTTACATGTTTTTCCATATTCTGAAAGAGAGGGGACTCCCGCAGCAAAAATACCAGCTGATAAACAAATAGATAAAAAAATTAGAAAGGAAAGAGCAAAAGAATTAATTGCAATTGGCAAGGATAATTTAGAAAATTATTCCAAAAAATTTATAGGAAAAAAAATATCTGCTATTGCAGAAAATCCAGGGGTTTTTAAAACTGATCACTATCTAAATGTTAAAATATCAGGAAGTAACTTACCACAAGGACAAATAAGAAAAATTCTGGTAACAGATTATAAAAATAATCAATTAATTGGTGAAATAGATGCTTAAATTTCTACAAAAATTATTTAAAAAATCAGCAAAAAAACAAGTAACATTAACTAATAATAAAATATTAGATAAAAAATTAAAAAACTCTTTTAAAGGAAAATTTGATAAAAATATTATAACTTCCTTAGAGGAATCACTTTTAAAAGCAGATATAGGAGTAAAAACAACATCTTATCTTTTAGAATCCTTGCAAGAAATAACATTAAAAAATCAAGATTTAGATTCATTGAAAACCTTTCTACAAGAAAAATTAAGTGATGAATTAATTGGAGCAGAAAAAAATATAGAATTAATTAAAAAGCCACTTGTAATTCTTGCAAGTGGAGTAAATGGTAGTGGAAAAACTACATCATTAGGAAAATTAGCATCTATTTATGCCAAAGAAAATAAAAAAGTAATCATTGCAGCGGCTGACACATTTAGAGCAGCGGCAGTGGAGCAGATTAATATTTGGGCAAAAAAATCCAATGTTAGGATAATTGAAGCTAAAAATGAAAAATCTGATCCTGCAGCTCTTGCTTATCAAGCAGTTGAGATAGCTATAAAAGAAAATTATGATTTAGTTTTAATAGATACTGCTGGTAGATTGCAAAATAATAAAAACTTTATGGATCAATTAGAAAAAATAAATAGGGTAATCAAAAAATTAGATGAAACTGCACCACATTTATCATTATTAGTTTTAGATGGTACTACAGGTCAAAACTCATTAAAGCAATTAGAAAAATTTAAAGAAGCAATTAATATAAATGGATTAATTATTACCAAGTTAGATGGAACTGCTAAGGGTGGTTTTTTAGTTCCAGCTTACCAAGAGTTTAAGGTGCCAATTTATTATATTGGAGTTGGAGAAAAGCTTGAGGATCTTAAAAAATTCAAAATAAAAGAATATATTGAGAGCTTAATATAATCTTAGAGTTTATCTTGTCTTGCTAGATGATAATAATCATCATAAATATTAAGATTGTTTTTATCAGGAAATGCTTTCACAGCTTCATCACTTGCTTGATAATTATTAATTATAACATCTAGCTTCTCTTTTGCATGTTCAACCATAAAATTAATAAATCCAGAATCTAGAGCATCATACTTAATAGCTTCATTTATTTTGCCTTTAAGTATCCAATATTCAATAGAAATATCATATTTATTATATATCTTCTCTACTAATAAATATGTTAAAATCATTTGTAATGATAAACCAGATTTAATAGCTAGATTAGATGGTCTATTACCAGTTTTATAATCAATTATTTTAATTTTGTTATTTGCACTAATTTCTAGCCTATCAATTTGTGATTTTATCTTTATATCTGAGCTTACCAAGCGATTTTCAATATTATATTCAACTAATATTTGCTTTGTATAAGATGTTGCAGCTAAAAAATCTTTAGCAATATATTCAAATCTTTTTAACCAAGCCTCAATAAGTGATTTTCTGATTTTATAATCAGATAATTTTTTACTAAAATATTCAATCATTTCAGAATAATCCATTTTATGTAATATAGCTAATTCCAATATTTTATGGCAAATAATTCCAAATATCTGAGGCTCTGATTCCCTTGAAAAATGTTTCTCATAATTTAAATTAAGAATTTTATAAGCATAGATAGCATATGGATTAGATATTAGTTTTTCTAGCTGGGTTACAGAAAAGTCATGTTTTTTATATTTACTATTAACATAAATTTCATAATTTTCTTGAGGTAAAGAATGGGCTATATTCGCATAATTTTCTCCATGAAAATTCTTAATATTATTGCTAGAGATATGTTTAAATAAGTAATATATATTCTTTTCCTTATCTCCTCCTTTGATACTTCTAGTAAAGGTAATATTTTTTGAAGATAATTGCCTTAAAAAATCACTGGCAATTTGAGAGTTTCTGAGGTTTTTTATATCATAGAAATTTTCTTTTATAATCGGACTATTAAATATCTCATGAATATTTGCTTCCCAAAAATCTTGGTTAAGATCTGCAATAATTATATTATCAAAATTTTTTAATCTTAAATCTTTAGCTTTTGCAATCAGGATATCCTTATCATTATAGAAGCTAATATTTGGTTTATTTGTAAAAAACTTAATTAATTTTATCTTTTCCTCTTTAGATTTCTCCTTATCGATAATTTTGATATGTTTTAAGAAGTTTGAATCTAATTCAGAGAATTCTGGAGATATCTCACATAGATATTGATAAATCTCTGTTATATTTTTAATTTTAGTCGGAATATTACTATCATTAATAGAAAATAATCTAAATATTAAATCCTTAATGTAATTTTTCTCGCTATTATTTAAATATAAAGCTACAAATTTATAAAATTTATATTGAAGCTGCAAATAAGGATCTGAATATCTAACATAATCATGATATTTTCCTAATTTAAATAATATTAATTTCTGTAATTCATTGTTATTAGTAACTATTATGGATTTATGCTCAGATTCATTAACTTTCTTAGCTATAATATCTGCTTCATCTTCGTAATTTTGACATTCTATATATTTAAATTGCGTTTTAAATTGATCTTCTTGGCTAAAAAATTTCACCTCATTTAGTTTAAGTTCTTCTGTAAGGTTTTTAATAGCATAATTTGGATTAAAATTAGAGTTTTTATATCCAAAAAACATATCATGATAAATAAATATTCCGTTTTCTAATTGTAAAATTTTTTCTACAAATTTTTTAGTTGAATTATTAATTGCCGTAGTTCCAGCAAAAATAATATGTTTAAAATTTGCTAAATATTCTAATTTTACAGCCTTCAGATCTATTAAAAGATTATTTTTTTCAATTATAGTTGTAATATTCTGATCTTTTTTTATTTCGGCCCAATTTCTATGAAAAAAAATATAAAAATTAATTAATAATTTTTCATAATAAGAATAAAAACCATTTTTTATTATTTTTATAAATTGCTCTTCACAAATATTAGACTCTATTAACTCGTGATAAAAACCAATGAAATCCTTGCAAAAAGCTGTTTTTACTATTTTTGTCTTGGAAGAAAAATTAATATTTGCAATCCATTTATCATATAGATTCCAGATTAATAATTTAAAATCATTATCAGATATTTCATTAGTTTGATCATAAAAATCAGGAAATCTTGAAAAAGGATCATTAACAGCATCTTGTTCAAGTAAAGAGGTTACAATAGGCATTTTGAAGCTCTGAGAGGCATGTTTTATAAGTGACTCTCTAAAAAATGCTATATTAATTTTATTTGGTAATATTACTAAAACCTCATTACCTGATTTATGAAAATTATTTTCCATAAAACCCTTGGCCAATAAATCAATAAATGAAGCATTAGCGGGTATTTTATAGCATTCACCCATTAATTTTTTTAGAAATCAAGATTGGCATAATTAAAAGATGGTTTAAAACCTACAATATTATCTTGTAAAATTTTGGTAAAGCTTGGTCTAGATTTAATTAACATATACCATTCTTTAACAATTGGATAATCATCCCATGAAACATGACCTAAATAATCTAAAACTGATAAATGAGACGCTGCAGAAAAATCACCTAAACTTATTTTATTTCCTGCTAACCATTTTCTGGTATTTAGGAGATATTTTATATAATCCATATGATAGCTAAGGTTGATTTTTGAAGCTCTTAAATATAAGGGGTTTGGGCTTCCTTGGTTTTGGTAATATTTTATAACTTTTTCATATAAAATATGTTTTGTTACTTCATTAAAAAATTTATTATCAAACCATAAATTAATTCTTTTTGATTCTGCCTTGGAATATGGATCATCCCCGATAAGCTTTATACCACCATGACATTCTTCAAGAAATTCACATATAACGGTGCTATCACAAATTACACTGTTACTGCCATCATAACAAAGCAAAACAGGAATTTGCCCAGTTGGGTTAATAGCTAAGAAATTCTCTCTTTTTTCCCAAAAATTTTCAACAGCTACATCAACGTTAATGTTTTTTTCCAATAAAAAAAGTCTGACTTTTCTTGAATATGGACATAATGGAAATTGATAAAGCTTGTATTTTATATTCATACTACTCCTTAATATTCTGATAATTAATATTAATAATCTCTTGATAAAATATATATTATAATTTATCAAGCTACAAAATAAATAATTAAATAATAATGGCAAAGAAAATTAAAAAAATAATATTGCCAGTAGGAGGTTTAGGGACAAGATTTCTTCCAGCTACAAAATCAATGCCTAAAGAAATGCTTCCTGTTTTTAATAAGCCTCTTATTCAATACGCATTTGAAGAGGCTAGAAATGCAGGTATTGAAGAATTTATATTTATTACAGGAAGAAATAAAAACTCAATTAACAATCATTTTGATCATGCATATGAGTTACAAGAAGTTTTGTCACAAAAATCTAAAAATCAGGAGCTTGAAATTACCAAAGGATGGATACCTGAAGCAGGACAAATAGCCTTTATTAGACAGCAACAGCCACTTGGTCTCGGTCATGCAATTTGGTGTGCTAGAAATTTTATAGGTGATGAACCTTTTGCCGTTATTCTTGCTGATGAATTGTTGAAATTTTCTGATAAAGGCTTTTTAAGCCAAATGATTGATAAATATCATAAATATGACAAAAAAATCAATCTTACAGCTGTAACCAAAATAGCTAAAGATGAAACCAATCGTTATGGTATTATAGATTATAAAAAGGAGGATAATAATTTAAAGATTAAAAATATGGTTGAAAAACCAAGTCCAGAAGAAGCTCCCTCAAATTATGCTATGATTGGACGCTATATCTTACAACCAGAAATTTTTAAATATTTAGCAACACACACTAAAGGATCAGGTAATGAGATACAATTAACTGATGCTATGCATAAATTGCTTTCTGAACAAGATTTCTATGCTGTAAATTATGAAGGTGAAAGATATGATTGTGGAAATCCTATTGGTTTCCTAGATGCAAATATTGCTTATGGGTTAGATAAATATCCAAGTGAAGTAAAAGAAATATTAAAAAAATATGTTCGTTAAAAAAAATATCGCAATTATTGGTAGCGGTTATGTAGGTCTTGTATCTGCACTATGTCTTGCTGAGATAGGTCATAATGTAACAGCTATTGATAAAGATGCTGATAAAATTGCCAAGCTAAATAAGGCTGTTTCTCCTATTTATGAAGCAGGACTAGAAAATTTACTTAAAAAAAATTTAGCCAATAAGAATATTAGTTTTACAACTAATCTTGCAGAAGGATTGAAAAATAAAGACGCTTGTTTCATTGCTGTGGGAACCCCATATGATGAAAAAACGCAAACTAGCAATTTATCATATTTATATTCAGCGCTAGATGATATTTTAAATAATATCAGCAATGATATTGTAATAATTAACAAATCTACTGTTCCTCTAGGTACAGCTAAGCTAATCAAGCAAAAAATAGAAGATTACAAAACAAAATATAAGATATATTTAGCATCCAACCCAGAATTTTTGAGTCAGGGAAGGGCAGTGAAAGATTTTCAATTTCCTATGCGGATAATTATTGGTGTTGAAGATGAGATATCAGAAAAATTATTACAAGATATTTATCAGCCATTTATTAATGAATCATCTCCAATTATATCAACAAATATTGCGTCTGCAGAATTAATAAAATATGCATCTAATAGTTTCTTGGCATTAAAAGTATCTTTTATTAATGAGATTGCTCAAATTTCCGCAAAAACTGGTGCCAATATTGAAGATATCTCATATTCAATGGGTCTTGATGAGCGTATAGGAGATAAATTTTTAAAATCTGGCCCAGGCTATGGAGGATCTTGTTTTCCTAAAGACACAATTTCTCTTGCTCATTCAGCCAAGGAATTATCATTGGATTTACCGATAATAAAAAATATTAATTTTTCGAATGACGCAACTATTAAAAATATTGCCGACAAAATAGATCTGTTATTGCAGCAACATAATATGAGTGATTTATTAGTTATGGGAGCTGCATTTAAAGCTGGAACTGATGATATCAGAGATTCACAATCACTTAAAATAATCGCATATTTACAAGAAAAAAGAAAAAACATAAATATTGCGATACATGATCCTTTTGCATTAAAGCATGTTAAAGAAAATACTAATTTAAAAAAATCTCAAGATCTAAAAAAATTGCTCAAAGAGCATAAATTAATTGTTATTGCAACTGAATGGCGCGAATATCAAGAATTAAGCTCTGAATTATTTTTAGATAAAATAGTTGTTGATTTAAGAGGTGTTTTAAGAAGATTAGCAAATAATAAAAATTATTTTCAGCTTGGGGTAAATTTTTAATGCATAAAATCAATTTAGATATAGTAAGAGAATATGATATTAGAGGAGTATTTTCTAAACAATTATTTGCAGAAGATGCAGCAATAATAGGAAAAGCGCTAGGAAGTAAGGCTTTGATTAATGGTTCTAATGTAATTAATTTAGGTTATGATGGCAGAAAATCATCGCCAATATTAAAAGAAAGAATGGTCGAGGCTATTCTTAGTACAGGTTGTAATGTTAATGATATTGGTCTTGTTCCTAGTCCTATTTTATATTTTTCAACATATTCATTAAATGTTGATTACGGTATTATTATTACAGCATCTCATAATCCAAAGGAATATAATGGCTTTAAAATACTATCTCAAAAAGAAAAATTTTATGGTAAGGATTTATTGTCATTTGCAGAATTTGCCAATAAAGGAGAGTTTAAAACAGGTAATGGTAAATTAAGCAAATTAAATATTTTGCCAAAATATTTTGAAAAATTAAAAAATGAATTAGCAAATATTAATTTGAGTAGCAAAAAAATTGCCTGGGATCCAGCATGTGGAGCTGGTGCGCAAGTGATTTCTGACTTAACTAAAGATATTGAGGGAGATCATTATGTTATAAATTCAGATATTGATGGAGATTTTCCAGCTCACGAGCCGGATCCTACAATTGAAGAAAATCTTAAACAGCTTAGAGATATAGTGCAAAAAAATAATTGCGACTTGGGAATAGCTTTTGATGGAGATGCAGACAGAATAGGGGTCATAGATAGTGAAGGTGAGGTATTGTGGGGTGATCAGTTAGTTACCTTATTTGCTAGAGATATTTTAAAAAAATCACCAGGAGCTAAAATTATAGCTGATGTAAAAGCAAGTAAAATATTTAAAGAAAAAATTAGGGAATATAAGGGTGTGCCAATTATTTGGAAGACTGGGCATTCATTAATTAAAGCTAAAATGCAAGAAGAAAAAGCCTTGCTTGCAGGAGAGATGTCGGGTCATATATTCTTTAATGATGGAGATAATTTTGGTTATGATGATGGGTTATATGCCGCTATAAGGTTAATAAAAATTATCTGCCAAGAAAATATTTCTGTTGCAGATTTTAGAAAATCTCTTCCAGTTACCTATGCAAGTAAAGAAGAGAAAATACCATGTGCTGATAAGATAAAGTTTAAAATTATAGAAAAAATCAAAACATTATTAAAAGAGCAAAATATTGAGTTTTCAGAAATAGATGGGGTTAGGGTTGATAATGAAGCTGGTTGGTGGCTAATAAGAGCATCTAATACATCTCCTAATTTAACTACCAGATGTGAAGCAGATAGTAAGAAAAATTTAGATAAATTAAAAGGGGATATAAAAGAGATTGTTAGTAAATTTATTTAATTAGCATATTTTGCAATAAATATAAAATTTACTGATATTGCTACATGTTTTATTTGCTCAAATTAATATTTTCTATTTTAGCTTTTCACAGCTTTGTTTTATTCTTTTGAATGCTTCTGTCAAATCATTTTCTGATGTAGCATATGATATACGAAAATAATCCTCCATACCAAATGCAATTCCGGGAACGACAGCAACTAATGCATCTTCAAGAAGATAGCTAGCAAAATCATTACTGTTGTTAATTAATTCTCCAGATTCTGTTTTTTTACCAATTAAATCTTTGCAAGAAGCAAAAATGTAAAATGCACCTTCTGGCTTAATGGAGGATATCCCATCTATATCATCTATCATATCTAAAACCATATCTCTTCTTTTTTGAAAAGCTACGCATCTGTCTTTTACATATTGCTGAGTTCCATTTAATGCTTCAACAGCTGCATATTGCGCAATAGATGTTGGGTTAGATGTGCTCTGAGATTGAACTTTGGCCATAGCTTTAATTAATTTTTCAGGTCCTGCTGCATATCCTATTCTCCAGCCAGTCATAGCATAAGCTTTAGATACACCATTAATTGTTAAAATACGTTCCTTAAGTTTTGGTGCAATTGTTGCAATAGTATTAAAGGTAAATCCATCATAGCAAATATGCTCATAAATATCATCACTCATCACCATTATATTAGGGTGTTTTTCTATGATAGATACTAATTCTTTTAATTCATCTTCTGTGTAGCTTGATCCTGTTGGATTAGATGGTGAGTTTATTATAAGCCATTTAGTTTTTTCTGTTATAGCATCCTCTAACTGAGAAGCTGTTAGTTTAAACTTATTAGCTTCGCTACAATTTACAATTTTAGGAACACCTCCGCAAAGAAGTGTTATATCTGGATAAGAGACCCAAAATGGTGCTGGTATTATAACTTCATCACCTGGATTTAGACTTGCCATTAATGCGTTGTAAATCACTTGTTTTCCGCCTACAGATGCTATAATCTCTGATGTTTTATAATCTAAGTTATTTTGTTGCTTAAATTTATTTTTAATCGCCTCCTTAAGTTCAATAATTCCATCAACTGCTGTGTATCCTGTGTAGCCATTGTTAATAGCGTCAATTGCAGCTTTTTTAACATTATCTGCAGTGTCAAAATCTGGTTCTCCTGCACCTAGCCCTATTACATTTTTTCCACTTGCTTTAAGCTCTTTTGCCTTCATTGTAACTGCAATTGTTGGAGAGGGTTTTATTTTATTTAACTTTTCAGCTATTATGTCCATTTTCACTTTCTAAATTTTATTAATTGAATATTTAATATTTATATTTAGTAATTACAATATTCATTTACATCATTTTTGCAAAATAAAAATGGAAATAATTGCATTTTTGATGTACAATAAAATAATAGAAATATATGTTTTTATTAATGGAGGTTAACAATGTCAGCAATTAAGAATGATCCCTTATTTTTAGGTTTAACAAGACCGGCTATGTTATTTGGAGTTTCTTTTCCTTTCGCGGCTTTAAATGGTTTTGTATGTTTAATTTATTTTGTTATTTCAAATGATTTTTTAGGTTTTGTAGCTTTGCCTTTTTTTCATGGTATAGGTTACCTGATATGTTCTAAAGAGCCTATTGCAATTGAATTATTAATGGTTAAGGGAGCTAACTTTTCTAAATGCCCGAATAAATCATATTTTGGCGCCAATTCATATGATGTGTATTAAGATATGTTGATTAAGAAAATCAAAAAAAAAACTACAGAGAAGCAAAAAATCTTAAACCGTGATATATCATCATCACAATTCATACCTTATGTTTGTCATTACAACAGAAATACTATTCTATTAACCGAAAACCGTTTAATGAAAATTATAAAAATAAAAGGCTTTTCATTTGAAACAGCTGATGATGAAGATTTAGAAAATAAAAAAAATCTTAGAAATTCACTCTTTAAAGGAATGGGATCTAACTCCTTTGCAATGCATTTCTATACTGTAAGAAGAATGCAAAGAGCATATCCTGACGGTAAAATGCCAAATTTATTTTCTCAATATACAGATGATGAATGGAGATTACGCCATAGTGATAAGCATACATTCATAAATGAGCATTATATTGCAATCATTAAGAAAAAAGATGAATCCTCACTGGCCTTACTTGAAAATATCGCCAAATCAATTGAAAAAAAAACCAATAAGTCAGCTTGGAAAAAAGAATTAAAAGATTCCTACGATGAATTAGAGGAGGTAGCAAGTAGAGTTTTAAATGCATATTCAAGCTATAGCCCAGAGGTTTTAGGTTCTATCAAAACAAGTGATGGTGTTTTTTCTCAAATACTTGAGTTTTTAGGAATGATGGTAAATTGCGGGTTTAAGCAGCCTATGCAGATACCAAAAAGTAAAATATCAAAAATTCTAGCAAATCATCGCTTATATTTTGGCTCAAAATCTATTGAGGCAAAAGGTTGTAAATCTAACAGATTTGCTGGGATTGTTGCTCTAAAAGAGCATAAGCCTTACACTAGTGCTGGTATGTTAGATGGCTTCTTAAAACTGCCTTTTGAGTTTATTATTGCTCAGAATTTTAGTTTTATTGATAGAGTGTCAGCTATTTCTAGTATGCAGCTGCAACAAAATCGTTTAGAGCAAGCTGAAGATATAGCTAAATCTCAAATAGCTGAAATTAGTGAAGCTCTAGATATTGCCATGAGCGGAGAAATAGCTTTTGGAAAACATTCAACAGTGATGTTATGCATATCTGATAATATAAAAACCTTAGAAAATTATCTATCTCAAGCAATGGTAGAATTTTCTAATATAGGTATAAATGCTATTAGAGAAAAAATAAATATGGAGCCTTCATATTGGGGAATGCTTCCAGGAAATCAACATTTGCTGGTAAGAAGTTCAACAATTAATACATTAAACCTATCCTCCTTTGCATCATTTCATAATTACCCATCTGGAAAAAGAATTGGTAATCATTGGGGTAATGCTGTAACGGTGTTTAATACAACCTCAGGAACACCATTTTTCTTTAATTTTCATACGAGAGATGTTGGTCATACTACAATTATTGGTCCAACTGGTGCAGGTAAAACAGTTCTTATGAATTTTTTATGTGTGCAAGCACAAAAATTTAATCCTCGTACTTTCTTTTTCGATAAAGATAGAGGCGCTGAAATATTTATTAAAGCAATTGGAGGTGAGCATTTTTTCTTAGATCCGGGTCATGAAACAGGTTTTAATCCTTTGCAGCTACCTGATTCATCTGAAAATAGAAGTTTTCTTGAGGAATGGTTAAAATCCTTAGTTGCAATGGAAGGTATGCCAGCTTTAACTCCTGAAGATATTGATACAATAAATGAGGCGGTAAATGGTAATTATAAATTACCCCAAAAAGACAGAAGGTTAAGTAACATCGCTGCTTTTATGGGTATGGGAGGGCCAGGTTCTATAGCTAGTAGATTAGCAATATGGCATGGAGAAGGAAGTCATGCTAAAATATTTGATAACCCAGAAGACAGATTAGATTTTAGTGTTGCCTCATCTTTTGGTTTTGAAATGAATGATATTTTAAAAGATAAGGTAAGTATTGGACCAGTTTTATTATATTTATTTCATAAAATAAATTTATCCTTAGATGGTAGGCCAACAATGATTATCTTGGATGAGGCCTGGGCATTAATTGATAACCCTGTCTTTGCTCCAAAAATAAAAGATTGGTTAAAAGTATTGAGAAAGCTTAATGCCATGGTAGTATTCGCAACTCAATCAGTTGAAGATGCAGCAAATAGTAATATTAGTGATACATTAATTCAGCAAACAGGAACACAGATATTTCTTCCAAATATTAAAGCAACTTCACTATATAAAGATGTTTTTATGCTATCTGAAAGAGAATATCAAATTATTAAAACAACAGATCCTGCGACTAGGTTTTTTCTTGTAAAGCAAGGAAATGATTCTGTAGTATCAAGAATAAATTTAGCTGGCATGGATAGAGTTGTAGATGTTTTATCTGGAAGAGCAGACACAGTAATATTACTTGATGAGGTTATTGCCGAATACGGAAAAGATCCAGATAATTGGTTAGATAAGTTTTTTGAGAAAGTTGCAGAGCTTTAATGAATTATGTCAAGATATGCACAATAAACCTAACAATAATTTTATCAGTAATTTCAAATGTTTTTGCTGATAGTAAATGGCAGGGTGTTGCCAAAGATAAGCATGAAGAAAAATGTTCAGGAATAGAAGAGACTAAGCTGGCCTGTCAAATTTCAGTTGGAGCAGGAGCTGGAGCCGGGGCTCTGGCAGGAGGTCTGTATGGAGCGGCGGCAGCAGGAACTGGTTTGGCAGCATGTGCAGTTGCTATCAAGATATTTAATGATAAACTTAAGGGACAGGAAGATAAAGCCAAGCTATTTAGAAATTACAGCATAATATCTAATCACCAAGATTTAGATAATAATGGTTTAAATGATTTTGCCATAAAGCCTGATGTTCAGGATTGCAAAGCTTTATTGGATAAAGTTAATCCAGTAACAGGAGCCAATTTTACTTATAATGAAATATCTCTATTAAAAGGTTGTAAAGTAAGTGTTGTTGACAAGACAGGTGACCAAGGTGGAATAGGTGGAGGTCAAGATATAGTAATTAAAGGTCATACTTATGAAATTTATAATCCAAGCCTAGATTGTGATAAAAATGCTCCTCAAGGAAAAGAAGCTAAAACAGCTATTAGTGTGAGTTATAATATGAATAAAGCATCAGAAGATGAGGAGGTGTTACCTAATCAAGCAGAATGTATTTATGAAGGAGAATGCAAAGACATAGGTGATGAATTATTATGTGTCTATAAGTTAGATGATATGGTTTGTGCTGAAATGGTATTTTGTAATGATCCAGCAATGGAAAGAATGAAGATCCTGGGTCTGGATCAATCTTACATATCAGGAAAAGTTGCTGATGGAACCGAAGCCGATGAATATGGTGCTGGTGCAGTAAAATCATGTTCTGAATTATGTGAATATGATGAAGGTGAAAGTAGATGGACCTATGTTGATAAAGATGAAGCTAAAAACACTCAAGAATCATGTTTAGCAAAATATTCAAGATGTTCTATTGAGTGTCCAAATTTCGCATCATGTTTTGAAAATGGAGAATTGAATCAAGAATGTGAACCCCCAAATATCGATAAAACAATTTGTGGTTTTGAATATGATCCAAAATATTTAGCTCACTGTGTACCTAATAAAAGAATAAGCCTTCAATCAGTTTATGAAATTCCATCCGTAATATCACCATATTGTACTGAAGAAGCATTTATTAGAGATGATAAATTAAATAAAATTTCAGCATTTAGTGGAAGAGCTGTAAGATGTTTGGATCAAACAATTAGAAATATTATGCATGGTTCAGCGCTTGTAGTTGATGATGCAAAAAGAACATATGGCTATAAATGTGTTGGGGGATCAGATCAGGTTTTTACAACACCTACAAAATGTGATCATGGATTGATAGCAAAATTTAGAAATTTTGCTGAAAATATAGTTACTATCTTATTAATTATATCAATGATAATGCTAGGTATTTATATTGCATTTGGGCTTATTAATGATAAAAAACAAATTTTAAAATATATTGTTTCCTTTGGTATAGTATTATATTTTGTGAATGGTGATGCTTGGAAAGATGGTTACTATAATGCCTTGATGATATCAGGTGCAGATCTTGCCTTAATAGCTTTTAATGATCTTAATTATGGTATAAGTGTGAAAAGAGAAGATGGAAGTTCTTTTGAAATACCACAAAGCTATTCATGTGCTACAACAGGTGATTTAGGACCAGACAATATTAGATATTTTTTGGCAGATGAAAAGAGGTATAAAATTTGGGATCTTCTTGATTGTAGGTGGAAAACATTTTTTGGCGATAGAGGAGGTGAATATAATACTGCATCTCCTAAAATATTAAGGACAGCTTCTGCTGGTTGGCTAGCAATTTTATTTGTATTTTTTATTTTAATATTAGCTATACCAATAATAATTTTATTATTCATAGCCATTGCGCTTAAGGCGATATTTATGTTTGTGTCAGCAATGGTTACTATTTCGCTCTTAATTTTAATATCACCTCTGGTAATACCGCTTGTTTTATTTAATAATGAGAAAATAAAAGGAATATTTAAAGGTTGGTTACAAAATCTTATAGGTTACAGCCTTGTACCACTTATAATATTTGGCATGTTAGCGATTTTTTTTAAAGGAGTTGATTTGGCAATGTATGGTACTAAAGAACATGATGTTTTCAGTAAGTTAGATGATGGTACAGTAATGGTCACCGATAATTGTAATGAAAAATATATACCTTGTCTAAACTACAAAATGGAAGAGGAATATTATGAAGTAAATTTTATAGGAAATAAATTAACATGGTTTAGCCCAACTAATGTTTCAAAAATTATGATGGCATTATTACAAATGTTAATAGTATTTGCAGTTATATTTATGGTATTTAATTATATATCAAAATCATTAATAGCATCATTATTGCAAGTCCAGCTCCTTGATGATGATGTTGTCTCACAAATGTCAAAATCTATTCAAAAAGGCTTTCAAATAACTAAAAATATAGCAATTACTTCATATAAAGCAGGTAAGCATCAAGCGAAAAAAGCTATGGGTAAAAATAGTAATGATTACGGAACAAGAGGTGTAGAAAGTAAGAATGATGATGATTAGTAGATTCTACAATAACATTCAAATTTTTCTAAATATTTTAATAGTAATTACATTGCTTTTTTCTCCTAATTATGCTTTCTCAGAAGAAGAATTATCAGAACAAGATGCTGTTGATCAATTCATGGCAGAAAATAATGTCAAGACAGGCTTAGGTATAGATAATAGATATAGCCAAGGAGCATTTGATTCGGATGGATTAAACTGTGGGCTTTTAGTAACTGCTGGCGTAACCGCTACAATTGCTTCATTTAGTGCGTGTATGATCTTATCTGTAGGTGTTGGTTCTTTAGGATGCGCTTCTTCAGCAGCAGGATTAGGTTTCTTAGCTTTATGGGGATCCTATGAATTAATGCAAAATGATGCAAGCGATTGGAGAAAAAATACCAAAATTGTCAACACAATAAATAAAGATATAGGAAAAGAATGTACCGAAGTTAGCGGTAGTCTAAATCATCAAGTTAATTTTACAGTGTCTTTTGACAAAATAAATGCTATTAATGTGGATGAGTATTTTTATTGGAAGAAAAGTGGGCAATTGGGAGATTATTGTTACAAAAAAGAATATGATCATACTGATCCAACAAATGTAGATGTTTATAATAAAGGTAATGGAAAAATAGGTATAAGTTATAAAGGAGAAAAGCCTTTTTGGGTTGCTCCTTTTGAATGTGTGGAAAAATATGGAAAACATTTCTGTGCTTGGCGAGAAGGTAGTTATATTTGTGCAGAATCAGTATGGTGCACAGGTCTTGTTGCAGGAGATGTAATGCCTATTAGAGGTTTTATAGGAGATCCAGATGATACAAAGGCAAGAAGACCATGTGGTCAAGATCCTTTCTCTGAATATGATGAAGATGATGAAGATTATCTGCCTATAGATGATTTTCAAATTAATAAAAGATGTGAGTGTCATTGTTGTGAAGGTAGTGATCAATTTCAAGAATGTGAACTCTTATCAGGAAATAGATCCTGCATGACTCTAAACGAAAGATATAGAGCTAATTGTATTAAAATACCTCCAAAAGATGAGAAAATTAATATCACGTCTTTACCAGGGTCTGTATCTGCATATTGTTACTCTAATGTTCAATCAGGTTATGATGATTTTTCTTTTACGGGAAAAGCTTTAAGATGCTTTGAAAATACTCTAAAAAATATATATTTTGGCTATACAGATGTATATGATGATACTGTTAATGATCGTGGAGTAGTTAGTGATGTAGTTATAGAAAAAAAATGTATAGATGATCTTCAAGATGAAGATGGTTCATGTACTAAATCAATTTATAATATGATTAGTAGTGATCTTGAAAATTTTGTATCTTTAATATTAACATTATCAATAATTTTCATAGGTATTAGATTTACAATTGGTGCAGGACTAAAATGGGGAGAGTTAGTAGTTCAGTTTCTAAAAATAGGATTTGTATTATATTTTGTACAAGGCAATGCTTGGAAGGATGGTTATTATGATTTTTTAACTAGATCCTCTTATGAATTAGCATCTGATTTTTATAAAGTAACCTTAGAAAATGATCTTACAGCTAATGAGCTAACAGAAGCTTTAGAGTCTGTAAAAAAGGAAGAAGGTGAAGGAGAGACTCTAAAGGAGACACCGCCAGAATTAAAAAGATCTTGCAATATAATGGGTTCAGATCTCTTAAGAGATCAAGTTAAAGAAGAATTAAAAAAATGTAATTTTTTCTCAGGCTATAAAATTGATGGTACTCAATATAAAAGTGATGAAAAACATTATGCTATTCTTGATAGTTTGGATTGTAAATTTTCAAATTATATAGGTATGAATAAAAATAATGTTTTTCCAGCATTAGTTAAAACTGCCTTTGCAATTTTAGTTAGTAAAGCATCTGGGTTATTCTTTTTTATAACAGCTATGGTATTTCTATTTGTAGCAATTATTTTTATGTTAAAAATTACATTTATGCTAGTATCAGCAATAGTAATGATAAATTTCTTTATTTTACTTTCGCCCATAATGATTCCTATGGTATTATTAGGCTATACTAAAAAGTTCTTTGATAAATGGCTTTCAAGCTTAATAGGTTTTAGTTTGCAGCCATTTTTAGTTTTTGCATTAATATCATTGTTAATGATATTAATTGATCACTTTTATAGCTTTATTGCAGCAATTTATGACATTGAAATATCTTATATTCAAAATAACAATTTAGGAATATTTATGCCAAAAACGGAAGATATTAGTGAGGCAGATGCTATAATATATCTGCTACAATTTACATTTCTATTGGTTGTTGTAATACATATTTTTGATAAATTTGCTCAAATTTTATCTCATTTAAGTGGAGCTGGAGCGATAAGTAACATTATTAAATCTCCAGATTTTGAAGGAAATGCTAAAAAAGCAATGAAATTTGCTGCTAAAACAACAAGAAATGCTGCAATCTATGCTACACAAGGTGCAAAATCTCTTAATCAAAGAAGAAAAGCGGTTGACATAGGTAAAGAAGATGCAGAAATAGGAAATGAAAACTCTAGACTTAAGGCAGGCGAGGATATAGGTGGAGGTAATACTCAAGCTGTTAACCAGAGGCAAGATGATGAATAAAAGATTAATAAAATTACTAATTCTTTTTCAAATAATCCTAATATCAGCATGTGATTATAGATGTATTCCAGCTCAGAGTTATGGTACAAGCTCAACTATATCAGTTCAATTATATGCAAATCCGTTTTATGCAGGGAATTTACGTCAAAATGTATATGACTATTGTAAACCAGGTTGTGGTAATTGTCCGGGTGAACCATTAGATGGCAAAGAATTATGGTTAAATCTTGCTACTGAATTTAATCCAAAATTTAATTATAATTTTGGAGTTAGCGGAGAAGTAGCATTTTGTACTGTAGAATCTAAAAACATTATTGAGGGTGAATTAGAAAGAAATATGGTAGCTAATTTATACACTAATAAAATTAACTATGCAAATACTAATTCAGATGCTGGTTTACAATTTTATGTTGAGAATCAGGAATTAACTAGATGGCTCGATATAAGTGGTAAAAACAACCATGCTTTGAGAGAAGGGCCAGCCCCTTCAGATGCAAAATGCAGAAATAATGTATTGCTAGAATCAAGTAGTGCTATTTCAAGATTTTATCCGCAACAATTAATTTTTAAACCAGCATGTAATTCTGCTTATGATGATGATTCTACAGATCATATAGTTAAATTAAGAAAAAAAAATTATAGTGATCTTACAGATTATGCAAATCATTGCGAACTAAATGATCCTCGCTTTCGAATGTCAAAAATGGGAGCTTTGCAATTTGAATTTAGAGAAAAAAACCCATATGAATATTCCTCAATCTATGCAGATTTTAATAATACATGGGAAGCTGATGCAGATGATGATGAATTATATTTTAATGAGGAAAAAATAAAAATTCCATATGGATGTATGGCAACTGTCTATTTAGATAAAAATTATAGTCCAGAAGCGCCATTTGAAGAAACTCAAATATTAAAATATTCAGGCAGCTCTGAATATAAAGAATATAATCTAAATAATTTAAAAGTTTTTAAGGATCAATGTACAGAGATTCCTACAGGGTGGGTAGATAATGATTGGGGAAGACGTTTCTTAGTGCATGGTGAAAATTGGGTCTTAAAAATTGATGCAGAAACTGCAGCTGCTGATGAAGATATCAAAGCATATGAATTAGGTCACTTTCATCCAACAGGCAGAATGAATGATAAGCAAGATTTTGTTAAAGTTCCACCAGGATGTAGAGTTGATGTATGGGGAGGAAGTAGTAGTGGAACTGATAATAGGCGTCTTACGATTTATCATTCATCAACACATATACCTCTTAAAATTAGAGAGGAATATAAAAGATATGTTGATAACGGAGGTGATCCCTTTAATTATGAATATGATGGTACAAATTTAAAATATAAGCCATATTATTTTATGGATTATTATGAAGTTGATAATAGTAATCGTTATTATCAATCTAGTGATCCTGGTTATAAGGGCTATGCAGGTTTTTACTTAAATGGTCCTTCAGATAAGCACAGAACTAGATATGCTACTAAAATGTATATATCTCACTCCTCTACAGATTATAGATGGCAAACAAGAATAATGTCAGCAAAAATCGAAGATGATCCAAGCCCACCTCCTGGCTTTGATAATACTACCTCAATACCAAAAATAAAATTAACAGCTATACAAGGTTCTGCAGCTATGTATTTTGATGGTGGGGCTAATGGAACAGAAATTGATTATTATGATTTTAATAAGTTTGGCTATCTAATGAAGAAGGCTGAGTTTTCAATAGTTTTTGTTATATCGCCAAATACTCAAGGTACAGTTTTATCAGCAAATGATGATAATTGGGGAGTAGTAGGAAGGATATATATAGAAGGTAATAAATTAAAATTTTACTATGATAATACGCAAAATGATATTAGTGACGGTATAACTCATGAGTTGGCAGATATAAATAACTCATTAGCCAATATCATAACAATTCAAAAAAAACAGGTATATGATGCAGCAACTGGTGAAGTGATTTACCAACTAAATACAAGGATTAACAGTAATTCAGTAGCAAATAATATAATCACAACTAGAGAGGCTGAGTCTTATAATACAGGAATAATAGGAGGAGTATTTGAACTACAGAATTCAGGGGTAAAAATAGTTAATGGGCTTACAGGAAGTATCGGTCATATGATATTTTTTAATGATTTTATTGATCACGACTTAATATATGAAGTTGAAACAAATCTTTTAAAAGATTGGGGGTTGGGTAGCTGCCCAATGGACCCTTTTTTAAAACAATTAAGGCTAAAAATCGGTGGCCACTCATCTAATGAAGAAATTTTTAATGATGCAGGTGAATTTATAATGCCAGAATCATATAAAACTCTGCCTAAAGGAGGAGTAATGATGATTAGATATGAGGAGCCTCCAACTATGACCTCCCAATTTTTAGAGAATTGTCCTAATAGTTCAGAAATTAAAAGTAAAGCAAGTGATAATAGAGGTCATATTTCCGTAAGTATGACAATTGATAAGGGAGCAAATTTTGTTAGTAATATTTATAAGTTTTTTGTTGAACCAATTGAAAGATATATCAAAGGAGGAACAACAAAAGATGGGAAAAGTTTTACTGGGATAGAAAGGAAGTTTTTTGATACATTATCTAATCCCAATAAATCTATAATTCCAAATATTATTAAATTATCACTCACATTTTATATAATTTTTACTGCAATGGGATATTTGCTTGGTTTAGCAAAATATTCAAATTGGGATTTAATTAGTAGATTAGTTAAGGCTGGCATAATCATCAGCATAACCTCTAACTGGGGGTTTTTTAATACATATTTAGTAATGTTTTTTAGAGATGGTGCCCTAGATATAGGAAATAAAATTATAGGTGTAACCCAAAATATAGGGTTGGTTACATCTTTAGAAAGTGATTCTAAAATATCCAATATATTTAGGGGATTGGATGAAATATTATCATTATTTACCTCGTCAGATGTAAATGCCAAGATATGGAGTTTATTATTTCATCCTCCTTTAACTGGAGCAATAATGGTATTGCTTTTTTATATAAGCTTTTATGTATTTATTGAGGTTATTGCAAGAATCTTAATTATTTATGTATCAGTTTTTATTATGATAAGCTTTGCATTTATAATAGCACCTATTTTCCTTGTGTTTTCATTGTTTAAACAAACCCAATCATTATTTTCTAAATGGTTAGATCTTATAATTGGATATGCGATTCAGTATATTATGCTTGCAACTGCAGTTGGTTTCTTTGCCTCTGTAATTAAAGGTATGTTTATAAATCTAATAGGGTTTGCAGTATGTTGGAAACCTATTTTATATTGTTGTAACAATACAACTTTTACAATACCACTATTAGAATGGTATAAACCAACAATTTTTGATTATAACAGATTTAACATTAATATTAAGTCTCAATATATACCAAATATTTGGGATATTGCCTTATTATTACTGGTGATTTATTTCTTTAAAAAATTTCTTAATTTTATTATTGATCTAGCGGCTAAAATAGCTAACGGAGTATCTGTAAGCAATTTAGCAGATTCTATTAGCAATAATTTAGGTACATCAGACATGATTGGAGCAGTTAAATCAACTGCAAGAAGAATTGATAGTACTTTAAGAGTAACTGGAGAAGCAGCATCAGTTGCCAGTAGGTTAGTCGCAACAGCAATGCCAGCTGATAGAGCTGAAATGTTAGGAAAAGCAGCAGGAAATGCCACTGATAAACTTTATGAATTAAAAGATGCAGCAAAAAAAAGTATCCGTGATAAAAATGGTATACCAATTGGCGAAGATGATAGCACTAGTAATATAGGTGTATCAAGTGATGGAAGTATATCTTCTAGTGATTCCCAAAGCTCAGCAGGAAAAAAACCTAAAAATAGACCTGGTAGAAAGGTTGAAAATTTTATAACTAAGAAATTAAAAGGAGGATTTAAGAATCCATATGAATCCTTAAAAAAATCTGCATATTCAAATACTGCAGGAAGATTAAATAGAGCAATAACTGGCAAAAAAGATGTGTCTGAAAAGATATTAGTTAATAAAATTAGACAAGAAATCTCTAGCGGAATCGAGCAGGCGGTAGTAACTGGTGGTGATAAAGAGCAGCATGTAAAAGAATCAGTAAAAAGAATGCTTCAAAAAAGAGGTATAAGTGATAGAAAAATAGAAAGAATATTAAATTCTCCGCAATTAGAAAGAGATATAAAAAATCATAGGTTACAAACAAAAGATGCCAAAGAAATTTTAAGTAAGAACATGAATCAAGCCTATAATGAAGCTTTAAAAGAAGGGGGATCAGAGGAGGAAGCTCGTGAATATGCTCTAGAAAAAGGGGATAAGATAAAAAGAAATATTGGCTCCATGATAATAAAAGAGGAGATAAAACCAGATACTAAAAAAAGCATAATATATGAAGATGATTATAAGATTGTAAAAAAATATAAAAAATCTGTAAATCAAATTAAAGAACCATTAGATGGTGCTAGACATAAGTTTAATAAGATGTTCAATCAAGCAACTAGACAGAGCTCCGAGAGAAGATTAAAAAATATGTCAATAATGGCTGCAAGATTAGATAAAGATTTTAAAGGTAAGAAAAAATACGAAGATGATGATAAAATATTTATTGAGAGAAAATTTGATGAGGCAAAATTATCCTTAAAGGAAAGGGGTAAAGATATAAAAGAAATTGCTAAAAGAACCCCTCTTGTTGAAAGAACAGAAGAAGAAAGAAAACAAGAAGAAAAATTTAAACGTAAATTTAATACGAATGAATTTATGGAAAAATTAAAAGATGATGCTAAAAATAAAGATCAAATAAGCAAAGCTCGTAAAAATCAAGGTTCAACTAGGAGAACAGATGATGAAGAAGATTAATAGTAAATATATTTTTATTGCAATTATAACTTTAATTACTGCATGTGATTTAAATTTTCCATGTATTGGGTCTGCAAATTATGGTAACGTAAGCTCATTTAATATTAAAATACCTTCAAATCCGATTACATTAAATGAGGAAGGAACCGAAACCTTCGTAGAATTAGAGCAAACTCAGGGGCTAAATGCTAAATATCAATCAGAAGATTTAGATTGTGGTGAGGACGGAATAATTAGTAAAGATACCAATATTTATAATTGGGTTAATACTGGTATAACCTTTACTGATCCAGATGATAAGATAATAATAACTGTTAATGGAGCTGCAAATTTTTGTACAGCAACAAGTCTTGATGAAAGTTTAGAGGTAGGTTGCACTCAATCAATAACTAAAATATCTGCTCATCCAATGAGTGTAAAAGAAGCAAAAATTTTTGGATTTCAAGACCCATTAATATCTGAGCATTGGCAACCAAAAATTATTAAATCAACAGATAGTAATATTGAGCCTTCATGTAGACCTAATTTAGCTTCTCCATCTGGTGTATATAAGCTAAATAGGGCAAAAGACTTGGTATTTAAAATTGATATACCAAAAATTGAATATTATACAAAAGATGATTTAACTAAAGAAGCTATATTTAATTATAACAGCTTAGAACAAGAATTTAAAGATGCTATAGAAAGTAAGGAAACATATATCAATCTATCAAAATTACTCTCAGCGCGTGAGAATAGCTATGCACTTGGAAGTAATGATGCATCGCAGTTAAGAGATAATGCTTTAAAAATTTCTGGTGCCTGCGATGTCAGAAGAATAAGAGATGAAAATACATTTGAACCAGCTGATGACTATAAAATTGGTGATATTGGCAAATTAGACTTAATTAAAACTCTAACAAGTTGGTCAACCTCAGAAAGTTTTGATGTTGAAATAGGTTTGTTTGACAATAAATATTATGCATTGGAGATACCGGGATTAAGCACTGATGAAGGAAGTTCTTTTCCAACTAGCACCATGTCTCTTAAAGACCAAGATAAATTTATCAAAAACCCTGTAACAAAAGATGAATTAGCATTAATTCATGGTATGGAAAATATTGAATCATCTGATTTTGAAGTTAAGAATTGTGAATATGAAGAAGCTTATAATTTTGATGCAATTAATATAGATGAACAAGTTGGGTTATTGGTATTAGATCCAGAAAAATTGAAAGAAGTTGAATTAGGCTTAGAGAATGATACGAAAGCGGATAGAAAATATTTAGAATTTAAGGGAGAAAGAGCCCAAAAAGTTAAAACGCAAAATTTTAATTATTGCAAACAAGATGTATATTTTTACAAAGGAAGCGAAGAGTTAACTGGTTATTTAAGATATAAATTAAAAAACATAAAATTACTAAGCCAAGGAGAAGGCGGCACATTCTGCTGTAGGGATCCTGACTCTGATGGAGAAAACACAAAAGTTTATGGTATTGACTTTACTAATCTTGATTATGATGATTCAGATAGATATATTTCACCACTTTATGATGATAATGATGAAACAAGAGATCACAGATGTTCTTGTAAATGTAGTGATAAATTTGGTACTAGAGATGGTTGTGATATTTTATGGCAAACTCCTAAATATGGAGATGGATGTTATAAAACTTCAAAGGTAGGAGGGAGTCAAAGTTGTGGAGCTTTAGCATCAGGATGTGAAACGGGAGTATTGCAATGGCGTAATATAAGATGGCGAGGTGATGTACAATATTTTAGTGAAAATTTTGATAATTTTGGCTTTGTAAATATCAATGCAGGGGCTAGTTATTCTTGTACGTTAGGGCATGAAGCTATGGAGTTTAGAATTGGAGAATCTAATGAAAGAGATAGCATCAAAACATTAACACAAAAAGAATATAGAGGTGCTACCTGGAATAATTATCAAGGTACATTATATGCAAGGGTTATTGACCAAGAAATATTATTAAAAAAAGACGAGTTAGGAATAGATAATGGTGAGTGTCATTGGCAAAAAGAAGGAAAGCTTGGTGATTTAAAAACATTGTATAATGATAATTCTGGTGAATATAGCCTTTCAGTTACCATAATTAAAGATTACTCAGATGACATTACTCAAGTAAAAAATATATTATTTGATAAATTTGATGAAATATTTTCATTAGATTTTAGAAAAGCCTATTTTCAAAATTTAGTTGGAAGAACAGTAGTTGAAATCACCGATGAAGTTAACTCATTTTATAATGCAATAAGAAATACAGAAAAATCAGGAGCAGATGCAGAGTTTGAAAGAAAAAGATTAGAGCTCGAAAAAATATATAATCAGGGCACATTTAACTATGATAGTTTATCAGAAGAACAAAAAGCAGATTATAATTCTAAAATTGCTCAATATAACCAAGAGAAAACAGATTCACAAAATCGTATTGATACAGAAATTGATCAAGAGATCCAAATAGAAATAGATGATAGGCTAGAAAATAATACCCCAACATTACAAAAGTTAATTAGGGTAGTAATGACATTATATATAGTTTTTACAGCAATTGGTTTTCTGCTAGGATCAGTACAAATAAATCAAACAGAATTATTATTTAAAATACTAAAAATAGGGTTTGTTTATACCTTACTTTCTCCAGGATCTTGGGAATATTTTTATATGTTTATGGATATTTTTGAAAATGGCGCAGCAGATCTTTCTATGACAATTACTAAAACATTTCTTGAAATTGGAGATGATTCATCTGTTCAGCCTATTGATGCTATATATTCAAGAATTGATGAGTTAATATATATATTCTTTCAACCTGAAGTACATTATAAAATTTCTGCTATTTTATTTACCCCATTTATAGTTGGTATTGTATTAATAATAATGGTTTATTATGCATTTTTTCTTGTTTTATACGCAATTGCAAAATCAATATTTATATATTTATTTATCAAAATAATCCTAACCATGCTGTTTATGGTTGGCCCTATATTTATAATATTTATCTTATTTCAAAGAACTAAAGGAATGTTTGATGCATGGTTAAATATGTTAATCAGCTATTCATTTCAGATAATATTTTTATTTATCACAATAGCATTTTTCTCAGCATTGGTTTATGATATATTCTTTCAATTATTTTTCTATCCAGTATGTTGGGATAAAGTATTATCAATAAAAATAGGACATTTTCGAGAATTCAACCTTATATATTTTTGGAAATTTCAAATGGCTGACCCAAGATATGGTGATATTTATAATGCCTCACTTGGTCCAGATTTTACATCAATTTTATTTTTTCTAACAATAGGTTTTATATTTAAGCAAATGATAGATAAAGTAACTGATCTTGGTGATAAAATTGCAGGAGAAGGAGGTATAGGAGCGGGATCATTAGCACAAAACATGATGCAAGACGGCTTTAAAGCAGCAGGAGAGGCTTTTGGGTTTGTAAGAAAAAATATTGCACAGCCAATAGCTGGAAGAGCAGTTTATGCAGCTGGAAAATTAGGTTATTCAGTTACTAGAGGAGCAATATCAGGTGTAAAAACAGGAGCAAGCTTAGCAGTTAATAAGCTTGATCCAAGCCTTAAAGATGTAACAGAAAGTGATTCAAGATTAAGGAAAAACCTTAAGAACATGTTTAAGGATCCATCAGAAGGTATCAAGGAAAGCAAAGATCAAGCAATTAAATCACTAAAGAACTTTGCTAGAAACCCAGTTGAATCAATAAAGACAGGTTTTAGGGCATTAGATAGGGCTGATGAGAGCTATAGAAGAGCTGCTGACATAAAAGGTAATTTTAAATCACTAATAGGAGCAAACAAAATGGATTTTAGTGGTAATATAAAAAATAAAAGTTTTGCTAGTCAAATTATAGATACGAAAAAAAATACTATTAACCAGGCAATGTCTGAAATAAGATCTAAAGGTGTAACAGGCAAGGAGGCTTCAAATTTAATAGAAAAAAGGCTAAGGGAAAATTTAACAAATTTAGGTGTATCAGATAATCAGCTTGACAAAGATATGGCTAGCAAAGCATTTGAAAAAATTAAATCTAAAGAAAAATATCGAGGTATAGATTTTTCAAGATTACTAGCTGAAGATCCGGATGATTTTAGAAAAGATTTAAATAAAGAATTATCAAGAAAAATGAAAGCTCTAGGCTATAAACAAGATTTTTATTTTGATGATATTAAAGATATAAATCTAGATAAAGATGATTTAGACAAAGCTTATAATGAAAAAATCAAAAATACAGTTCAAGGCAGAATAAATGCAAAAGTAAATCCTATAGCAATAAACCCATTTGAATCAGATCTTGATAGGGCAGTTAATGCAGAGCGCAAAAACATTAGAAGGAAAGTAAATAGTCTAGATTATTCTGAAAGTGATTTAATTAATTCCAATGAAAAAATTCAAAAGCTCAAATATGATTTTAATGATAAAGTTAAAAAACATGAAAAATTAGCTAAAGATCTTGACAAAAAATTCAAAGAAGAGGCAGAATATGAGCCTAGCAAAGAAAGGCAAGATAAATTTAACAATGAAAATAGAAAATTAATTGAAGAGCTAAAATTAGTAAGAGATAATATTGATTCGTTAGGAGAAAAAATAAAAGATGAAACTGCAGTAAATGCAAAATTAAAAATAGCAAGCAAATATCACCGCGATGATATTAGAACAAAATATGATGAGTCGAAATTTAAAGCCCAAAGATTAGCTAATAAAGGTAAGAAAAAGATTGATGAGAAGATAGATGACATGATTGATAAAAAAATTGATAATACTAATATTGCGCCAGTAACAAATGATAGAGATATTAGTTTTATGGCAGATTTAGAGAGGGGAAAAGATGAATATGATGATAAACGGAATAATATAAAAGAACGTGAAGAAAAATTTGATGAATATTACCAAGTTTTAAATGAAATGTTAGATAAAGACAGTGCTGATGCAGCTTTAGAGTTAGATAATGCTAATCCTAATCCTAATCCTAATCCTAATCCTAATAGATTACAGGCTATTCAAGAAGAATCACAAGAAGAATCACAAGATGACATATTAAGAGAAGAATTAAAAAGTGAAATATATGAAGCTAAAAATATGGATGATTTATATGAAATATATGATGGATATGTTGATTATAGAGCTAAAAAAGAAGTTGAAAAAGAGGAGTCTATTCAAGATGAATTATTAGAAGAAATTAATTATAATAAATATGAAGAACTATTTGAAGAAAATGAGTATGATAGACCAGCAATAGAAACTGATGATCTTGAGATTGATGATGATCCATATGATCCTGATGTTAGCGATGACTTTATCAATGATGATAAAAAAACTAAACAAGACACTAAAAGCTCAATGAAAAAAGAGTCAAAAGAGCAATTTAGCCAAAGAGCTAGAAATTTAACATCGCAAATAAGTGAAAAGGAAGCAGATCTTGCTAAGCTTCAAAAAGAATTAGAATCAAATAATAATCAATCAACAAGAATTAAAATTATTAGATTAAGAAATGAAATTGCAACTTTAAGGGCTAGATTAAGTCAGGAAACATCAAAAAACTCATGATTAAATTTATAATACTCACAATAATTACATTAATTTTAACATCTTGCGGTGAACCTGACTGTATAGATGCTAGTGACTTTGGTGAACCAAAATTTCTTCTAGGATCAAAAGGAGAAGATGTAAGTGCTAAAATTGAAGATAATGAAACATTAGATTTTCTTAAAGTCACTAACTCAACTTATACAGGATACTCACTTAATGGAGAAGATTTAACAGTAATTGTGAGTGGAGCATGGTCACCATGGAGTAATAAAAACTTAAAAGATCCCGACTATTCATGTCATAGTAATTATTTAGTTGATAACCCACAGAAAGCAGTTAAACAAAAAGTTTGTAAAGAGGGTATAGGGTTTATTGAATCTTCAGAAGGTGACTATTATGGTCATAAATTTGAACAAACCCTAGAATGCAACAATGGAACAAGCCAAACTACTATATGTTGGTTTCCATATGGCTGGGGAGTTATGATAGGATTCTCTGAAGATCAAAGTCCAGTAAATGAGGTTCTTTATCATATGGGACCTGCCATGCAGACAAATGAAATGTCTAAGAAAAAAGAATATAAGTTACCTAAAAGCACCCTTGAGCAAGTAAAAGAAAAATTAAAAGTTGAGAATTGGGGTTCAATAAAAGTTTTTTTTAGAGTTCATGACAATAATTACACAGATAATATAACTGGCTGTATTACAAAAGATATTAGTGGAGCATATCCCAAAACAGATCCAACTGATGGAGATATTTATGAATGCGCTAAACCAATCCAATTTATATTTACTAGCGGAATTCGAGATGATGAAGCAGGTTTTTTACAAAAGGCTGCTCAAATGTTTATTGAGCCATCAGAAGAGCTAATATATTATGCCTATGACGGTTTTATAACTTCTGATAGTTATAAAAATATTTATTACCTATGTTGCCTATTATTTGTAGTATTAATACCACTAGGGTTTTTTACGGCATATATACAATTATCAATGCAACAGGTAATAGTTTTAATAATAAGATTTGCTATTATCTCCAGTTTGTTGAACCCATCCGGATGGGGGTTTTTTAATCAATATGTAAAAACATTTTTTTGGGATGGAAGTAGTGAGCTAGCCAAATTAATTGTTGATACAACAAATTTATCAACTACAGAGAGTGAAGCTGTAGCAATAGAAATAGGAGATAATATTGATGCTAATATTTTAGCTCAAGCTGATGATAGTATAGAAATGCTTTTTTCAAGTGCAATTAATGGTAAGTTAATGTCATTAATTTTTTCACATAAATTTGGTATCTTAATTGTCATAGCCCTATATTTTGCTTTTTTTGTTTATATATTTGCAGTATTAAAGCTTGCGGTAATATTAATATTTTTATTTATTGCTATGAGTATTTTAATGGCATTAGCACCAATATTCTTAATTTTTGCTTTATTTCAATATACTAGAGAGCAATATTTTGAAAAATGGTTACAATCATTAATATCAGTAGCCTTGCAGCCTATGATGTTATTTACCTTTTTTGGCATGTTTATGGCAGTAATAAACACCTATCTCTATAATATGTTATATTTTGAGGCATGCTGGAAAACATTAATTAACTTATTAATTATACATATTAAATTTTGGAAGGTTAATAAAGCCTTTGGTCCACCAGACCCTGAAACAGGAATAAGACCAGAGCTAGATGGTGAACCAAATATCGAGTTTATGGACATATTATTACTTTTCCTAACTGCTATGGTTATTAGATATGTAACTGATAAAGTTCCTGAAATTAGTGAAAAAATCGCTGGTGGTTTTTCGCTAGGAGCTATTAGTTCTATAACAAATACTGCATTAAGTGGAGTGGAAAGAGTAGGAGAAGAATTTACAAAACTAACTGCAGGAAATATTTGGGAAAGAACAGCTGGAAGAGGTTTGGCGTCAGCAATGGATAAATATGCCCCTACAATTATTAGTAAAAATGCCAATAAAATGAGTTTTGGTTTAATTAATAAAACTAAAGCAGAGCAGTTAAGTTCGGCAGAAAGAAAAGTAACAGCTAATTTAAAATCAAAAGGTTGGGCACAAAAAGACATAGATCAAGCGATGCGATCAGGAAAGCTAAATAAAAAATTAAGCAATGAAATGATTAAACAGAAAGCCAGAGAAAAACGTTATGGCACCAAATCTAATAATCCTTTAAAAGTAGGATTAGGCGCTATTAGACAAATAAAAGATAATTTGTCAACTTCAGTTGCTATTGCATCAAGAGGCAAAATATCCTCTAAACAAAAGCAGCAGTTAAAAGATATGAAGCTCGATCCTCAAATCAAAAAAATAAGATCTGATAGCAAGCAAAAAACAATGCAAAAAATTGATCAAAAAGCTGAAAATCTTATTGATGAAAAATTCGGAAAGAATGATCTCAAAGATATTGCAAAAAGCATTAAAAATGACATGAAAGATAATGATGAAGAGATTAATAATTTACGTGATAAAAATAGTATAAATAGCGATATTAAAGATAGAATGATTGAGCTAGGCTATGACAAAGATGATACAGACAGATTAATGGAAAAATATGAAGATGAATTAGATCAGGTATTTGGAGATGATTATAAATATGTTATTAATCTAGATGATGATTAGAATAATAAATATATCTAAAGATGTATAATGTTACTAAAATCATATGCAAAGATTAATTTATATCTAAATATATTATCTAAAACCAGGGGTTACCACAATATAGATAGTTTATTATGCTACATTGATTTATATGATATAATTCAAGTTGATCAATCTAATAAATATGAACTAAAAGCTGATTATGAGATTAGCTCAAATGAAAATATTATAGCAAAAACCATCATTAAATTTAACCATAAATATGGAGTTGATAAAAATTTTAAGATCATTCATGCAAAAAAAATACCTATAGGCGGAGGTATGGGAGGTGGGTCATCAAATGCTGCAACAATATTGAGATTTTTATATAATTTTTATAATATAAATGAGCATATAGATAATAAAATAACTTTAGCTCATGAAATAGGTTCAGATGTTCCGTTTTTTATGCAAGATAATGCTAGATATATATCATCTTTAGGCGAAAATATAGGTGCTAAATGTGAAATATTTGAATTACCTATAATATTAATAAACCCCATAAAAATTAATGATACAGGAGCAATATTTGCAAAATTACAAAAAAAAGATTTTTCTGGTGCAAATAATTTCAAGCCTAGTTTTTTTAAAGATAAAGACGATTTTATTGAATTTTTAAAGCAAAACCAAAATGATTTATATAATGCTGCTATTATAGATTCACCTTTAATTAAAGACATACATGATTTTTTACTTAGTAATAATATCTTTGTAAGACTTACAGGATCTGGTTCTACATCATTCTCAATTTGTAAAGATGAATCTGAGCAAAATAATATTTTTAATAAATTAAAAAAAAGATTCCCTGGTTTTTTTATAATTAAAACAAAGATACTAAATAGAATATAGATTAGTTTTCAATATATTTTATATTATAACGACCCTTGAGAGATGTTAATATCTCATATGAAATAGTATTGGCTTTGTGAGAAATATCATCAATCTTAACATTATCACCTATTAACTCCGCATCATCACCAATATTGATATTATTAGCTTTGTCGTTACTGATATCAATAATTGTCAAATCCATAGATATTCTACCAATAATTGGGTAATAATTTTCATTAATAAAACAATCGGCTTTATTTGACAATATCCTTGCATAACCATCTGCATAACCTATAGGGATAATAGCTATTTTAGAATTTTTAGCTATAGCTTTGTCAGAGCCATAACCAACAAAACCATCTTTAGATATGTTTTTTATATCTATAATTTTTGCGCTTAATTTAATTATATTTAACATTGGGTTAGTATTCTTATATGGGCTAGGGTTTACTCCAAATATAGCAACACCTGCTCTTACCATATCAAAGTGAAATTTTTTATCTAAAAATATAGCTGAAGAATTGGCTAAAGAATATTTAGAGTGCGGAAAATATTTAGTAATTTTGTTAAATCTATCAAATTGCTTATTATTATTTGAAACAAGCTCTGATGCACATGCCAAATGACTCATGATATATTTAACATTCAGCATTTTATAGTCATAATTATAAAAATATTCATAATCATTATATTCAATACCTAGCCTATTCATCCCAGTATCAAAATGCAAAATAATATCTAAAGGCGTATTTTGCAACTGAGCAAATTTTGAGCTAATATTAAGTTGCTCCTTAGAGTTAATAACAGGGGTTATTTTATAATCTAAAAATGCTTGGGCTTCATTATTCTTTATTCCATGAAAAACATAAATATTAATATTTTTATTAAGTTTTCTTATTGATATTGCTTCATTTATATTAGCTACAAAAAAATCATTGCAATCCGCAGAAATTAATGTTTTTAGAATTTTTTCAACTCCCAAGCCATATGCGTTGGCTTTGATTGTAGCAGCGCAGATGGAATTGTTTGCTTTGTTTTTTAAAGATAAATAATTTTTTTTTAACTTATTTAAATCAATTTCAAGTGTGGAATCAAAAAAGGAGTGTTTCATTGTTTTTTTTAGGATTCTTTAGCAAGATTATCAAATTTAGTAGTATTAGCATTAAATCTAATTTCAACATTTCCAATTGGTCCATGTCTTTGCTTTGCAATAATTACTTCAGCTTTATTCATTGCTTTTAATGCTTTGGCCTCCCAATCTGCACGATTTTTTGCGTCAATATCGGGTTCCATTCTTGAAAGATAATACTCTTCACGATAAATAAACATAACAACATCAGCATCTTGCTCTATACTACCTGATTCTCTTAGATCTGAAAGCTGTGGTCTCTTATCTTCTCTATTTTCAACTGCTCTAGATAATTGAGATAATGCAATAACAGGGATATTTAATTCTTTAGCAATGGCTTTTAAATTTTGAGTAATTTCTGTAATTTCTTGAACTCTATTATCTGTATTAGAGGACCCTCTTACAAGTTGTAAATAATCTATTATAAGCAAGCCTAAATTTTGTTGCCTTTTAAGTCGTCTTGCTCTTGTTCTGATAGCAGAAATTGACTGAGCAGGAGTATCATCAATAAAAAATCTAAGCTCATGTAAATCTTTATTTGCTTTAACAATTTTGTTAAAATCTTCTTTTGAAAAATTACCGCTTCTAAATTTTTTGGCGTTAACCCCTGATTTCATTGAAATCATTCTACTTGCTAACTGCTCAGATGACATTTCCAGGGACAGAAATCCTACTGATTTATTATCTTCAAGATTAGCAAAATATTCTGCGCAATTTAAAGCTACATTAATAGCAAGGGCTGTTTTACCCATAGAAGGCCTTCCAGCTAGAATAATTAAGTCAGAATTTTGCATTCCTCCAAGTAATTGATCTAGATCTAGAAGCTCTGTTGGTAAGCCACAAAAATCATCAGATTCAAGGGCTGCCTGAACAGATGTTAAAGTATTATTAAGAGATATATTAAGCTTTTGATAGTCACCTTCAAACTTTCCTTCGCTGGCTAGTTTAAATAGTTTTTGTTCTGTTTCTTCTATAAGAGAGGCGGAGGCTTTTGGTTTAACAGAAGATGTAATATTATAAACCAACTCTCCGCCTAAATCTTTAAGCTTTCTTTTTAAATAAAGGTCAAAAATTAACTTTGCATATTCCTTTATATTCAGCATGCTAGTTGCAGATGCTGCTAGATCAAATAAATATTTACTACCTCCAAAATTTTTTAATTTTTCTTCTTTTTCAAAATTTGCTTTTAAAGTAACAGGCGTTGCAATAAGTCCTTGAGAAAAATGATCGACAATATTTTGATATATTTCCTGATGAACCGGCTCAAAAAAATGCTCTGAGTTTAAAAAATCTCCAACTTTACTATATGCTTCATTATTTGTAAGTAAATTACCCAAAACTAGTTGTTCAGCTTCTATGTTTGATGGTTGGACATTAATATTATCCTCATTATTAGTGATATTGTTATAGAGTTTCATTTAACCTAAACTAGTATTTCTTATATTTCATATGATTAAGATCAAACTTGCATTTTTTTTTGATCATGGTTAATTATAGAGTGTTTTTTATTTTAAAAACTATATTTTAGATCTATAACTGCAAAAAAGCAAAGTTAAAATGGTTAAAGAAAATTCACTAAAACAAGAGATCAGTAAAAAACAATTTTTAGAATTTTACTCTGATATGTATTTGGTCAGAAAATTTGAAGAGAGAGCGGGTCAAGCATATGGTATGGGTAAGATAGGAGGTTTTTGTCATTTATATATAGGTCAAGAAGCAGTTATAATAGGCACTAAAGCAGCTCTTAAAGATGGTGATGCACTTATAACTAGTTATAGGGACCATGGTCATATATTAGCTTGTGGAACAGATCCAAAATATGTTATGGCTGAGCTATTTGGAAAAGAAACAGGTGTGTCCAAGGGAAAAGGAGGCTCAATGCATTTATTTGATACTGAAAAAGGATTTTACGGCGGACATGGGATTGTTGGTGCTCAAGTTCCAATCGGAGCGGGGGTAGCATTTGCTATGCAATATCAAGAAAAAAGCAATATAGCTGTTACTTTTTTTGGAGATGGGGCTGCTAATCAGGGGCAAGTATATGAAACATTTAACATGGCATCATTATGGAATCTTCCTGTATTATTCATCATTGAAAATAATCAATATGGAATGGGTACAAGCACAAAAAGAGCTGCAGCTAATATAGATTTTTCTAAAAGAGGCGAAGCATTTGGAATCAAGGGTGAGAAAGTAGATGGTCAAGATTTCTTTGCCGTATATGATAAAGTAAAATCAGTATCAGAAAAAATTAGAAATGGCGAAGGGCCATATTTATTAGAGATAAATACATATAGATATAGAGGTCATTCAATGTCTGACCCAGGTCAATATAGAGAAAAATCAGAAATTCAAGAATATAAAGAAAATAGAGATCCTATAACCAACTTTAAAAAAATAGGTCTTGATAAAAAAATCATAAGTGAAAAAGATATACAATTAGCTGAGAGTAAAATTAAAGAAATAGTTGCAGAATCAATTGAATTTGCAGATAATAGTCCTGAGCCAATTGCTGATGAACTTTGGAGTAATATATTAAATAAATAATATGGTCAAAATAACTGTAAGAGAAGCATTAAGAGATGCTATGGCAGAAGAGATGAGGAATGATCCAAATATATATTTGATGGGAGAGGAGGTAGCTGAATATCAAGGCGCATACAAGGTAAGTCAAGCGCTACTTGAAGAGTTTGGCTCTAAAAGAGTAATCGATACGCCAATAACTGAACATGGCTTTGCAGGTATTGCTATTGGTTCTGCAATGGCTGGTTTAAAGCCAATTGTTGAATTTATGACTTTTAACTTTGCTATGCAAGCTATTGACCAAATAATTAACTCTGCCGCTAAAACTCATTACATGTCGGGAGGGCAAGTTAAATGTCCAATAGTATTTAGAGGCCCTAATGGTTCTGCTGCAAGAGTAGGAGCGCAGCATTCTCAATGTTATGCAGCATGGTATAGCCATATACCTGGCTTAGAGGTAGTATCTCCTTATGATGCAGCTAGTGCTAAGGCATTATTAAAAAAAGCTATAAAATCACCAAACCCAGTCATATTTTTAGAAAATGAAATAACCTATGGCTATGAATTTGAATATAAAGAAAGCGACCTCAAGAATATTGAAATAGGAAAGGCAAAAATAGTAAGGGAAGGTAAAGACATAACCTTTACTGCATTTTCAATATGTGTTGAAAAAGCTCTTCAAGCAGCTGATATATTAGCAAAATATAATATTGATGTCGAGGTTATTGACCTGATGACTCTAAGGCCATTAGATAAGCAAACAATAATTTCTTCAGTTAAAAAAACTAATCGCATATTAAATATTGAAGAAGGTTTTGGAACATGTGGGATTGGCTCTGAAATTATTAGCATAGTTTGTAAGGAAGCATTTGACTTCCTTGATGCTGAGCCTGTAAGGGTAAGTGGTAAAGATGTTCCTCTTCCTTATGCTGCAAATCTTGAAAAGCTTGCTTTGCCATCAACAGAGGAGATAGTAGAAGAAGTGAAAAAAAATTTTAACATTTAGAGGAAAATATGCCGATTGAAATATTAATGCCAGCCTTATCACCAACAATGAAAGAAGGTAATCTAGCCAAATGGTTAAAATCTGAAGGTGATCAAGTAAGTTCAGGCGATGTAATAGCCGAAATCGAAACAGATAAAGCAACAATGGAAGTTGAAGCAGTTGATGATGGAACTCTTGGTAAAATTATCATAGCTGAAGGGTCAAAAAATGTAGCTGTAAACTCGGTTATAGCAGTTTTACTCGAAGATGGAGAGTCAAAAGATAGCTTAAAAAACTTTAAGCCAGCAAATAAAGCTGAAGAAAAAAATGAGCAAGAAGATGCTGCTAAAAAGGCAGAGAAGACATCTAGCATAGTTAAAGAAGAAGAGAAAAAACAACCAACTAATTCTAGCAGAAGCAAAACGGAACAAAAACAAAATATAGCAAAAACAGTAACTACTATTACTAGAAGTAAAGATGTTAATTCTGACGTTAAAATTTCTCCAGTTGCTAAGAGAATTGCAGCTATGAATAATATAGATATATCAAATATCCAAGCTTCTGGCCCAAAAAACAGAGTTATTAAATCTGACGTTATAAATCACATGTCAGCACCAGCATCATCTGATAAGATTTTTAGGGATGAAAATGAATATAACATAATCGAAAATAATAATATAAGGCAGGTAATAGCAGAAAGATTACTTGAAGCAAAGCAAACTATACCACATTTTTATTTATCTTTAGATTGTAATATTAGCGAGCTATTGCAAATAAGATCTCAAATAAATAATAATGCTAATATAGATGAATCTGGAAAGCCAATTTATAAAATTAGTGTAAATGATCTAATAATAAAAGCATCTGCATTAGCGTTAAACAATGTACCTCAAGTTAACGCATCATGGAATAATGATTCTATTTTACAATATAATAACATTGATATTTCTGTTGCAGTGTCAATTGATGATGGACTAATTACCCCAATCATTCAAAATGCAGAACAAAAAACAATATTTAACATTTCGAAAGAAATGAAATTACTTGCATCAAAAGCTAGAGCGGGCACATTAGCACCACATGAATTTCAAGGTGGAGGATTTAGTATTTCTAACCTTGGTATGTATGGTATAACACAATTTAATGCAATTGTTAACCCTCCTCAAAGCGCGATATTATCAGTTGGAGCTGCTAGTAAGAAAGTTGTTTTTGACAAGCAAAATAATTTACAATCTATTGATTCACTAACTTTGTCATTATCATGTGATCATAGAGTTGTAGATGGGGCGATTGGAGCAAAATTCCTACAATCACTTCAATATTTTTTAGAGAATCCAGTATTATTGGTAATGTAATGATGAAAAGATTATTTGTTTTATTGTTCTGCCTTGTAAATTTTATATCATTTTCATATGCAGCTTCAAAAAAAATAAGCGGAGAATATTATGTTGAGTTGCAGTCAGATAGAATTAATAGTGTTAAAGGTACAAATACTAATAGTAAAAAAGTAACTAATACATTTATTGAAGCAAAATCACAAATTAATCTTAACCTAAAAGATTACTTAGATATAAACACTAGCTGGTCATTACACCAAGTAAAATCATCTTTAGAAAAACAGGGTGGTTTCTTCAAAAACGAAGCTATAATATTAGAAGGGTTAAATCTTAAATTTAGTAATGATGAAGCTGAGTTAATTATAGGTAAATATAACCCAAATTTTGCTTTGTTATGGAGTAAAAAGTTAAATTCTTCAATCTGGGGAACTGATTATGCTGAAGAATATCAGTTAGTTGGAAAATTAGGAGCTAAAATAAATGCAAAAATAAACCTTGAAGATTATGGAAATCATATAATTACTGTTAGTAGTTTTTTTAATGATGAAACAGGACTTGAAGATACTATCATAACAAAATCAGAAAGAGGTAATGGAAATATAGGCCAAGCTGGTAATAGTAGAGGGCTATCATCATATAGTTTAAATATATTTGGTAATAATTTTTATGATTATGAAGGTTTGTTTTATAATCTTAGTTATCAAAATGTAAGTCCAGGTAATTCCTCGCAAAAGAAAGATGACCAGAATGGTTATTCATTAACATTTGGTATCGATAAATATATGCTATATAATCTAAAAATATTACCAGTAATTGAATATGTAAAAATCAATAATTTCAACTCTGTAAATTATCGTTTTGGACCAGATTTTGGTGATTCTCAATTACCAGGAAATTATGAATATTTAAATATGTTGCTTATATTAGGTTATCAAAGTTGGGCAATTAATCTTAATAGATTAACAAAAGATATATCAACAGAAATTGAAAAATATAAATCAAATCAAAATGAAATATCAATAGCCTATAAATTTGCTAATAATCTTAATTTTGCTTTAGGTAGAAAATCTAGTAAAAACATTAATGACGAACAAATAGTTACATTTGGAGCTAAATTATCATTACAAAGAAAATTTTAATTATTTATAAATTATGAAAAAATTTGACTTAATAGTTCTAGGAGCTGGTCCTGGTGGTTACGTTGCAGCAATCAGAGCTGCGCAATTAGGATTAAAAACAGCTATAATTGAATCTACTCATCTTGGTGGTATATGTTTAAATTGGGGTTGTATACCAACAAAAGCATTATTGAAATCAGCTGAAATTTATCATTATATTAATAATGCTGAAGAATATGGTATTACTGTTAAGGATGCCAAAGTTGATTTTAAAAAAATTATAAAAAGATCAAGAGATGTAGCTTCTAGTTTATCTAAAGGAATTGATCATTTAATAAAAAAAAACAATATTACATTATTTAATGCTTATGGCAGATTAAATGGTAAAAATAAAATAAGAATATTTGATGAAAATAACGAATATATAGAAGATTTAGAAGCAAATAACATCATTATTGCAACTGGTGCTAAAGCAAAGACATTACCAAATATAAAGGCTGATTATAAAAATATATTAACATATAAAGAGGCTATGAATTTAAATGAGAAGCCAAAATCTATAGCGATTATAGGAAGCGGTGCAATTGGCGTTGAGTTTGCAAGTTTTTATAATAGCCTAGGAGTTGATATTATTTTAATTGAGGTTGCTGATAAAATTCTTCCAGCGGAAGATTTGGAAATTTCAACTATAGCTGAAAAAGAATTTTCTAATTTAGGTATTAAAATTAAGAAAAACACTATAATAAAAAGTTTTTCTAAAAGTAAATCAGGCTTATCTCTTGAGTTGCAAAATAAAGCAAATAATAAAATAGAAAAAATTAATGTTGAAAAAATTATCCAAGCAGTTGGTGTTTTGCCAAATATCGAGGATATTGGCATAAAATCATTAAATATAAAAATACAAAATAATTATATTGTTACTAATGATTATTGTGAAACAGATGAAAAAGGAATATATGCTATAGGTGATGTGACAAAAGCTCCTTGGTTAGCTCATAAAGCTTCACATGAAGCTATTAATGCTGTTGAACATATTGCGGGTTTAAAGCCTCACAAGCTGAATATAGAAGATATACCAGGATGTACATATTCATATCCACAAATAGCTTCAGTTGGATATACAGAAGAGCAGGCAAAAGAAAAATATGCTAATATAAAAGTTGGAAGGTTTCCATTTATGGCTAATGGTAAATCTATAGCTATAGGAAAAAAATCTGGTATGGTTAAAGTAATCTTTAATGAAGAAACAGGGGAGTTGCTAGGAGCTCATTTAATCGGTGCAGATGTCACAGAGTTAATCAGTAATTTTGTAATAGCTAAAAACCTAGAGGCAACAGAAGAAGATTTGTTTAGAGTTTGTTTTCCGCATCCAACGCAATCTGAGGCTATTCATGAGTCGATATTAGACGCTTTTAATAGAGCTATTCATATTTAATATGTTTATTATCTTAGCGGGTTTGTTAATAATAATATTAACTTCCTTCTTTATTTATAAGAAAAAAATAAAAATTCCTAAAGTAATATTAATTATTATTTTATTAATTCCGCTAACGATTATTTTTATAAAATTTGGACAGTTTTTTCTTGCTCTTGCAACAATAGCGCTGCCAATAGTATTTAAATTAACCAGGTTATTACTTGGTAATCTTGGTTTGCTCAATTATTTAGCTAAATATATCAAAAATAAAGGTAAGGCAAAAAATACTAATATGAAAGAAGAGGAGGCCTATAAAATATTAGGTTTAAAAAAAGGCTGTTCAATAAGTGAGATTAAGGAAAAATACAAAAAAATGATAAAATATAATCATCCCGATAAAGGGGGATCTGAATATATATCTAGCTTAATTAACGAGGCAAAGAATAGGTTGGTAGATAAGTAATTACTTATTATTCTTTCTATATTGACGCGGAGTAATGAAATCTCCTTGCCAAATACCATATTTATTTACTTTGGCATATAGTTCATCTTGGTAATATTTGCTATCTGCGCCAAATTTTATGGCATTACCTGATCTAATCATTAATTTGTTAAGGTTTTTTTCGTTTACATAACAAGTTCCTAAATAGCGATTATAAAAATCTTTACCAGAAATTTTACATTTAACTATATTACCATTTGTGAGTTTTTTTAAATATATTAATGCATCTATACCACAATCATATTTTATATAGTTTTTATCACTACATTGTTGTTTATATTCAGGCGCATCAATATCTTGAAGTCTAATTTCATTTTTTGAGATAATTAAAGAATCTCCATCAATTATTCTAGCCTTACCAATTATGGAAGATTTATTCTTAATTAATTCCTGAAAAAAATATGATTTATTATTATTTTGACTGTAAAAAATTATTACGCTAGTAATAATAAAAAAAACACAGCAAAGAATAAACCTAATATTATATAACATGACTTTCATTGGAATAACAATTACATTAACATTTATAATGATAATTTCATCACTTATTTTTTTATATCAATCACTAAATGACAAATACAGCAATCTAATGCTCATTAATGAAATTAGTGAAATAAAAAATTCTATTTTGTTTTTTCAGAAAATATATAGATTTTACCCTGGAGATTTTCCAAGAGCAGTGCAGGTAATTAATAGTAATTTTAATGGCAATGGTGATAACATAATTTCTGATAATATAGAAAGCCTATATGCATTTGAACATATGCAAAAAGCCAATTTAATATATGATAAAAATTTTAAATATAGATATTTATCATATGCTAAAAAAAATATTAATATGATAGCCAGTAAATATTCAAAATGTGGCTATCAGCTTTTAACAGACAGCAAATTAAATAATATTAATATTTCATTGGATAGAAAAGAAAATTTTCTAAGAATTGCAAATCATAAAAATAAAGGTAATTTAACACTTCCATGTACAACTAATATCGTTTCTAGAGATATTGATATTAAATTAGATGATGGCAATCCAATAAAAGGTGTGTTTTTATCTGATAATGAATTTAATGATCATGAAAAGAAATGTATATGTAGCAAAAATGAAAAACTTGTTAACTATTGTATTTTCAACTATAATGAAAATTGTATAATGCAAATGAATCTTTTTTAAAAATATTAGTTGAAAATAAACAAAATTAAATATTAATTATAGTTTGTATTATTTAATAGATGAAAGAAGAGAAGCAAAAAAATACAGAACAAAATAATACAAGAGAGCAAACAAAAGAGTTAGATGAAATTCTTTTAGAGAAAGGTATAATTTCTAATGACCAGCTATTAGTTGCAAAAAAACAAATGGCAATAAAAGGTCAGGGTTCTCTTGGAGATATACTGGTAAGTATGGGTTTTGTTACAGAGAGTACCCTAGGTGAAGCGATATCTAAAACATCGGGGGTGAAGAAGTTTGACTTGAAATCAATTGTTCTTGATCCAAGGCTCGTAAAAAAAATCCCTAAAAATGTAGCTCTAGCAAATAAAATTATCCCAGTAACGATTGAGCCTAAAAAAATTACATTAGCAATTCATGATATATATGATGTAATTGCTCTTGATAAAGCAAAAAAATATTTTCCTCCAAGCTTTACTATTGAGCCAGTTTATAGCCCTGAAACGGATATTCTAGAAGTAATAGATCAATATTACGACTATGAAATGTCTATAGATGGTATTTTAAAAGAAATAGAAAATGCTAAGGAGGGAATAGATAGCCAATCTGCAGAAACAGATGAAGATTATAAAAGCCCTATTGTAAGGCTTGTTGATTCAATATTAATTGACGCGGTTCATGATAATGCTTCGGATATACATTTTGAGCCAGAAGAAAATTTTCTAAGACTAAGATATAGAGTGGACGGTAAAATGAGGCAGGTAAAGGCTTTTCATATTGATTATTGGCCTCCAATTGCTGTAAGAATTAAAATTATGTCTAGCATGAATATTGCAGAGAGTAGAAAGCCTCAGGATGGGCATGCTACAGCAAATGTTCTAGGTAGAGAAGTTGATTTTCGTGTTGCAACTCAGCCAACTGTGCATGGAGAAAATATCGTGATGCGTATATTAGATAAAGCAAAATCATTGGTAGATTTAGATCAATTAGGATATAGCGAACATAATATCAAGCAATTAACAAAATTATTAAAAAAGCCAGAAGGAATAATCGTTGTTACAGGTCCAACTGGTAGTGGAAAGACAACAACATTATATTCTATATTAAATTACATAAATTCTGTAGATCAAAATATAATGACATTAGAAGATCCTATAGAGTATGAAATTCCACTTATAAGACAAACCGCAGTTTCTGAAAAAGGTATGGGGTTTGCAGAAGGGATAAAGTCACTATTAAGACAAGATCCTGATGTAATATTTGTAGGAGAAATTCGTGATCCTGAGACAGCAGCAATAGCAATTAGAGCTTCAATGACTGGACATCAGGTATTTACTACTCTACATACAAATGACTCCATAGGAGTTATATCAAGATTAAAGGATATAGGTGTAGAATCAGGTTTACTCTCGGGCTCATTAATATGTTGTGTTGCACAAAGATTAGTAAGAATTTTATGTAATAACTGTAAAGAAAAAGAAAAAGCCACTGAAGAAGAATGCCAGATTATAGGGTCAAATCCAGGTGATGAAGTTTATTTATACAAGGCTAAAGGATGTGATAAATGTGGAAATACTGGTTATAAAGGAAGAGTAGCAATTTCTGAAATATTATCAATATCAAAAGAAATTGATGAAATGATAGCCTTAAATGCAACTTCAAATGCAATTATAGAGCAAGCTGTTAAAGAGGGCTTTGTTTCAATGGCGGAAGATGGAATAAATAAAGTTATTGAAGGGATAACTGATATAGATGAGTTAATAAGAAATGTCGATATGACAGAGAGATTATAATGCCAAATTTCATGTATCAAGCTATCAGTAGTTCAGGTAAGCAATTTAAAGGCTCAATGAATGCAGATAATGTTGATGATTTAGAGTATAAATTAAAGGAAATTGGTTTGGAGTTAATTAGCCATAATTTGGCTTCTCAATCTCTATTAAGTTTTGGTTTATCTAAAAAAATTAAGGGTAGGGACTTAATTTTATTATGTACTCACTTTGAACAGCTAGATAAGGCTGGTGTACCAATTACTCAAGCTATTGAAGATTTAAGAGACTCTGAGGATAATAATAAGTTTCGTGATTTAATGCAGGACATTTATGAATCAGTAAAATCAGGAAAAATGTTGTCAGAAGCAATGGCTGAATATCCTAAAACATTTGATGAATTATTTGTTGGTCTAGTAAAAGCAGGAGAGCAAACTGGAAATTTAAGTAGATCATTTGCATATCTTGGTGACCATTTAAAATGGTCTGAAGATATAAGAAATAAAACAAAAAAAGCTATAAGATATCCAATATTTTTGATAATAGTTGTTTTTATAGTTACCGCAATAATGATGATTGTAGTAATCCCAAAATTATCAGAGTTTTTACTTAAACAAGATTTTAATCTGCCATTTTACACTAAGGCACTGATAAATTTCTCCGGTTTCTTTCAAAATAATTGGCAATATATGATAGCAGTCCCAATAATATTGATCATATTAAATAAAATATGCTATAAAATATTCGATACATATTCCTATATGATAGATAAAATAATATTATATACCCCTTATATTGGCTCAACAGTTTTAAAAATTGATGTAGCAAGATTTAGTCAGTTTTTCCTAATTACTTTTAAAAGCGGTATTGATGTGATTGATTGCTTCTCAATTGTAGAGAAGGTAGTAAAAAATAAAGTTATAAAACAATCAATTTCAGAAATAAGCCAAGATGTTTCAGATGGAAATTCTATAAGTAACTCTCTACGTATTTCAGAAAGATTCCCAAATTTGGTAATTAGAATGTTTGAGGTCGGTGAAAAAACAGGAAATATGGAGGATTCTCTAAAAAATGTAAAATTCTTTTATGATAAAGAGGTAAATGATGCGGTAGAGGCAATGGTAGGTATAATTCAACCTGCCCTAACATTAATTATGGGATTATTGCTTCTGTGGATTTCTCTTTCAGTATTTGGTCCATTATATTCAAGTTTTAGTCAGATTAGGTAATGTTAGTATTTTTTCAAAGATTCATATTAAAAAAGATTGTAATATTCATCGGAGATAATGGTGTATCGGCAACATTATTTGATAAAAATATTCCTAAAGAATATATCGAAATACAAAATATAAAAGATAACAAAATTAAAGATTTTGCAAATTTTATAAGACGCTACCATAAGGTACCAATTTATATATTAACCGATGTAAGCGAGCAAAGCCTAAAAACTATCAAAATACCTTCTAGTAATCCATTAGTAATAAAAAAGCTGCTATCAAGAAGGATTGCAAGAGATTATAATAAAATTGATCTTAATAATTTTTATCCCTTAACTGAAAAACATAAAGATAAAACATCAACAAATTTTGTTGTATCTAATATTTCTTCAGTTCCTCCGCTTTCTCAGTGGATAGAATATTTAAAAAATCTAAATAATCCAATTGATGCTATTTATTCTCTTCCAATTGAATTATCAAATTTAGAAAAAAACATTACACCTAATCTAAAAAAGAAAGGTTATTCATTGACTGAGGCTTTATGGTCTATGACTGTAGTTCAAACTAAAATGGGTGGGTTTAGAATTAATGTCTTAAAAAATTCTCAATTAATTTTTACAAGATTACTAAACTATGAAAATATAAATACTAATATAAATGAAGTTGAGGCCTTAAAAAATCAAATTATTGGAACGGTTGAATATTTAAGAAGGATTGGATTTAAAGATAAACAAGGTATTAATATTTATGCTTTATTTGATGCTAAGCTTCAAAAAATATTACCCGCATCATCGATCCAAGGATATAATGTTATATATATTCAAGAAAATGAATTTCTTGATATAATATATAAAGGGAAAACCCCTAAATCTAGAGTAAATATAATTGAGCAAGATATTTCTGCTTATTTTATAAAAAAAGGAAAATATATTCCATTTTTCACCAAAACATTGATGAAGATATCATCACTTAATAATATCAATATTGGTTTAAATTTAGGGATATTATTTTCATTTTTTATTTTAATAATTTATAATCTTATAAATCTGAATACAATAAATAATACTAACGCAAATATTGAAAAATATCAGTTTAGAATGTCTACCTTATCAACAAGGTTAGAAAATATCAGAGAAGAAAAATTTGGCTTTGATATTGATGAAGATAAAGTAATTGAAGTATCAAGAATACATCAAAAACTAAAATCTATAGCAAGGGATCCTCTTAGTATTATTGTTAGAGCAGCAAAAATTCTTCCAAATCAAGTAAAAGTTAAAAATTTTCAATATAAAATTGATAAAGATAATAAAGTTTTACTTAAAATTAATGCTATATTTATTGCTGAAGATTTAAGCTATGAAGAATTATTTTCAAAATATGATATATTTATCAGAGATCTAAAAACCGAGTTTAATGGTTATGAAATTGTTCATTCTGATTTACCTGACACAATAAATTTTGGTCAAAAGATAGAAGATATTCCTATTAATTTTGATATTAAGGAAAGCAATGATAAGTGAAAAAAAAATACAGATTAAAGTTTATATAAAATTTATAATTCTAATTGGCATATTAGGATCATTTTATTACTCAAATAATTATCTAACCTCTAATAAAAAGAAGCTAGTTAAAAAGGAGAGGATGTTTCGTAATGAGGTAGCTACATATACTAATAAAATTACCAGTTTTAATAATAAAACAGAAGATATAGAAAAAGCTCTTAAAACATGGGAAGATTTAATCTCAGAAAGAGATGAAGGATTTACAGGGCTAAAAATTAGTACGGCCAAAGATATTGTAAATGATTTGAGAGAAAAATATAATTTTTACTCCTTAAATATCCAGATGTCTAAACCAGAAATAATTGAAGATAAAGATAAAATGAGTGATGACATATCATCTGAATTTAGCAGGATGCAAATAATAATAAGGGGTCTAACAGATATAGATATGCTTAGTTTTATTAATGATTTAAAAGTAAGGTTTCCTGGTTACTTAGAGTTTCAAAGCTATTCAGTTAATTTAGACAGAGATTTAGATTCAAGCTTTTTAGCAGAATATAATAAAAGTGAAGGTAACTACTCTGCTGTTACAGCAGAGATAATATGTAATTGGTATGATTTAAGAGAAAAATAATTATGAAAAATACATTTATAATATTAATATTCATTATTTCAAATAAGATCATAATAGCTAATGCAAATGAGCCTTTATTGACAGCTAATATAGCTCCTCCTGTACCTATTACTGGAAATAACGCCGTTGATAATACTCCTATAAAAAATGAATCTGTAGATCAAAATATTTCAGATGCTAAGCCTGCAAATAATCAGAAGATAGAGAAAAATAATAAAAAGAGCAAAGATCAAAATATATATGAATTTAATCAACATGATTCATTATTTTTTAGTAATGATCAAATTGATAGATTAAAAATAGTTAAAGATGCAGTAGATGCAGGGGTTGAGGTTCAAGATAATTTTAATGAAGAGGATATAGAGCAACAAGAAGAACAAATTGTAAAAAGAAATACAATAAATTTTTATTTAAACTCAATTATATATTATAATAAGGATGATTGGAGTATTTGGATTAATGGCTCTAAAATAAATAAGGAATATAATTCAACAGACCTTGAATTACTATCTGTTTCAGAAAAAGAAAGCAGGTTTAAATGGACTACAGGTTATGGTAAATTCGTAGAGACATTAACTAGAATTATTGATATAGGAGAAATTCCTGATAATGTATATGTTGAAATTACAGATAATATTGCGATAGTAATATTCTCACTTAAACCTAATCAATCATTTAGGTTAGGTACATCTCTTAATATTATTGAAGGTAAGTAAATATGGCTAAAACTAATATTCTTGAAATTAAAAATATTTCTAAATCATTCAAAACAAATAAAACATTAAATAATATTTCATTGAATATACCTAAAGGGCAAATATTTGGCTTAATAGGCGTAAATGGTATTGGTAAAACAACATTAATTAAAATTATTCTAGATTTACTAAGATCTGATAAAGGTTCAATAAAATTATTTGGTATAAACTCCACAGAAAAAGACTCCCGTTCTAATATAGCATATCTTCCAGAAAAATTTCAGCCTTCAATATATTTAAAAGGTCATGAATTCCTAAAATTATCGGTTGGTTATTTCAACAAAAAATATGATGAAAAAAAGGCATTATCATTTGCAAAAGACTTGGATTTAAGAGCCTCATCATTAAATGAAAGGGTTAATAAATATTCTAAAGGTATGGGTCAGAAATTAGGTCTGATTTCAATATTATTATCTGAAGCTCCTTTATTAATATTAGATGAACCAATGAGTGGCTTAGATCCTCATGTTAGAATAAAACTAAAAGATTTGCTAAAGGATTATGCCAAAAAGGGTAACACTGTATTTTTTAGTTCGCATATTTTATCAGATATGGAAGAAATATGTGATCGTATAGGCGTTATACATCAAAGCGAACTTAACTTTGAGGGTACTCCAAAGCAATTAAAAGCTAAATATAAATCAGAAAATTTAGAAAGAGCCTTTCTTGAGATAATTTCTAAATAAATTTTAATGAAAGATTATTTACTTAAAATTCAGACAAAAAAAACTCTATCAAATAGTGATCTTAAAAGCTTATTTATAGATATAACAAAAAATAATATAAGTGATAGTGAAAAAGCTGCAATTTTATTTTATCTTTCAACATTAGATAATATTGATTCACAAATTTTACTTTTATGCAAGATATTAAGAGATAAAGCAAAAAAAATAAATCTAGGCGATGATATCATAGATGTTTGTGGTACTGGAGGAGATAATAAAAATACTTTAAATATTTCTACTGCTGTTGCAATAATCACATCATGTTGTGATATAAAAATTGCTAAACATGGCAATAAAGCAATAAGTTCCTTATCAGGATCTGCAGATGTATTAAAAGAGTTAGGTATAAATATTTCGCAAAATAATGAAACAATCCAAAAACAATTTGCTAAACATAATATAGCATTTCTTTTTGCACCAAATTTTCATCCAATCATTGGTAATTTTGCTAAGGTTAGAAAAGAATTAGGGGTCAAAACCATTTTTAACCTGATTGGACCATTATTAAATCCTGCAAATACTTCAAGACAGCTAATAGGTATATATGATAAAAATTTAATCAAAACCTACGGTGAAGCTGTCAAAAAATTAGATTATAAAAATATAAATATAGTCTCTAGTAAAGATGGAATGGATGAAATATCTATTTCATCAGAAACATTACTATATAACCCAATAAAAGAAGTTGAGTTAATAATAAATCCTAAAACATATGGCTTTAAACTTCATGATATCAAAGATATAAAGGGAGGTGACAGTAAATATAATGCAAGAAAAATGCTCGATCTATTTAGCGGAGTAAAAAATGCTTATTATGATATAGTAATTCTAAATGCTGCATTTGCCTTGCTAACTTCAGAAAAATATAGTAAAATCGAAGATGCTCTTGAAATTATCGAAGAAAAGATAAAATCGGGCTTTGTATTAGATAAATTAAATAATATAAAAGAAATAAATGAGTGAATTCATTGTTAATATATTAGGAAATATCACAGAAATAATAGAGCAATATCAATATTTAATAATTTTTATTTTTATAACTATTGAAAGTAGCTTTATACCATTTCCAAGCGAGCTGGTTATGATACCCGCGGGATATTTAGTTGCAAAAGGAAAGTTATCTCTGACTCTATCTATATTAGCAGGGATTTTGGGAAGTATTGCTGGTGCTTATATTAATTATTTTTTAGCTAAAAAATTAGGAACGAAATTTATTGGTAAATATGGTAAATATTTTTTTCTACCTGAAGATAAATTTGAAAAGATTAATAAGTTTTTCACATCACATGGTTCAATATCAACATTTACAGCAAGATTAATACCTGGCTTAAGACAATATATTTCTATACCAGCTGGTTTATGTACAATGTGTAAAAAAAGATTTACTCTTTACACAGCCCTAGGTTCAGCAATCTGGATGGCTGTTTTAGTGATTTTAGGTATGATGTTTGGAAGCAACGAAACCCTTATAAAAGAAAATTTAAGTAATGTTACTATTTTAACATTATGCCTGGTTACAATTCTCTTATTATGCTATGGTTTATTAGTAAAAAGGAAGAAATTTATTAAATAATATTTAATATTTCCTTTGCAGCTATAAGAGAGGAATTCTCATTTTCTACCTTAAATTTTTCAAGGTAAAAATTCTGCTGCTTAATTTTTTCTTCTCTAAGCTTTTTATTATTCCATAAAAATTTTACATTATTCAGAATATGTTTCTCAGAAAAATGGTTTTGGATTAATTCAGGTATAACTTCTTTTTTAGCCATTATATTAATTAAATTAACAAATTTTGTTTTAACTAATAATTTAAGAATTAAATAAGTTATAAAATTAACAGAATAATAGGTAATAATAGGTACGGAAAAAGATGCTATTTCTAAATTATTAGTTCCAGATTTAGCAATTGCAATTGTTGCATATTTATAAAAATAATATTTTTCCTCCTCATCATTAATAAGATAAAATTTTTGTTTAATTTGCTCCTTATGTTCAAGAATCTGATTATTAAAACGCTTATTAGTTGGAAATATAATAGTTGCATGAATATTATTTTCCTCGAATAAATTTAAGCTTTTAATTATGATTGGTAAAAATCTTGCAACTTCTTGCTTTCTACTGCCAAGAGTAATTACAATTAGAGGTTCTTTTTTAGTAATATTATATTTTTTATGTAAATCACTAGTTAACAGTTTTTTCTTATCTAATAATGGGTGACCAATAAATTTAGTATCTAAGCCATATTTTAAAAAATATGGAGGTTCAAATGGAAGCAAAACAAGCAATTTATCATAAAGATTGGCAATTTTCTTAGCTCTATATTCTCTGTAAGCCCAAACCGTTGGAGCAACGATATGAATTATTTTGCTATTATTATAACCTATCTTTTTTAATTTATTTATTACTCTAAAATTAAAATCAGGAGCATCAATTGTAATAATAATATCAGGTTTTTCCTTGATTATCTCTTTAACAGTAAAGTTTATTCTTGCAATAATTCTAGGTAATACAGGAAGAATCTCAGCAAAACCCATTAAATTTATGTCTTTTTGAGGAAAAATATTTTCTATATTTAATTTTTCTAATTCACTGCCACCAACACCTTTAAGTTTAATTTTATCTAACTGATTATTTATTACTTTAAAAATCTCTGCTCCTAATTTATCTCCTGATGGTTCACCTGTAATAACAAAAAACTTCATTTTGCAATTTAAATCATTTAGTTTAAATTAAACAAAATTAATATTGTAATCAATTAAAAAGAGTTTGAAATGTCTGAAACGAAAACAGTAAATGGTGTAGATGGAAGTCATCTAAAAAATTATGTAGAAAGAATTGAAAAATTAGAAGCTGATAAAAAAGCAATAGCTGATGATATAAAAGAAGTATTTGCAGAAGCAAAAGGTTTTGGTTATGACCCAAAAATAATGCGTGAAATATTAAAAATTAGAAAGCTTGATGATAGTGAGCTTTACGAAAAAGAAAGCATGATAGAAATCTATAAAACAGCTTTAGGTATGGAAGAAACTGAAATAGCTAGTGAAGAAAATCTTACTAATTCAGCGGAGATAGTTGAAGATTCAGCTGCCTAAATAATGAAGAATTTAATAATTGCAATAACTGGAGCAAGTGGAGCTATTTACGCTAAAACATTGCTTGAATATTGTAATTCTAAAAATGATATAACAACTCATTTAATCATTTCTAAAGCAGCATATATAACAATTAAAGCAGAGTTAGGAGTTAGTGCAGAAGATATAATTAAGCTTTCAGATAAGCATTATCCAGCCAAAGATATTTCTGCATGTATCTCAAGTGGTTCATATAAAACAGATGGTATGATAATATTGCCATGCTCTATAAGAACTATGTCTCAAATAGCTACAGCAAATAGTGATAATTTAATTAGCCGTTCAGCTGACGTGATTTTAAAAGAAAGAAAAAAACTCCTACTTGCAGTTAGAGAAACCCCATTACATTCAATTCATTTAAATAATATGAAATTGCTATCTGATATGGGAGCAATTATATATCCACCAGTACCTGCATTTTATAATAATCCTAAAAACCTTCAAGAAATGGTAAATCACACAGTAGGGCGTATTTTAGATTATTTTGAAATAGATAATGACTTAAAGAAAATTTGGCAAGGCCTGAAAAATTAGTTCTAAAATAAAATATTTCTTTAATCCCATCTATAAATTTGTTATAATATTGAAAAAAATAGGTGGAATATTAATCAAGAGCAGCAGAAAAGCTTAGAAAGCATTATAAATTCAGTAAGTAGTAATGATAATGAGGCTCGTATATTACTTAATTATGCTAAAGAATTTTATAAATCTAATAATTATATCTTAATAAAAGACGAGATAGAAATATATAGAGATTTAATTAGAGAATATGATGAACAAATTACAGGAAATAAAAATCTTTCCCAAGAATCAAGGGAAATAATCTATTCTAAAATAAAATCACATCATTATATATTATTGTTATTAGGTAAACCAGAAACATATGAAGAAGAAAAAGATATAAATATGTAGATATTCAATTTGAATCTAATAAAAATTTAGCTGAAATGCTAGAGCTTATAGCATTAGATGTAATTAAAGAGTTGGAGGTAATGAGTTGTAAAGAGAGAGATCTACTATATGAATATTATAAAATATTCTATAACGATAATGGTCTATGTCTAAATAAAGATGAGTTAGAAATATATAGAGATTTAATTAGAGAATATGATGAACAAATTACAGGAAATAAAAATCTTTCCCAAGAATCAAGGAAAATAATCTATTCTAAAATAAAATCACATCATTATATATTATTGTTATTAGGTGAACCAGAAACATATGAAGAAGAAAAAGAATATTATAAATATGTAGATATTCAATTTGAATCTGATAAAAATTTAGCTGAAATGCAGAAGCTTATAGATGAGAATAATCAAGAAAAAGCTATAGCTGAAAAAGAGTTTTTGAAAAAAGCGAATCAAAAAACAAATAAAAAAAAAGAGGAAATATATTTTCGCAGGATATTAGCATTAAAAAATTCAAGAAAATGTAAACCAGGAGATATTGAGTATAGATTTGCTAACCAAATCGAAGCTGATAGGAGGGATACTTTTATAAGTAATGTAGAATATCTAAGAACTATTTAAAATTTTATTTAATTCTATCTGGGATTTATGTAAAATATCTTCAATTAATTTTGACTCATTAAGATTAAAATTCTGAAGTACATAATTTGCAACTTCAATATTAGAATTTTCTAAATTTCTTGGATGATCTATGCCTATTCTAATTCTGTGGTAATTATTACCAATATGTTTATCAATATCTTTTAGGCCATTATGACCAGCGCTTCCACCTGAAAATTTAGTTTTTATTTCATTGAATTTAAGGTCTAATTCATCATGTATAACAATAATATTTTCTGATTTTATTTTAAAAAAATGAGATGCTTCCTTAACAGCTAATCCAGAATTATTCATGTAGTTTTGAGGTTTTAATAAAATAACTTCACGATCATTTAAAACTATTTTAGCGATAATGGCATTAAATTTTTTTTGAATTTTAGTGTTGCTACTGCTTTCTAAGAGATAATCTATGAATTTAAAGCCAATATTATGTCTATTGTTTTTATATTCATCACCTGGGTTCCCAAGCCCAACAATAAGAAACATAATTTATCTAAGCTTGCTCTTTATTTTCTTTACTGTTGTCAGCATTCTTATCTTCAGATTTCTCCTCCTCTCCATTTTCAGTTTTGCTATTTTCCTCATCTTCTTCTGATACTGCAGCTTTTCTTCCAACTACAGCAACTAAAGCTTGGTCAATATTTGATAATATTTCTACTTCTTTTGGTAAATCTATATCAGATATATGTATTGAATGTCCTAATTCAAGCTCTTTAACATCAATAGCTATTTCACTTAAAATGTCTTTTGGTAGACAAGCTACTTCTATTTTTCTTACGCTATGACTAAGAATGCCACCTTGCTTTATTCCAGCACATAAATCAGAATTTTCAAGGGTAATTTGTAATTTGATTTTTATTTTAGATTTTTCATCCAATTCATAAAAATCCACATGCTCTACATTATCAGTGATTGGGTGTCTATAAAGATCCTTAGGTATAACCTGGATTTTTTTTCCTGCTAGTTCAATTTCACATAATTGAGTGTAAAATCTTCCTTGGTGAAATCTTTTTGTAATTATTTTATAATCTACAGATACAGCTTTTGGCTCTTTATTTGGGCCATAAATAATTGCAGGAATTTTACCAGCATTTCTAAGTTTTTTTGCTTCTGATTTTCCAGTTTTAGTTCTTTCTTCAGCTACTAAATTAAATATATTAGACATGATTTTATAATTACGTAAGGCATGGAAAAATATGTGTTTTTATCTAAATTGCAAGATAAATTTAATCAAATAATATTGATACAGATTTTTCATGAGATATTCTATCTATTGCTTCAGCTAATAAAGATGATGTAGAAATAATTTTTAGGTTCTTCAAAATCTTTGCTTTTTCATCATTATCAATTGTATCAGTTATAACAAGATTATCTAAAACAGAGGAGCTAATTTTTTCAATAGCAGCACCAGACAAAACTCCGTGAGTAATGTAAGCGTTGGTAGATTTTGCCCCAGCATCTTTAACAGCTTTTGCAGCATTACATAATGTGCCAGCAGTATCTACAAGATCATCAATAAATATACATTCCTTATCAGCTACATTGCCTATAATATTCATTACTTCTGAAACTCCTGCTTTTTCTCTTCTTTTATCAATTATAGCAAGGTCAAGATTTAATTTTTTAGCAACTGCTCTTGCTCTCGCAACACCACCAACATCAGGTGATACAATTACAGTATTATTAAGGTCGAAGCTCTTCTTTATATCCCTAACAAAAATAGGTGCAGCATATAAATTATCTAGTGGAATATCAAAAAAGCCTTGAATTTGGCCAGCATGAAGATCTATTGTTAAAACTCTATCTGCACCAGCAATTGTTAATAGATTAGCAACTAATTTTGCTGTAATTGGTGTTCTTGGCCCTGGTTTTCTATCTTGTCTTGCATAACCATAATAAGGTATTACGGCAGTTATTCTTTTGGCTGAAGCTCTTCTTAAAGCATCTATAGAAATAAGAAGTTCCATCATATTATCATTAGTAGGGCAAGATGTAGATTGTATAACAAATACGTCTTCTCCTCTAACATTTTCATGGATCTCAACAAATATTTCCTGATCAGAAAATCTTTTAATTGTAGCTTTAACTAATGAAGAGTTCAGTTTTTTTGCAATTTCGCTAGCAAGTTTTTTATTTGAGTTACCACTAAGAATTTTCATGTCAGCCATTGTATAACGAGTATTTATGATTTATCATGAATTGTTAAATAAAAAACTAAGTTTTATCAAGTAAAAATGCATAACATATTTGCTCCTATAACCGCAACTATAAGATCTAGTTCTATAATTATAAGAATATCAGGTAATAATCTTGATGAATTTTTTACCTATTTCGCTCTTAAAAAAAATCTTATACCAAGAAAATCATATTTAATAGATTTAAAAAAATCGGGGCAAGCAATAGATCAGGTGCTATTAACTTTTTTTAAAGGTCCTAATAGTTATACAGGAGAAGATGTAATTGAAATATCTCATCATGGTAGCCAAATAATATATGAAAAAATCATTAATGAATTAGCAAAAATACCTAATTTTCGTTTTGCGAATCCAGGAGAATTTACTAAAAGAGCATTTTTAAATAATAAAATTGATTTACTACAAGCAGAGGCTATTGATAGTTTGATAAAAGCAAAAACAGGAAATGAATCTCAAATAGCGTTAAAGCAATTATATGGAGAAAATAGTAAATATTTTAATAAAATAAGAGATGATCTTGTACATATGAGAGCTTATTTTGAGGCTTTTATAGATTTTCCAGAAGATGATCTAGATCCTGCTGCATTTGAGGGGGCTAGAAAAAACCTAGCCAATATTATTACTGAAATAAATGAAAGGATAAATAAAGATAAAAATATCCCTAAATTAATAGAAAGCGGTATAAAAATTGCTATTATAGGGCCTAGTAATGCAGGAAAATCATCTTTAATAAACTCATTAGCAAAAAAAGACGTTGCTATTGTGACAAATATAGCTGGAACAACTAGAGATGCGCTAGAAGTTAATATAGATCTTGCAGGGTTTCAGGTAAGTTTAATTGATACAGCTGGATTCAGAGAAACAAATAATGAAATTGAGAAAATAGGCATAAATAAAGCTAAAGAAAAAATAGCAACATCAGATTTAATAATTTTAATGATTCCTGCGGATAATTTAGGAGAATATGATAATTATGCTTATTTAGAGCAGGGTAAATTAATAAAAATTATTAATAAAATTGACTTAAATAAAGCAAATGCAGATTGGGCAGATTTACAAATTTCTCTGAAAGAGCAAATTGGAATCGATAAATTATTATCAAACCTAGAAAAGAAAATTAAAGAAAGATATAATATAGAAGAAAATCATTATATCACAAATCAAAGACAGCATAAATTATGTGAAGAATTAGCTCGTGAGTTAGAAAAAATTAATTTAGATGCAGAATTAGTAATAATTGCTGAGCATCTAAGAAGGGCAAGTGATATTATAGGAAGAATTACTGGCTTGATTGACATTGAGGAGATTTTAGATAAGATTTTTAGCAGTTTTTGTATAGGTAAATAATGTTTACAGGTATTATTACTAATATTGGTAAAGTAAAAGAAATAAATAAAAGAGCAGATGATATAGAAGTCACTCTAGAAATTAACACAGAGAATGAAATTTATATTGGTCAGTCAATAGCATGTGATGGAGTATGCTTATCTGTTACAAAATTATCGAATAAAAATATATCATTTTATATCTCCAAAGAAACTATATCTAAAACCATAATTAAAAATTGGCATATAGATTATGAAGTTAATATAGAATTTGCTATGATTGCCAATGGTAGGTTTGATGGCCATATGGTTTCTGGTCATATTGATAATATTGCCATAATTGAAAAAATTAATAAAATATCTGAATCTTATTTAATTGTGATAACTCTTCCAAAAAATTATCTAAAATATGTCATAGATAAAGGGTCTATATGTTTAAACGGAGTATCATTAACAGTTAATAAACTAACTCAGAATAATATTGAAGTTAATATAATACCTATTACTTGGGAAAAGACTAATTTTAAAAATTTGAAATTAGGAAGTGAAATTAATTTTGAAGTTGATATGTTGGCAAAATATCTAGAAAAATTATCATGAAAACCAGTGTTAAATTAGCAACAATAGACGAAATTATAGCTGAGGCAAAATCAGGTAAGTTATTCATAATAATTGATGATGAGAATAGAGAAAATGAGGGTGATTTAGTTATAGCTGCTGAATTTGCAGATGCAGATAAAGTAAATTTTATGGCCAAATATGGTAGAGGTTTAATATGTCTTGCGCTTAGTGATAAAAGAGTTGCGGAATTAGAGTTACCAGAAATGGTTGCTAATAATCAAGCAAAATTTAAAACTGCATTTACAATATCTATTGAAGCAAAAGAAAATATTACAACTGGAATTTCTGCATATGATAGAGCAGAAACTATAAAAGCAGCTATTACAAAAACCAAAAATGATCTTGCAAGTCCTGGTCATATATTTCCCTTAAGAGCGGTTAAAGGAGGGGTAGTTGAAAGACCGGGTCACACAGAGGCTGCAGTAGAAATTGCAAAATTAGCAGGGCTAAATCCTTCTGGTGTCATATGTGAGATAATGAGAGATGATGGTAAAATGGCGAGGTTACCCGAATTAATTAAATTTGCTAAAATACACAATCTAAAAATAGCAACAATTAAAGATTTAGTTAGTTACGTTAAAGAAAAATCTATTTAGTAGCAACGATAAACCCACGCGGTTTATCAATATCTACCTTCTGCATAGCTTGATAAAATAAATCAATATCTACCCAGTTCCAAGGCTGCTTATGGGATGCTACCTCTAATATAAGTATTTTATTTTTTTTCCTGTTATATGCCACGATTGGTGATATATGCCCATCAGTTAAGCCACCAAATATTGGGCCATAAAAATTAGCGATAATATAACGGTTTTTTTCATTTAAATTTCTAATTAATTGTTTTTTAAACTCTGAAATTCCAGATTTAAGATCTTCTTTTGCATAGAAAGTTTGAGTGCTTAAATCATGGCTTTGCATAATTTCTGAGAGGTCTGAAAGAGTTAATCCCGGATCATATTTTTTATATAATTTATGCTTCCTTTTAAAATTAATTACTTTTCTTGATTTAATTTTATCAGTTTCTTTGTTTAAAATAGAGTTTTGGGTATATTTTTTAAATTCAATATATTCGCCTCCATATTTTTTTGGCCTTTTAGAGATGTTTAAAGATTCAATATCATATCTTCCCTGATTAAGTGCGTTTAATATTATTGTTATAGATGCTATTCCACAATATAGAGGGTTAATTTGTGGCTCAAAATGATGAGCTAAATTATAAAAATCTTTTTTATAATAAGCTTCTTCAAATAATTTTATTCCTTCTTCACTATTCCAGCTAATTATATTATAGCCAACATTACCATTATTATTGGTGGATTTTCTAAAATTACCATAATCTAAGTTAGCATTTGCATTAAATGTTGTTAATAAGATAATAAATATTAATAATTTTTTCATAGTGATTCTGTCAGTTTTTTTATAACCATATCTCCCATTTCAGAGGTAGAGATATTTTTTGTATTATTAGATGAGATATCTATTGTTCTATAGCCTTCTGCAAGAACATTTTTTACCGCGTTATTAAGCATATCTGCAATATCATCAAGAGAAAATGAATAGCGAAGTAGCATTTCAAAGCTTAAAATTGTAGCAAGAGGGTTTGCCTTATTTTGTAAAGCTATATCAGGAGCAGAGCCATGAACAGGTTCATATAGAGCTTTTCTTTTATTTGTTTTAAGATCAATCTCTCCAAGAGATGCGCTAGGTAGCATTCCAAGTGAGCCAGTAAGCATAGCTGCTGTATCTGATAAGATATCACCAAACATATTTGTAGTAAGAATTACATCAAATTGTTTAGGATTTCGAACGAGCTGCATGGAGGCATTATCAACATACATATGGCTTAATTCTGTTTCTCTATAATTTTTGTGATGAAGATCAGAGACGATATTTCTCCACATTTCAGTAGCTTCTAACACATTTGCTTTATCAACAGAGCATAGTTTGTTTTTTCTTTTAGCAGCTATTTCAAAAGCGATATTTGCAACTCTTTCTACCTCGCTTTCAGAATAAGCTAAGGTATTAAAGCCATATTTTTCACCATTTTTTTCAATTACGCCCCTAGGTTGACCAAAATAAATGCCGCCTGTTAATTCTCTTACAATTAAAATATCAAGATTTTCAATTACCTCTTTTTTTAAGGTTGAGCTTTCTAATAATTCTGTAAAAACTATAGCAGGTCTCAAATTAGCAAATAAATCAAGCTCCTTTCTAATTCCTAGAAGTCCTGTTTCAGGTCTAACTGAAATTTCCAAATGTTCCCATTTAGGTCCTCCAACAGCGCCTAAGATTATTGCATCAGCTTCTTTAGCCAAAGAAATTGTTTCTTGAGTTAATGGTTTGCCATAATTATCAGTGGAGATACCACCTATTAAAGCTTCTTCTATCTCTATATTCGTATTTATATTACTATTAAGCCAATTAATGATTTTTTGTACTTCGTTACAAACTTCAGGTCCAATACCATCTCCTGGTAATAATAAGATTTTTTTGCTCATCCTCGATTTAATTTTTTTAATAGAATAATATTAATATTTTTCGGCGCAACCATAATTATGGTTAATCCTTATTTTTTAAAATTTAGGATCAATAAAGCTATGGTTATAAGTTATTAATATTTGTTGGTGCACTCGGAAGGATTCGAACCCTCGGCCTTCTGATCCGTAGTCAGACGCTCTATCCAGCTGAGCTACGAGTGCATTTGCAAAACAATAAAATATTTTTGCAATTATTGCAAGATTCGCAATTATAATATTTATAAAATTAAATTATTAATAAAAAATGGCTGATTTTAAAATAGAAAATAGTTTAAAGGGTGTGGTAGCGGGAATAGATGAGGCGGGAAGGGGGCCTTTATGCGGCCCTGTAGTTGCTGCTGCAGTTATATTTTTAAAGCAAGATCAGAATTTCATATATGAAATAAATGATTCAAAAAAATTAAGTAAAAAAAAGAGGGCTGAATTATATAAAAAAATTATTAGTAATAATGATATAATTTTTTCGCAAGCAATAGTAAATAATGATATAATAGATAAGGTAAATATTTTTAATGCTACTAAAATTGCTATGCAGCAAGCATATGACAGATTAAAACTTAAAGCAGATCATATTTTAATAGATGGCAAATTTAAGATGATAAAATCTGAAAATGCTATAGCTGTTATTAAGGGGGATAGTTTGTCTCTTTCAATAGCAGCGGCTTCTATTATAGCTAAGCAAGTGAGAGATAATATAATGCTTGATTTAGATGCTCTATTCCCAGAATATAAATGGAGTAAGAACCAAGGTTACGGAACAAAGGAGCATTTAGAGGCTATAGATAAATTTGGGATCACAAAATATCATAGATTTTCCTTTAGCCCAATAAAAAATAAGGCATAAATATCATAATGCAGAAGCTACTGCTATTATTGTTGCTGCGCCAGTTAATATAATTAAAAACCCACCTCCAGTTACAAGTGAGGCAAATGTTAGGTCATCTTTTCTCTTTTTGTTCCTAAAGCCCTCAACATTTCTGTATCCAGAATAGTTAAGTTGATTAAGATTCTGCATATTATTAATGTTATTAAGCTGATAATTATTATTATCATGCTCAATAGATAGGTGGAATTTAGAGCTATCTTTCTTTAATTTAAAATTTGTCATAAATTTATAATCATCTGCAAAAGATGATGATGTAAAAAAAATAATTACTAAATAAATAAAAATCCTAACCATTTTATGCCTCATCTAAATTAATATTAAGTCTGTCTGCTATAATTTTATAGTATTTTGCTAAGTCACCAAGATCTAAGCGAAAACGATCTTTATCCATTTTTTCTCCAGTATTTATATCCCATAATCTACAAGAATCAGGGCTAATTTCATCAGCAAGAATAATTTCGTTATCAATAGTTCTGCCAAATTCAATTTTAAAATCAATTAATCTGATATTTATATTTTTGAACAGATTTAATAAAAACTCATTAATTTGTAAGGTAGCCTCCTTAATATGAGTAATCTCTTTTATTGAAGCTATGTTTAGTGCTTGAATATGATCATCGTTAATTAAAGGATCTCCTAGAGCATCATCCTTTAGGCAAAATTCAATAACAGATTTTTTAAGCTCTTTACCAGTTGGTACATTTAAACGTTTAGCAAAACTTCCTGCACTATAATTTCTAACAATTACTTCTAAAGGAATAATATCAAGTTTTTTTACAAGCTGAACTCTTTCATCAATCCTTTTTATAAAATGATTATCAATAGCTTTATTACTAAGGTTAAGCATTATATATTCAGAGATAAAATTATTTAAAATACCCTTATTATCTATAACAGATTTTTTTTGATTATTAAATGCTGTCGCGTCATCCTTAAAATATTGATAAATTTCCGAATCATTATCAGGGTTTTTATATAGAATTTTAGCTTTTCCTTCGTAAATTTTGCTTCCTAACATATTTTGATAATTGGTTGTAGGATAATATTAACTAATCTAAATTTAAAATTTCTTCAAGTAAGAAAAATAAAATATAGGAGTGAAAAGGAAAATAATATGTCAACAAAATTATTTACTAAAAATGAAAAATAAACTGTTTACTATTTAATAATTAAGTCCTAAAAATTAATAAATATTGTGCCAAATGACCCTTTATTTATTTAAGATCATACCGCGCAAAAACCAAGGATATTCAATTCCATAGCATAAATAATTAAAGTGATGAATGAACTGTTGAGTAATGATATAGAAAGATATTTAGAGGCTGATAATTCTTACCTTATTGATGTAAGAACTCCAGCTGAATGGCAATTTGTAGGTTGCCCAGATTTGGGGAGTTTCAAGTCTAAATATGTCCAAATACCTATTTTTGAATATCCAGAAATGTCTTTTAATAATGATTTTCAATTTCAAATAAAATCCATAGAAAATATTAACAAAGATAGCATATTATTATTTATCTGTAGAAGTGGAGTAAGATCTAGAAAAGCTGCAGAGATAGCAGAAAATTTAGGTTATCAAAACATATATAATATTAGCGACGGTTTTGAAGGAGATGTTGATGAGCAATGTCATAGGGGGAATATTTCTGGTTGGAAACATTCAAGGTTACCATGGAAGCAAAGTTAAAAATAGCAGAACATAATTTTAACCTGTTATTTGATTCTTTTATAAAAGAGTTAAGGTCAATACATGGTGAATCAATATTTAATAGCTGGTATAATAGCCTGCAATATGAAGCAGAAGATGATTTATCAGTTACCTTATCGGTAAGATCTGAATTTATAAAAGAATGGCTTATAGTTAACTCATATGATGAGTTAAAAGATATTATTAAGAATTTTAAACCAAAGATAGTTAATCTTGAATTAATTGTTAGGGAAAAAAGTCAAGAGATATTAAAAATAGAAAAAGCAAATAATATTAATGATTTTGACTCTAATAAAAAATCTAATGATAATCAAGATCTATTCTCATCAAACCTTGATCCAAGACTAACATTTGAAAATTTTACTATAGGAGATGAGAATAAATTAGCCTCAATGGCTATTCAGTCAATTTTAAGAAAAAACTCTATTTCAACAGAGATAAATATAATATATCTATATAGTAAAGTAGGATTAGGAAAAAGCCATTTGCTAACAGCTCTTGCGCATGAAATCTCCAAAATAAATGCTTCCTACACATTTTTAACCTCTGAAAGATTTTCATATTACTATACAAAATCCGTTGCCAATAAAGATTTAATGAATTTCAAAGAAAAAATATATGATTTAGATTATTTTCTTTTAGATGACATTCAGTTTCTTGAAGGTAAAAACGGTACTCAGCAAGAGATTATTAATTTAATTAATCATTTATTAGCTAATAATAAAAAATTAATATTTATTGGTGATAGAAAATTAAATGATTTTCATAATTTAGATGATAAATTAAAATCATTACTTAATGGAGGTATAATATCCTCTATTTCCGCACCTGGTAAAAGCTTAAGAAAAAAAATTATTGATCACAAAGTTGCTATTAATAACTATAAAATAGAAAGGGATATTATAGAGTTTTTAGCATCACAATATTTCTCTAATGTAAGAGAAATTGAAGGGGCTATTAACAAAATTATTATTCATCAAGATGTTTTGGGTGAAAAGGTAACTAAAGAAAATATATCTGATATTATAAAAGATTTTATTGCTAAGAAAAACAACCTAATAATTGACCCTGAATATTTAATTAAAATTATCTCAAGTCATTTTAAAATTTCAGTATCAGAAATAAAGTCCAAAAAAAGAAATAAAGAGATTGTATTTGCAAGAGATATAGCAATTTTTTTAAGCAAAAAGCTTACAAAATTATCATTATCAGATATCGGAAAATATTATTCAAGAGACCATGCTACAATATTACATGCATATAGAAAAATTGAAAAATTAAATAAAATTGATTTAATTTTAAAATATGAGATTGAAAAAATAGAAGAATTGATACACAATCATAGCTAGAATTCCTAAATTTTATTATGTCTGAAGAAAAAGATAATAATATATATAAAAAATCATTTGAAAAAAAAGAAACAAAAGAGATAAATCAAATTGAAGATGATACAAATTTTCTTGAAAAAACTAAAGAAGAAATAGAGGGTAAGCAAGGTAAGGATGCAAAAGAATCTGAAGAAATATCAGCTAATGAAGAAGCTCAGCTAGAAGAATTATCTGAAGAAGATATTGAGAAGGCAAAAGATAATAAAAAGCTCAAAAAATTATTAAAGATTCTTTTTAAATTAATTAAAAAGCAAAAGAAAAAGAAAGAAAAATCCAATGCAACTAATTTTCAAAATAATGATCTAGCTCCTTCACTTGGTAATGAAGGATTAAGCAATAGCAGTTTATCTAAAGCAGAAAAGAAAAAGAAATTATTAAGTACAATAATGGATTTGTTTGTTTCAAGCAAAGCATTGAAAGATCTTAAGATAAATAATGTACAAAAATCATCAGAAGATATTTCTCCTCCACCATCTCCAACAATTAATCAGGTTGATCTTACCAAAAAAATAAATGCAGATCTAATAAATGATATTGGAAATGACGGAACAACTAAAGGTCCTTTATCAGCTATTGCTGATTCAAGGATAAAAGGAGGAGAATCACAGGGTAGGGGAAGGTAACATGTTAAAAAAATATTTTTCAACAATTATTTCAGGCTTTAAATCAGGTCAGTTTTTAACCCTAGATAAATTTATCAAAAATCCCTATAAAAATACTGAATGGTCATTATATTCAGATTGGCAATATGTGGCAAATGATATTAAAAAAATATTAAAAAATAAAAAAAATGAATTACAAAAGAAACAACAATAAATTTAGAAATAATAAACCTAATAATATTCTTCCTCCAAGCTACATATTAGAGGAATATGAACAACTTGCTCCTGGATCAGCTGAAAAAATAATTGATATGGTTGATATCGAGCAAGACCACAGACATAAATTTGAAAATAGATCACTTTCATCATATATAATTAACTATAGAATTGGTCAGATATTATTTTCATTTAATTTAATTATTATTTTTTATGCAGCTTTTTATGCATATCAAGAGATTAATGATAAAATTCTTGCTTATTTAATAATTATATTTGGTTACTTAATTCAGGTTATTGCTCTTATAAGCAATAAATCTCGTAAAAGATTTGCAGAGAGAAATCCAACAAAAACTAACAAATATCCAAAAAAATAAAGTAATCTAACAAAAACTTATTAGGATCTTCCAATTCATTCAGCGTAATATTACTATTAGAGAGTATATCAAAGTCTTTTTTAGATAATGATAATATCATAATATTATCTTTTTTTGTAATTAAATGATAAAAATTTTCCTTTATAACTTTAGGGGCGGGTATTTTTTTATGATCCTTACTAATATCAACTATGTAGCACCATATATCTTTAATATTGTATGAGGCTTTATATAAAAATACATTATTTTTTAATTTGAAATTAGCATTCTCTAAAACTTCATTATTTAAATTTTTATTATGCTCTATTTCTAAATCTTTTTGATTATAAAGTGAGGCAATTAATTTTTCTAAAAGTAAGAATTCATATAAGTAATCAAGATCAGAGAGATTTATATTATCTTTTAAAAAATCTGGAAAAATATCCAGCAAATTAGAAAGATTTTCTTCTTTGAATAAATTTACAAATTTTTTTGCATATTGGATAAAATATGCATCACCAAGGAGTAATTTAGTTTGAGAATATTGCTTAGATATAAAATTTAACCTAAAACCGTAAAAATTATTTTTATAAATTTCTAAATTATCCCTTTTATCTTCATTTACAAATTTAAAAACTTCTAAATCATCAAATAATATATAGTTTCTTAATGCTCTTTGAAAATTATTATTCATTATTTAGTAATTTAAAATTTTTAATTTCATCCAGATAAACATTAATATTTGGTAAATTATTATCCCATTCATAAAGAATATATTTATCATTAGCTATATTGGTAGCTTTAAATAAATTTAATAATTCATCTGAGATATGACAATTATGAGTATCAATAAAAATATTTTTATCCTTTATAAATTGAGAACCTGCTATATGAATTTCATGGATATTATCAGGGTTAATTTTATTTATATAATCAATTGGATTAAATTTAAGATTATGAGAGCTGATTAATAAATTATTTAAATCCATTAATAAATAACAATTAGTTTTATCAATTAATTTATTGATAAAATCAGTTTCATCATATTTACTACAATTAAAATTTATATATCTAGCAGGATTTTCAATAGAAATTTTACGGCCAAGAATATTTTGTACTTTATTTATTTTAGTAGCTAATAAATTTAATAATTCATCATCATAAATCAAAGGTAATAAATCATTAAAATCAAAATTATTATATTTAGACCAACTTAAATGATCAGAGATTAATATTGGTTCTATTTTATCGCATAATATTTTTAACTGATTTAAATGTTCTAAATCTAAATCTGCAGATGATCCTAATGATAAACCAACCGAGTGAATAGAAAGAGAGTAATGTTGCTTTATTTCATATAATAATTTATTTCTACTCGCATCAAAGCAAAAAAAATTCTCAGCATGTATTTCCAAGAAATCTATTTGAGGATTATTATCTAATATAAAAGAAAAATATTCTTCTTTTAATGAAATACCATACATTAGCCAATATGTTTAATTGGAGTTTTCCTTATTAATAAATAATCAAGAGAAATTCTTCCTGAACCATAAGCAATAATAAAAAACATCATTAAAATCCAATAAATATGCATAACGCTAGAAAATATAAATAACTGGATAATTATGGTCATTAATAAAAGAGGGATAATAAAAAATCGAGAAAATAACCCTAATAATATAAAAGGAGAAAAAACCACCTCAATAATAAATGATAAAATAGCTGGTAATATATATCCTAAAATCGGTAAATTATAATGTTCAGAAAATATTAAAAAAGTTGTATCCCAATCTTTAGATTTAATAAGAGCAGATTTTATATATATAGCAAAAATCCAAAATCTTGTCACAAAAAGAGATATATCTTTAAT